>REEQ01000046.1 GCA_007695005.1 Wenzhouxiangellaceae bacterium | reverse complement strand
ATCCAGATCACGTTGCCGGAGCGGCGCATATCCAGATTCTTGGTCTCCAGGATGATGTCCAGCGCCTGGTCCCAGGGCACGTTGGTCAGGCGCAGGGTCAGCGAGCCACTGACCGAATCGGACACCACGACATTCAGGTCAGAGACATCGGCAATCAGCTGCAGTACCGAACGCACCTGGATATCCTGAAAATTCAGGGTCACCCGGCTGCCTTCATACTCACGTTCTTCGAAAAAGCGCAGCTCGCGATCACGCTCCGGCTCGATCTGCTGGCGAGCTACTTCGATCACGAGCCGGTCGGCAGTCTGGTAAGCCATGTGCTGGTAAAGACCGGAAACGTCAAGTTGGAGGCGGACGTTTTCACCGCGCTGCTCCGGCGTGATGAACTGAACGGGTGTAGCGAAATCTGACACGTCAAGCCGTTGGAAAAGGTGCGGTGGTAATCGGGTATCAAACAGGTCGATTCTCAGACCATTCGCGCGCTCGTTGACTGTCATGTTGACGCCAGACTGGTTCAGGTCGATGAGCACCCGGCTCTCCCCGTCAGCTCCGCGACGAAAGTCGATGCCAGAAATCTCGAAAGACGACTGGCCCATCTGAGTCGCAGCAGGGCGGGTACCAGCTGAACCTGCGTCAATTGCCAGAGTCACTCGATTTGACCCAACATCGACCGTATAAGACACCGAGCGATTCAGATCTACAACAAGTCTCGTGCGACCGCCTGCGCTCAACGCCATGTAACTTTGTGCAGGGCCGACACCAACCGCGACCCTGTCACCACGAAGTCGAGTCGAAGTTCCCGGTAGCTCCAAGACTATTCTTGGTGGCTGTTCAGTCACGAACACGGTCGGATCAGGAGGCGCTGAGTCAGTATCAAGAACGAACCGGATCTGGCCATCTCCCGTTTCGACTCTTACGTCTGTCACCTCCGTTGCCTGCGCTGAAGAGAATAGCCAGCACAGCCCAATCAGGAGCACTATGGCCTTGCCATTGCCGGTCATCACGATTCTCCCATTCATGGCCCAAAATTTTTCCATGTTGTTAATCACTCTTTTCGGATCCTTGCCGTTAAGCCTTTCATTAGCTTTCGGCCATTACTAATTGCGCCCGACGCTCTACCCATCCCCCACGAGGATCTTCGTACAACTCCACCAGCTCTACCCGATCTGATCTAACTCGTACAACCCGACCGTGATTACTGCCCATGTAGTTGCCCTCTGCGACCCGATGAACAACGTTATCGTTATCACGAATCAGCGCATAGTTCACACCTTCAAGCTCGAAAGTTCCGACCATCCTTAGCGTGTCAAGAGGGAATCCTTCAAGAAATTCGCGGCGCCGGTCCGGGTCGGGTCTTACCCCATTTGCACCGGCAAGCAAATCACTTTCTGCTTCATCCGCACGTGCTACCCGTCGCTGAAATGGATCACGCAGATCGTAGGCTACGTAGCTCACGATTTCCGGCGTGACGACCGGCGGAATCGGGTCAATGTCCCCTGCGGGTGTTCTCAATGTTTCTGCGACCCAGTGCTCAAGGTCGCGTGTGCCGCGCTCACAACCGGCAGTCACGGCAAGAATCACGATAAGGAGCCCTATACTTTGCCATCGATTCTTCATGCCTTATCTCCCATGACCCATGCCAGCATCCATTTCCGCGGGATCCAAGTATCGATAGGTTGTCACGGTGCCCTCCATACGCAGATTCCCGCCTTCGATCGGCTGCAAGGAGATATCACGCATAGTCAGAATAACGACCCTGGATAGGGATGCAACGGAGCTGACAAACGTGCCGAACTCATGGTAGGTCCCCACGAGCCGAACGCTGATAGGCTGCTCCGCGTAAAAATCACGCAAAACCTCAGAGCGAGGCTCGAATAGCTCGTTTCGAATCCCTGAGCCTTGCGCCGTTCGCGAAATATCGATCAACAAGGCGGGCATCTCTGTGCGAGACGGCAGCTGCTGCAACATGCTGGCAAGCATATCTTCCATTTCCTCAAGCTGCGCCTCATAACGCTCAAGGTTTGCTGCCTTCTGCTGCTTTTGCCTGAATTCGGCTTTCAACCTGACCTCAACGTTTTCGCTTTGCTCAAGCGAAGCTCGCTTATCCTTGATCATCAGGAAGTAGCCCCCTGCCAGAATCAGGATGACCACGAATCCGATAATCACGGCTTTCGCCCCGGCGGAAGCGCTTCCGAGATTGTTGAAGTCCAGGTCTTTGAGTTCATTCAAATCCATAACTTCAAGTCTCCTGCTGCTGGTCCGGTGAAGATACCCGGGCAGTCAATTCAAACCGATGCGGCTGGCCCGGACGTTCTTCTCGTTCCGAGCGCTCAACAATCCGGAGTGTTGGGGCATGCAACCACTCTGCCGCCTCGATATTTCGCATGTACTCTGAAACTCGGGTTTCCGACTCACTCGTACCAACGATGGTCAACTGATCTCCAGTCTGACGAACAGAGTTGAGCGTTACTCCTTCAGGAACAGTTTGAGCCAATTGGTTAAACAGGTGCACCATCATGGATCGGTTGGTTTGCAAGCGCTCGATGACATTCTTCCGAGCAATCAAGTTCTCGCGCGTTTCTTCAAGTTGCTCAATCCGCTCGATTGCCCTATCCAACTTCCGGATTTCAGCGCGCAAAAAATTGTTGCGATTCTCCTGCCCCGAAATCTGGTTGTTCATTGCCCAATTACCGGCAAACACAAGACCTACCGCAACAACCGCTGCGAAGGCCAGGGAAGTCAAAAAAGTTTTCTGTCGCTGCTGACGCAGATTCTCACGCCAGGGTAGTAGGTTGATTTTCGCCATTATTCGAATCCCCGCAAGGCAAGTCCGCAGGCCGTGGTCAGAGCCGGCCTGGCCTGTTCCAGCGCACGAGCGCTGATTCTCGGCGACAGACGCAGATCCTTCAGCGGATCGGCCACTTCGCAGGAAATACCGACCTCGTTGCCCACGGCTTCGGCCAGCCCGGGAATGGAGGCACCGCCTCCGGTCAGAAACAGCGTGCTGATACTCGTGTACTCACTGGAAGAGGCATAGAACTGCAGCGCACGACTGATCTGCTGGATGACATTCTGGCGAAACGGCTCGAGCACTTCATCTTCAAAGCCCGCCGGTGGCTCTTCACCGCGCTGCAGAAAGCTGGCCTGCTCGGCGTCCATGCCGTAGCGACGCATGCACTCTTCGACCAGCTGATTGCCGCCAAAGGAGTGCTCGCGGCTGTAGATGGTGCGATCGCCGCGCAGCACGATCATGGTTGAAATTGTCGAACCGATATTGAGTATGCCGATGGTATCGGTATCGTCGATACCAGCCCGGCGCCGCACCAGGTTGAACGCGTTGGCAACGGCATAAGACTCGACATCGATAATCCTGACCGTCAGCCCGGCCAGTTCGGCCACCTCGCGGCGGGCGTCGACATGTTCGGTCTTGGACGCGGCAAGCAGGATCTCCAGCAGCTCGGCATTGCGCGGCGATGGACCGAGAACCTCAAAATCCAGGCTGACTTCCTCACGGGGGTAGGGAATGTACTGGCCCGCTTCTACTTCAATCTGGCCCTCGATATCTTCTTCGGACAAATCGGCCGGCAGGTTGATCACCTTGGTGATCACTGCCGAGCCGGTCACCGCCATAGCGCAGGCCTTGGCCTTGAAATTGCCACGCTTCAGGCCCCGCTTGACGGCCTCGGCCACTTGCTCCGGCTCGGCAATACTGCCTTCGCTTACCGCACCCTCGGGCACCGGTTCAATGGCGAAGGCCTCGATTCGGTAACTGGAGCCATTCGGCGCCAGTTGCAGGAGCTTGACGCTGCTGGTGCCGATATCCACACCGATCAGGGGTGGCGGCGCGCTGCGAAACAGCTTCGACAGAATATCGTTCATCGTGTTCTCATGGCCCTCTGTTCGGCACGGTCAGACGGTCTGGTCCAAATTCATTGTTGCCCGGTCGAATCATCCCCAACATTGACAATCCAAGTGCGACGCTGGCCCTGTGCTAATCTTCCAGACCACGCGCGAGACCCCGTTCAGCGGGCACTTTTGGCCCGAGACTGCGTCCAACACACCGGATCGCTGATTCTCCAGACGTACATTTACCATATCTCATGGTCCGAATAAAGCCTTTAATAGTTTTTTCTATCCGCCTGTTTTTCCTGATGTTCGCATTGGCGGCGATCGGGGCGGCGGCGATTTGGCTGACAATCGTACCGACACTGCCCTCGGTTGAGACCCTGCGCGACGTGCGCCTGCAGGTTCCACTGCGCATTTACTCGGCCGACGAACAGCTTATGCTGGAGGTCGGCGAGCAGCGCCGTATCCCCGTGACCATCGACCAGGTCCCCGACCAGCTGCGCCTTGCCTTCCTCGCCGCCGAGGACGATCGCTTCTATCGCCATCCCGGCATCGACTGGCGTGGCACCCTTCGCGGCGTCTGGCTTTACAGCCGCTCGATGGGCCGAGGCCGCGTGCCCGGAGGCAGCACGATCACCCAGCAGGTCGCCCGCCGATTCTTCCTGACGACCGAATATTCCATCACCCGCAAGCTGCGTGAAATCCTGCTGGCGGTAAAGATCGAACAGGAGCTCTCCAAAGACGCCATCCTGGAGCTGTACCTGAACAAGGAATTTCTCGGCCACCGCGCCTACGGCATCGGCGCCGCGGCGCAAGTTTACTACGGCAAGACCCTGGATGAGCTGTCGCTTGCCGAGATGGCCATGATTGCCGCCCTGCCGAAAGCCCCTTCCCGGGACAACCCGATCTCGGGCCCGCGGCAGGCCATGATAAGACGCAACTGGGTCCTCGATCGGATGCTCAGGCTGGGCTACATCGACGCCAGCGAACATGCCCTGGCCAGGGCTGAACCGAACAACGCCCGTCTGCATGCGCCGGTGCGCCAGCTCAACGCCGACTGGGTTGCCGAGATGGCCCGCCAGGAAGCCGTGGATCGGCTCGGCGCGAGCGAAGCCTACGGCGGTGGATACCGGATCTTCACCACGGTCGATTCGCGCCTGCAGCGGGCCGCCGACCAGGCGGTTCGCAATGGCTTGCAGAGCTACGATCGCCGCCACGGCTGGCGCGGCCCGGAGCAGCGCTTCGAGCTTGACGAGATGAGCGACCTTGCCGAGATCGAATCCAGGCTGAACCAGATTCGTCCGGTCGCCGACCTGATGCCGGCCGTGGTCGTGGAAAGTGACGAAGCCCAGGCGCGTCTGATCCTGCGCAACGGCATGGATGTGGTGCTGGACCTGCCGAGCCTGGCCTGGGCCCGCCCCCGACTGGCACTGGATTCGCTCGGTCCGCGACCAACGCGGGCCGACGAGGTGCTGGCACCGGGAGACCTGGTCCGGCTGCGTCGGGTCGATGATGAGTGGCGCCTGGCCCAGGTGCCAACGGCCGAGGCGGCGCTGGTCGCCCTGGATGCCGATACTGGCGCAATCCTGGCCCTGGTCGGCGGCCTGGATTTCGGACGCAGCCAGTTCAACCGGGTAACCCAGAGTCGGCGCCAGCCGGGTTCGGCATTCAAGCCCTTCGTCTATGCCGCCGCCCTGGACAATGGTTTCACCGCCGCATCAGTGGTCAACGACGCGCCCGTTGTGGTCGATGATCCATCGATGGAGCGGGTCTGGCGACCGACCAATTTCAGCCGCCGCTTCCACGGCCCCACCCGCCTGCGCGAAGCGATGGTGCACTCGCGCAATCTGGTCAGCGTGCGACTGCTGATGTCGATGGGGCTGGACTATGCCCGCGACTACATCGCCGAGTTCGGCTTCGATCGCGCCGACCTGCCGGCAGGGCCGTCGATGGCCCTGGGCTCGGCCTCGCTGACCCCGCTCAGCATGACCGCAGCCTACGCGGTGTTCGCCAACGGCGGCTTCGCCGTCGAGCCGCAGTTCATTCACCGACTGGTTGACGGTGACGGCCGCATCATCTTCGAGCCGAACTGGCGCAAGGTCTGCCGGGACTGCCCGGAGCCGCTTCCGGAGGCGATCAATGCAGAAGCGCCGGCAGACACCGAGACGACGGTCGCCAGTACGCCGCGCCGGATCACGCCCGGTCAGCGCAATGTTCCTGAAGCCCCGGAGCGGCTGATGGGTCCGGTCGTTCCCGAGGCGGCCGAACAGGTGATATCCGCCCAGACGGCCTGGTTGATCAGCTCGATGCTGGCCGATGTCATCACCAGCGGCACTGGCCGCCGGGCGCTGGACCTCAACCGCCGCGATCTGGCCGGCAAGACCGGCACGACCAACGATTTGCGTGACACCTGGTTCGCCGGTTATGGCGGCGGCATCGTTGCCACGGTGTGGTTGGGCATGGATGACAACCAGAGCCTGGGTCGCAACGAGCAGGGCGGTCGCACCGCACTGCCGCTATGGGTGGACTTCATGGCCGAGGCCTTGCGCGATCGCCCGGAGCAGATGCCGGCGGTGCCGGTTGGCCTGGCCCAGGCATTGATCAATCCAGACACCGGCATGCGGGTTCGGCCGGGTCTGAGCGGGGCCATTCAGGAGTGGTTCCATGCCGACAACTTGCCGCCGCTGGAGGCCAGTAGCGACAATGGCAGCGACAGCGACCCCTTCGACATCTTCTGACCCCGCCATGCCCAACCGCAACGCCAGCCATCGGCGCGGCAGCCGCCAGCGCCTTGAAATCGCTGCCGAGGCTGCCAGGATCATGGCAACCGAAGGACAGCGCAGCTTTCTCCTGGCCAAGCAGAAGGCGGCCGAGCGCCTCGGCGCCTCGGCTCGCCAGGGCCTGCCGTCAAACGCCGAGATCGAGGCCGCCCTGCGCCAATGGCAGCAGTTGTATGGCGGCATGGAGCTGGACCAGCGGCTGCGCGAGCTGCGCCAGGCCGCGATGCGGGCGATGAATTTTCTGGCGCCTTTTCGACCGCGCCTGGTCGGCCCAGTGCTCGAAGGCACGGCCGATGAATTCTCACGTATCAGCTTGCACTTGTTTGCCGAGGACCCGGACGCCGTGGTCCACTTCCTGCTGGAGCGGGGCATCCCTCACAGCCAGGAGCGCCGACGTCTGCGCTGGCATGACGGCAGTCACCGCCACATCGACCTGCTGGTTGTAGAAACCGGCGGTGAGGTGATCGAGCTGGCGATCCTGGTCGGTCGGGAGGCGCTGCAGCCACTGCCCAGCCCGGTTGATGGCAGGCCGCAGCGCCGCGCCAGCCTGGAGGAAGTGCGCGCAATGCTTGAACAAGACCAAAGCCCTCAGGACTGATCAGCTCCATCTGAGCGGCGGTCAGCGGACGGCCGCTGATCCTCGGACGCCTGTTGACCGTCCGTCAGCTCGCCATCAGCTGCTTCGACCGACGCGCCGGCGCTGCCCGCTCGCGCCGAAGGTTTTTTCTTTCCCGCCTTTTTCTTCGCCGACGACTTTTTGGCGGCCTTCTTGCCAGCAGTTTTTTTGCCGGCAGCCTTTTTAGTGGCGGTCTTCTTGCTGACCGCCTTTTTGCCAGTCGATTTCTTGCCGGCCTTGCCGGCACTGTTGCTGCTCGCGGGCTTCGCCGCTTCGGCAACCGCTGGCGACGACTCGGCAGGCATTGGAGACCTGCTGCCTGGGGATCGCTCACTCAAGTCATCAGCAGCCGGTTTCGCAGCTCGCACCGGTGCCGAAGGCGCTGCGGCCCGCCACGGTGGTGGATCGCGCGGACAGTCCAGATCTTCGAATGGGAAGGGTCGACGCTCGGCCGCACCGCTCAGATAGCGTGCGCAGCGATCCAGCCAGTCGCCCAGCCGACGACCCAGCTCGAGAACCGGATCCGGGACCTTGCCGGTCAACAACTGCGCGCACCAGCCGTAAATCGTGACGGCGATCAGCACCGGCACGGCGATCAAAAGCAAGGCAAAAAACAGCAGCATGACCGGCAGACGTAACCAGGTTGCCGGATCCTTGAGGGCCGCTCGCATGCGTTCGTCCATAGGTATTTCTCTCCACCATCGGGTGGCCGGGATGCCTGTTGGCCATCATCCCCAAAGGTGCCGCCGGGTGCAAGTGCGTTCAGGCAGTGTTCAAGAACTCGGGGTACACTGGACCCCTGGACCCCTGGATCGCAGGATCGGAGCTGATGAAATCATCAACACGGACACTGCTGGCCTTGCTGCCCCTGGCTGCCTTGCTGTTGTCGGGCTGCGTGACCTACTCTCAGCCGCGCTATGGCCATGACGGCATTTATTACGATCAGCCGGTCGTGCATCGCACGACGACCGTTGTCCATGCCAGCCCCCTGATCTATCCCTACTGGTCGCTGGACTATTTCTACTTCAGCCGTTTTTACCATCCCTACTCTGTCTGGGTCGGGTGGGCTGACCCCTGGTATTACCCCTACCCGGGGTGGTATCACGGCTATCGACCGGGCCCCAGAACACGGTTAAGCATCGCCTTCGGGGGCCATTACTACCCTTGGTACGCGCACGGCTATCACGGCTTTCATCCCTGGGGGTGGACTTACATCCACTATCCGCCGCCACGCTCCGGCCAGCCGGCACACAGGCGTCATGTCGACGAGCGGCTGCGCATGCTGGAGCAGCGCCAACGCAGCACCGGCGTGCGCACCCTGGCAACGGCGCCAACGCTGCTGCCGCCAGACGGCATTGCCTCGCCGCGTCTGCACAGTGTGGCCGACCACGGGGGTGCCAGTGAGCGCGCTGCATTGCGCCGGCAGCAGAGCGAAGCTGGTCCCACTGCGAGCAGAGCAGCGACCTCCAGGGCCGGCGCGGATGGGCGTGCCGCCTCCAGACAGCGCGCAACGCAAGCGCGCCGCGAAGGACTGAGTGCCCCAAGCGCGCCCGAGATACGCAGCCGGGAACGCGCTCGCCAGCCGGCAGTGCCGCCACCGCAACGATCAGAGCCGGTGCGGACCCGGCGAGCAGAACGCGGCGTCGAGCCACCGAGCAGCCGGCCCAGCCCGCCGCCAAGGCCTGTTCAAGCGCCGCCAGCCAGAAGCCGACCCGCCGAATCGGCCGCTCCGACCCGAGAACGCCGGCGGCAGCGGCGCGACTGAGCGCGGGGCCCACCAGCCCGGCCTGCACTGATCAAACGCATCGGGCCAGCCAATCCGGTAACATGCCGGATTGGTCCGCACCCACCGCCTCGCTCATGATCAGAACTGTCACTGGCTTGCCCCTGTTCATCCTGCTTTTTTCTCCCGCACTCGCCCTTGAACCGATCGCATTCAACGCCGACGAACTGGTCGTGCAAGCGGTGCAAGGCGAAATCGCGCCGCCGGCGATTCGCGAAACCATTTATCGAGTCCATGCCGATGGCGAAGTTGTCCTGCTGCCTGGCACCGGTTCGATCACTTACAACTTCCGTACCGGCGACAGCGCGGTCCGGATGGCCGGCAACCATGTCGAGCCAGCCGTCAGCCTCTACAGCCTGGGTCGCGAAGGCAATCGCACCGGCAACGACAATCGAGCCCTCAACGCGCTCAGCATGATCGGCAATCCGGTCCGCATCCTCACCGGTGCAGCCGCCGGAGCCGAGGGCTGGGTGGTCGGCAAGCATGGCGGCGTGGAGCACGTCATGGCCGACTTCGACCCGGCCATTTTTGATGATCTTGCGATTGGCGACCGGATGCAGATTCGCACCGAGGGCGCCGGCATGCGTCTGACCAATATCGAGGGCGTGCGCGTTTTCAACGCCAGCCCGCGCCTGATCGAGGCCTTCAACCGCAGCGGTGCAGGGATTACCGCCGACGGCAAGCTCCGAATTGGCGTCACCCATCGAATACCGGCCAAGATCATGGGTTCCGGACTGGGCCGCGACCACGTATACACGGGCGATTACGACATCCAGATGTTCGATGAAGAGGTCAACGAACGCTATCGCCTGAACGAGCTCCGTTTTGGAGACATTGTCGCCATCATGGATGCCGATCATTCTCATGGCAGGATCTGGCTCGGCGGCGCCGTGTCCATCGGTGTTGTTTCCCACGGGCGCAGCGACTCGGCCGGCCACGGCCCTGGCGTCACCACCCTGTTCACCTCGCGGGAAGGCCACATCGAGCCGGTCATCGACGCCAATGCCAATCTCAAGCAGCTGCTTGGCATCCCTTGATGACTGGCTGGATCCAGCTGAGCCTGCGAGTCAATGCCGACCGGGTCGAGCCGGCCGAGCAGGCGCTGCTCGAGCTGGGCGCCTGCTCGGTGAGCCTGGTCGACGCCGGCGACCACCCGGTCCATGAGCCCGCGCCGGGCGAAACACCACTGTGGCCGGAAGTCGTTCTGCAGGGCCTGTTCGAAGCCGGCGCCGAGCCGGCAGCGCTGACCGCCGCCCTGCTCGGCCAGGGACTGATCACTGCTGCCGATGCCGTCGTGGTCGAGCGTCTCGCCGAGCGCGACTGGACCCGCGCCTGGATGGATCGCTACGAGCCGATGCGCTTCGGCCAGTCCTTGTGGATCTGTCCAAGCCACATAGAACCCGACCCGGACTGGCCACTGGTCATCCGCCTCGATCCGGGACTGGCCTTCGGCAGCGGCACCCATCCCACTACCGCGCTGTGCCTGCAGTGGATCGATGGTGCCGCGCTGGCCGGCAAGCGGGTGGTCGACTACGGCTGCGGCTCCGGCATCCTCGCCATTGCCAGCGCCCTCAAGGGCGCCCGTCAGGTACTGGCCGTCGATCATGATCCCCAGGCGCTGACGGCGACCATCGACAATGCTCGCCGCAACGCAGTTGCCGACCGAATCGAGTGCCTGCTGCCCGGACAATTCAAGGGCGAAGCCGCCGACCTGATCCTTGCCAATATTCTGGCCGGCCCGCTGATCGAGCTGGCGCCTGCGCTGGCCGGCTGCCTGGCACCCGGTGGCCAACTGGTGCTCTCAGGGGTACTCGCCGAACAGGCCGAGGCGGTTGCAGCCGCTTACCGGGACAGCCTGGGACCAGCCACCATCAGCCAGAACGAAGACTGGGTTCGACTGGATTTTCAGCGGCCCTGGCTTTCAGGCGGCGGGCCGTAGCGGTCCGGGTCCTGATCCCACAGGCCCTGGATATGGATGCGGTACAGCTCGGCTTCGGGCCTTCCCGCCATCGGCTCCAGCGACTTCAGCGCCGTCAACGGGTGAATGTCACCGTAGATGACCCGGATGCAGTCCAGGAACAACTGGCCGAACAGCGGCGTGTAGGCGATCTCCGAGCGCGCCTCGGCCAGGCGCAGACGGTGGTGCTTGCGACTGGTAGCATCGAGGTCGCGACCGACCACCATCTGCAGCCACGGCGAGTCGCGAAAGCAGACCAGCACGTCCAGGCCAGCACGCTCTGCGTATAACTGAAACTCTTCGGCAACGCAGAACTGATTGCGGGCAACATCCTTGCGCTGGGAATGGTCGGCTCGCTGCCAGTAGTTGACTTCGTACATCCATCGTTCCCAGCCGACCGGGTCAGCCAGGTTCCAGGTTTCGACATAGGCCAGGCCGCCCGGCTTCAGGATGCGGGCGAATTCGTTCAGGTAGAGAAACAGATCCTCCTTGTCCATGTGGCACAGGACTGCCACCGAGTAGGCCTTGTCGACACTGTCGTTGGCAATCATCGACAGACTGGTGCGCTCGAGCACTTCCAGGCGCACGTTGTCGTACCCGGCAAGACGCCGGGAGGCGACACGGATCATGTTCGGGGAGATGTCGGTGCCCACGTACTGACCGCAGCGGCCAACCAGCTCACGGCCGATGCGGGCCGCTCCGCAGCCGAGCTCAAGGACCACATCTTCCGGCTCCAGGGCAACCGCCTGGGCGATAGCACTGGCCGCGCGCTGGCCGGTCGCCTGCGCCACAGCTTCGCTGCCGCTGTTGTCGACAGCTTCCAGCGCGGCAAGATCATCGGACGATCGGCGGTCCCAGACCGCCCGGTAACTGGTATCACTCATGGGAGAAACTCCGAATTCTTCAGCTTGAGTTGCGCGATATCGGCGCCTGCCGCGAGCGCTTGATTGCCGCGAGGATTTCCTGGCGCGCTGCATCCACACCGTGCCAGCCGGCAACCTCGACCCACTTGTCCTGTTCGAGATCCTTGTAGTGTGCGAAGAAATGACGAATCTCGCGCAGACTCACGCCGGTCAGGTCATCAATGGAACGAATATCATCATGCAGGGGCGAAACCTCGCTGACCGGCAGCGCCGCGATCTTCACATCACGCCCGGCCTCGTCACTCATCTCCAGCATGCCGATCGGCCGACAACGCATAACGGCTCCAGGCATGATCGGGACACGAATCAGGATCATGACATCCAGCGGATCACCGTCTTCGGCCAGCGTATTCGGGACGAAACCGTAGTTGACCGGGTAGCGCATCGCTGTGCCCAGCAATCGATTGACCAGGATGGCGCCGGTTTCCTTGTCAACTTCATACTTGACTGGCGGCCCCTCATAGGGGATCTCGACGACGGCATTGAAGTCTTCAGGCGGGTTCAGACCCGGCGAAAGATGGTCGACGCGCATGGGCAAAGGACCAGGCTTGCATTCCAACGCGCCAGTATAGCCGCTGGCCGGCATATCGGCGCGGTCGCCGGTTGCGGGCAATGAACAAGCCGGACATTGCGACTGATCGGAAGATGGGATAATGGTGGACTGGCCTCGCCATGGTTGCCGATCCGTGTCCTTGAAAATCACCCGTTTCTCCGCCGATCCCAATCCGGTCTGCGAATTCGAGCTTGATGAACCTATCCTGTTCGATCTGGATGCAGAGCTGATCGTCGATACCCCCGATGGTGTTCGCTCGCAGCACTTCCTGCGCCAGACCGGGCTCGACATTTCCTGGCTGCCCAATGGTCGCTACCGGCTCGAGTGCGCCCAGTCAGCCGCCTGGTCAACCGGGGCACGCCTGAGCATCATCCTGCGTGACCGGGCCAACAGCGGTGGCCGGGAGCGGGCCCGGGCCGAGACCATGCTCAGCGGCCGGCCTGAGTGGGAAAGCGGCTGGCGCCTGGGCAGTCTCGGCGATACCGTTCCGGTGTCATCGCTGAGCTGGTCGGAAGGCCACCAGAACTGGTTCTACCGACACTTCGACCATGCCGCCAGGACCATCATCCACCTGTTCTTCCAGGAGGATAAGCGGCTGCGCGGACGGGTACTGGACGTTGGCTGTGGCGATGGCATCACCGATCTGGGGATCGCCCTGCGAATGCAACCGGAGGAACTCATCGGTATCGACCCCTTCCGTGGCTACCAGCGCCTGCCGGAGATCTGCCGGACTCACCATCTGCCGGAGCAGCTGATCCAGCCACCCGGACTCAGCTTTCGCGCCGATGATGCCAATCAATTGGACTTTGAAGACAATCGCTTCGACGCGGTTCTGTCCTGGGGGTCCCTGGAACATATCGCGGGGGGCTATGATCGTGCGCTGACCGAAATCCGCCGCGTGTTGCGCCCCGGCGGCCTGTTCTTCGCCCACCCGGGGCTTTACTACGGCAGCGTCGGCAATCACCTGGGCGAGTTTTTCGAAGACCCCTGGATTCACTTGAAGCTCGAAGAGTCAGAACTTCGTCAGCGGGTGCTGTCAGGGCAGCCACGCTACATGGATCGAGCCGGTGAGAAATCCAGTCCGGCGCAGTACTGGCAGTGGTACAAGGAGCTGAACCCGATCACGGTTGATGGTTTCGAGCGCGAGCTGCGAGCGTTGGGCTTCGAACCGCGTCGATTCGCGCTACGCACGGACCCGGTGGTTGACTACAGCCCGGAGCTGCAATCACACGCCATCAGCACCCTGGGTCTGGCCGAACTGTATCTGGTCTGCGAGCTGACCGCTTGACCTGACTCAGTACCAGCGACGCCGACGGCGCATGACGGCACGCAGTGCCGCACGATCGGATTTGCGCCCTGATGGTGCTGCACCAGATCCAGGGTCGTCCTGATCCTTGCCGTGCGGGTTCAAGTCATCACCGTCCGGCTTGACCGCTTCGCTGTCGACGGCCTCCCCTCCCTCAGCATCCCAGGCAGCCAGGTCGTGGGCCGCTTGCTCCAGGGTGGCTGTCTGATGCACGAGTGGTTCGGGTTCCGGCTCTGGCTCGACGGAGAGCGCTGGTTCTGGTTCTGGTTCCGGTTCCGGTTCCGGTTCCGGTTCCGGTTCCGGTTCCGGCTCTGGTTCAGGCTCAGGCAAGTGCAGCACCGAGCGCCCGTCGACCAGGATGTCCTGAACCTCGGCGACGCCACGCACTTCGGCATAAGCGGCCAGCAACGGCGCCGGATCAGCCAGCTCGCCATCGGCGCTGAGATACAGGCATGGCCCGTCCTCGTCTGCCAGCCGCTGCGACGAGAAGCCCAGACCGCAGCGTCCCAGCACGGCCACGGCAGAGGCCAGCACACCGGAACGACGCTTGAGCTTCAGAATGATAAGAATGTTCGACATTGCGCTCCCTCAAGAGCCATGCGCGATCAACCGCTGCAAAGCGGCCAGGCCCTTCTTGTTTTTCGCGATTGTAGCGCAGTCAGAGCGGTACAATCGCGCCATGGAATTATTCAAGGTATTTCAGATCGAGGCGGCGCACTTCCTGCCCAATGTTCCGGACGGGCACAAGTGCAAACGCGTTCACGGTCACTCGTTTCGAATCGAGATCCACGTCACAGGGTCGGTTGGCGAAAGCACAGGCTGGGTGATGGACTTCAGCGAATTGAAAAGCGCCTTCGAGCCACTTTACCGGCAACTCGACCATCATTTTCTCAATGAGATCCCGGGACTCGAAAACCCGACCAGTGAAAACCTGGCCCGCTGGATCTGGCAGCGCCTGAAACCGACTCTGCCCGAACTGTCCAAGGTAGTCATCCAGGAAACCTGCACCTCAGGCTGCATTTACCGCGGCGAAGACGGACCAAGCCAGGCCTGAAGATTGTGGAAAAGCTTGTTCTCGCCAAGACGCGGAGACGCGACGGTAGAACAATCAACAACAAACAGATCTTTCCTTTGCGGCTCTGCGTTTTCGCGTGCACCAATGGCTTGATGGTCACAAAATCTTCAGCGTCCGGCAACGGCGCTGTCGTCAGCCGTGGCCAACATGGGCATCCATGGACGCCGACAAGCTCATCCCTTCGCCCGGCCTGGCCAGAAAAACCCGGGCCCGCATCGATCTTCTTGAGCGCCAGGTCTGCCTGATCTGCAACAGTCTGGCGCGCCGGACTTCGATTCGCCACTTCTTCAGCATCGTCAGTCGGCTCGGCGACGGTGTGTTCTGGTACCTGCTGATGCTGAGTTTGCCGTTTTTGTACGGCCTGCCAGGCCTGACGGTGAGCCTGCAAATGGTGGTGTGCGGCATGCTTGGACTATCCATTTACAAGTGGCTGAAGGCGCGCACCTTGCGCGAGCGACCGTTTGCTGCCCATCCCGACATACTTTGCGGCACAGCGCCACTGGACCAGTACAGCTTTCCCTCCGGGCACACCTTGCACGCCGTGTTGTTCACTGCACTGGCGGTGAACAGCTTTCCGGCGCTGGCGTTTATCCTGCTGCCCTTCATGGCCCTGGTTGCGTTATCCAGAGTCGTTCTCGGCCTGCACTACCCCAGCGATGTTGCCGCCGGGGCGGCCATCGGCTGGCTGATGGCCAAAATCGGGCTTTGGCTGTTCAGCCTGGCGGGGGCTTGACCGTCTCGGCACTCTGATCGACCAGCACCGCGATCGCGCCATCTCCGGTCACATTGCAGGCGGTACCGAAGCTGTCCTGGGCCATGTACAGCGCAATCATCAGTGCAATTGCCGACTCACCGAAGCCCAGCATCGAGGTCAGCAAGGCAACGGCCGACATCACGGCACCACCCGGCACGCCCGGCGCGGCCAGCATGACCAGACCGAGCATGAAGATGAACGGCAGCATGCCCAGCAACGAGGGCACGGCCAGGGCATCGTGCAGGACCATCACGGCAACAGCGCAGGCAACGATGGTGATGGTCGAGCCGGCCAGATGCGTGGTCGCACACAGTGGCACGGTAAAGGACGCCACCTCGTCGCGAACCCGGTTGTTACGCACCGACTGCAAGGTGACGGGAATCGTCGCGGCGCTGGACATGGTACCGAGCGCGGTGAAGTAAGCTGGCAGCATGTTGCGCACCAGCCCCAGCGGGGATGCGCCGGCACGCAACCCGGCCAGCACGAACAGGCTGCTGATCCAGACCCAATGCAGGCCGATCGACAGCGCCAGGATGACACCGAAAGTCTTCAGTGTCTCGAATACGGTGCCCGCCGCGGCCAGCTCGGCGAACACGCCGGCGATATAGAACGGCAACAGCGGAATGATGACCCCGACCAGCAGCTTTTCGATCACGTCACGGCCCTGGTCGAAAACACCCTTGAGCTGCTCGGCATTGGCAGCGGCGATCCCGAGACCAAAGATAAAGGCCGCCGTCAGCGCGCTCATGATGCCCATCAGGGGCGGAATTTCCAGCACCAGCAGCGGCTCAGGCACAGCACCGGCCGCCGCGTTCACGGCGGCGGCATCACCGGTCAAGGCCGGCACGATCGCAGCTGCGGCAAGAAACGCCAGGATCCCGGCCAGCACCGTCGAAACGTAGGCTGTAGCCAGGGTCTGCCCCAGCATCCGGCCGGAGTTTCTGGGCAGGCCGGCAATGCCGCTGGTGATGAAAAACAGGATCAGCAGCGGAATGGTAAAGAACAGCAGCTGCCCGAACAGACCCTTGAAGGTCAGCAGCAGAGCAATCACTACTGCCGGGGCGAACAGCCCGACCAGAATTCCGCCGACAATGCCCGCCAGCAGCTTGAGTATGAGTTTCATCGGGCTCTCGCCTCCAGGTCAGGAACGGCCGACAGTCTAACCGCTAAGCAACGGTCTGGGCCCATACCCAGGACGGCATGGCCAGCCAGGCGGCCTTCAGCTCCTGCTTGGCGCTTTGGTATTCCGGGGCCACTTCGGCCACCCGCGCCCAGAATGCCGGCGAATGGTCGAGGTGCTCTGTATGGACGAGCTCATGCAACAGCACATAGTCGCAGGCAGCAGCACTCAACAGCAGCAGACGGGCGTTCAGCGACAGATTGCCGCACGCCGTGCAGCTGCCCCAGCGGGACTTCTGATTGCGGATCGTAATCTTCCCGTAGCGGAAACCGTGTTGCTCGGCCAGGCATTGAACGCGCGGCAACAGCGCGCCTGTCGCCCGGCGTTTGAGCCAGGCTCGCAACAGCGCAGCAACGGCGGGGCCGGCCTGCTCTGCCGGACAATCCACTCGCAGTTCGCCATTGCCTTCTACCAGCCCGGGCCTGCCGGCAGCCTGCGGCCGGTAGCGCAGCAGCCAGCACTCGCCAACGGCGGGCAGCTCGATACGCTTGGGCATCAAGCCCCCGAGGTCCGCCGCCGGGCGGGCGCTGGCCAGGCGTGCCCGGGTCGCGTTGATCCAGGGCTCGCGCTCGGCAATCAGGACCGGCAGCTGGCGGCGGTCGAAGCCGCGCGGAACAGTGACGACCAGGGCCCCGTGCGGCTCCACTCTCAGCCGGACATGACGTGCTCGCGGATGCGTTCGGACGCTGTAGTTCATGCAGGCACAGGGAAAGTGTCGGGGTGGAGCGGCTGATCCGCGATAATACAGGATATGCCGAAAGCACCCGCCGTTTCGATGATTGCAGCCGCATGATCCAGATCTCCAAGCTTAGCCTGCGCCATGGCCCGGAACCGTTGCTGGAAGAGGCCTCGGCGACCATCTTCCCGGGCCACAAGATCGGCCTCATCGGCCCCAACGGCTGTGGCAAGTCCAGCCTGTTTTCACTGCTGCTGGGCCAGCTGGCAGCGGATGCTGGCGAATTGAGCCTGCCGCCAGACTGGACCGTGGCCAGCATGGCCCAGGAGATCGGCGCGCTCGATCGAGCGGCGATCGAGTTCGTGATTGACGGCGACACGCGCTTGCGGGCGGTCGAGGAAGACCTGGCGCGCGCTGAAGCCGGCAGTGACGGCACCGCCATCGCCGAGGCCCATGCCGCGTTCGAAGATGCCGGCGGCTACACGGCGCGCGCACGCGCGGCCGGTCTGCTGGACGGCCTCGGCTTCGCCGCTGGCGACCATGAACGCAGTCTGGCCGAATTCTCCGGCGGTTGGCGAATCCGGCTGAGCCTGGCGAAAGCCCTGATGTGTCCGTCGGACCTGCTGCTGCTGGACGAGCCAACCAACCATCTTGATCTGGAAACCGTGCTCTGGCTGGAGGAGTGGCTGAAGCGCTACACCGGCACCCTGATCCTGATCTCCCACGATCGGGATTTCCTGGACAATGTGGTCAGCCGGGTCCTGCACATCGAGCACCGCAGCCTGAATGCCTACACCGGCGGCTACAGCGATTTCGAACAGCAGCGCGCCGAACGTCTGGCCCAACAGCAGGCTCGCTTCAGCCACCAGCAGCGCCAGATTGCGCACATGCAGCGCTTCATCGACCGCTTTCGGGCCAAAGCCAGCAAGGCCCGGGCCGCGCAAAGCCGGATCAAGGCGCTGGAGCGCATGGAGAAGCTTGCACCGGCGCATTTCGACTCTCCGTTCGACTTTGCATTTCCGGACCCGCCTCGGGCCTCGAACCCGCTGCTGAGCATGGACCGGGTGGCGCTGGGCTATGGTGAGAGAACGGTGCTCAATGCCCTGTCGCTGAGCTTGGCGCCCGGCGATCGAATCGGCCTGCTCGGGCTCAACGGCGCCGGCAAATCCACCCTGGTCAAGGCGCTGGCCGGCCAGCTCGAGCCGCTGTCAGGTCGGATCGAGGGATGCCGCGGCCTCAATGTCGGCTACTTTGCCCAGCATCAGGTCGAGCAGCTGGATCGCCAGGCCAGTCCGCTGACTCACCTGCAGCGCCTTGCCCCGGACAAGCCCGAGCAGGCACTGCGCGACTTTCTGGGCGGTTTCGATTTTCGTGGTGACATGGCCACCGCGCCGGTGGCGCCGCTGTCGGGTGGAGAGAAAGCGCGCCTGGTCCTGGCCTTGCTGGCCTGGCGCGCGCCAAACCTGCTCTTGCTCGACGAACCCAGCAACCACCTCGATCTGGCGATGCGCCATGCCTTGACCGTGGCCCTGCAGACCTTTGAGGGGGCCGTGGTCACGGTCTCGCATGACCGCCATCTTCTGGCCAATACCGTCGACCGATTCTGGCTGGTCGCCAATGGCTCGGTGACCCCGTTCGACGGTGATCTGGACGACTACCGACGCTGGCTGAGCGACCAGAGCGGTGCCCGCCAGAGCAGCGACACGGCACCAGCCCGCCGGGCCAACGGCAAGCCCGATAACGCCGCATGGCGAGCGCGCATCAAACCCTTGCAGAACAAGGTCGACCGTCTGACCCGCGAGGTCGACAGCAACGCCGAAGCACTGGCCAGGATTGAAGCGGAACTGGCCGACCCGGCCCTGTATCGGGACCAACCGCCCGAGCGCCTGGATACACTGCTGGCCAGACAGACGGAGCTGAGCCAGCGTCAGGCGTCGTTGGAGTCGGAGTGGCTGGCCGCCGAACAATTGCTGGAATCCACCATGACCGAGCGTCCGGGCTGAAGCGCGCGCAGGCGGCCGATCATCGGACTGCCTCGCACCTCGAAATCGAGCAGCTCCAGCCAGGCGACCACCTGATGATTGGAGTTGAAGCCCAGGCTGTATGCACGGTCATGGCGGACAAATTCGAGGTTGAGCAACTGGCTGTAGTACGGCTCTGCATCGACCCCCTCAAAACGTGAATCAATGGCCCGCGCCAAGGCCTCCACGCGCGAGCGTTCGGCCACGAAGACCAGCACCGAGCGAATTTCCGAACCCACCTGGTCGACCCAGCAATCCGGCTGCGGCGGCCCGTGCAGGCGCATCCTGCCCAGCGCCGATGGCGTTGCCCGGAGCAAGGCATCAAGGCTGCGCAGGGGGCCAGTCTCTCCGTCCACGTACCAGCGCCATTCGCCGAAGGCATAGCGCATCACCCGATCCTCCGCCACCACCAGCACGAGGCTGTTGTGGCGGCCATGATCGAGGACGAAGACCTCGGCGTGCTGATCGATCGGCGTCGGCGGCTTGAGCGTCGCGGCACAGCCGGCCAACAGCCAGACCAGCAGCAACAACAGCAGCACTCGAGTCAGGTTTGGTCGATTTGTCATTAGCCGCTTGCCGCTTCTGGTTCAATCCATTATGTTGAAACCCCCGCCCAAGGACATCCGATCAAGACCATGACCACTCTGTTGGCCATTGGCGACATGCATCTCGGTCGCCTGCCGGCCGGACTGCCGGACTCGCTCGCCGAGCAGCGCCGTGCGCTGGGCCCGGCCACGGCCTGGAACGCCGCCATCGACCAGGCGCTGGAGCGGCAGGTCGACGCTGTTCTGCTGGCCGGCGATGTGGTCGAGCGCGGTCGCGATTTTTTCGTCGCCTATGGCGAGCTGAAGGCGGGGGTCGAACGCCTGGCCGCAGCCGACATTCCAATCATCGCAGTTGCCGGCAATCATGATACGCATGTACTGCCGCGTCTTGCAGCCGAAATCAAGCAGCTGGAGCTGCTCGGTGCCGACGGCCAGTGGCAGCGCCGGGTGCTGGCTGACGTTGAGATTGTCGGCTGGTCCTTCCCCCAGGCTCAGGTCAGAACCAGTCCCCTGGCCAATTTTCCGGCCATCGACAGCGATCGGACCCTGATCGGCCTGCTGCACTGCGATCGTGATCAGGCCGGCAGCCCCTACGCGCCAGTCAGTTCAAGCGAGCTGGAGGCAGCGCCGGTGGCTGCCTGGCTGCTTGGTCATATTCACCGCCCGGACGAGCTTGGCAAGGGACGTCCGATCGGCTACCTGGGTTCGATCAGCGCATTGCGGGCCAGCGAAACCGGCAGCCGCGGACCCTGGCTGCTCAGCATCAGCGAGGGCAAGCTCAGGTTTGAGCATTTACCGCTGGCACCGCTGCGTTACGATCGCCTGCCGGTGGATATCAGTGAGCTTGATGATGCTGCCAATTGCCCCGGTCTGGTTGCGAGCGTCGCCAGAGAACACCTGCTGACCCTAAAGCAACGCGGTATTGTTCCGGAGGCAATCGGACTGCGGGTCGTGCTGATTGGGCGCAGCGCCCAGGCCAGGCACATGCCGGCGGTTGCCCAGCAGATGATCGACGGCGCTGAAGTGTGGCGCGAGTCGGGCGTCAACTGCTTCATCGACCGCATCGACGTGGCCGTACAGCCGGCGCTGGACCTGGCCAGACTGGCCACCCAGTCCGATCCGGCGGGTCTACTGGCCCAGCGCCTGCTGACTCTCAGAGGCCGGGACGATGCAGCCCGTCAGGCCCTGCTCGGCGAGCACAGGGAACGACTGCAATTACTTGCCGAGGGGCGCGAGTTCCGCGAGCTGGATCGGCGCCTCGACGACGACGCCATCGCCGAATACCTGGAGCGAGCTGCCCTGCTCACCCTGTCCAGGCTACTGGCCCAGCGCGAGCAGGGCCGATGAAGCTGGCCAGGCTCGAGATTCGTCGCCTGCCCGGCATCGACGAAGCCTTTTCAGTCGATTTCGAGCCGGGCGCGGTGAACGTGGTGACCGGACCCAATGCATCGGGCAAGTCCAGTCTCGTACGCGCGGTTCGAGCCCTGCTCTACCCCGATGACAAGCAGTTCAGCGACCTTGCCGCACGCTGGCACACCAGCCAGGGCGAGCTGCTGTGCGAACGCCACGGTGTCGAGGTCAGCTGGCTGGCGGACGGGCGCCCGACGGCGGCGCCAACACTTCCCGGGCGTGAAAGTATCGGTGCCTTTCTGGTCAGCTCGGAGGATCTAGCTGCCCTGGGCTCTACTGATGCCCACATTTCGGCCAGCCTGCGCACCATGCTGGCCGGCGGCTATGACCTCGACGCGGCGCTGTCGCAGGCTCCGCTGGCCAGTCGGCCGCGGCCGCAGAAAATGGCCCGCGACCTGTCCGAGCTCAGCGAGCGCGTCGCTGCCAAGGAAAATGAATATGCGAAACTGCACGATGATATTGCCCAGATCGACCAGCTGCGCCAGCAGCTGATCCAGACCAGGGATGCCGGGGCGCGTCTGCGCGCCTGTGAAGACGCCATTGCCCTGGCCGAGACCTTCGCTCACCGCAAGGCGCTGGAAAGCACCCTGATCGAAGAGTTTCCCGGCGGCATGGACCGCCTCAAGGGAGACGAGCTCGATCGCCTGGAGCGAATCGAGAGCGCCATTGCCGAGCGCGAACGCGAACTGGCCATCGAACAGGGCGGATTGCGCCGGGCCCGCGAACAGCTCGATCGGACCGGTTCAATCAGCCCTCAGGACCTGGAAGCCCTGCAGTCCAGCCTGGACGACCAGCGCGATGCGCTGACCGAGCTTGAGCGCCAGATCGAAGCCGAGCAGGAAAGAATCGCCGGTCAAGACCAGGCGCTGCAGCTGGCCGCCCGACGCCTGGGCTCGGCTCAGGCCGAACCGCTCGAGACACTGGACCAGGATGCGTTGGAGAGCTTGGAGAAGCTGGTCGACCGGGTACAGGTACTGCGCGAGCAGATACGCAACCTGACTGGAGAGCTGGCCAGGGCGCACAGCTCGCGCTCGGTCAGTGGCCGACCCGCCGAACGCCTGCGCCGCGCCCGCCAGGCCCTGCAACGCTGGCTTGATGGCGCCCGTCTATCCCCCCTGGAAGGCGTGCTTTGGGGTGGTCTGAGCGTTGTCGCCGTGCTGGCGAGCTGGCGCCTGCTGGGTCCGCAGGACAGTGCCATTACCCCTGAACTGATCCTGCTGATCCTGCTGGCCGTCGGCATTCCAGCCAGCTTGCTGATAGGCTTTCTCCAGCGCTGGCGGGAGCGACAGCGGGCCCAGCTGGACTTTATGGACACTGACATCGAGGCACCGCTGGGCTGGACGGAGGAGGAGGTGGAAGCGCGAATCGAGCGCCTCGACCTGGAGCTGGAGTCAGCCACCCGACACGAAATCAGCCAGGCGCGGGCGGCCGATGTACGCGAACAGCTCAACAGCCAGCGCACGGCCCTGGACAAGGCCCGTGAAAAACTGAAGGACTTCGCCGAAGCACTGGGGATCAGCGCCGATTCCCGGATCGAGACCGGGTTCCAGCTCTGGTGCAGACACCTGCATGACTGGCAAAACGAACAGAGCGAACGCGCTCGTGCGCAGGCCCGGCTGGCGCAGATCAGGCAGCGCTATGGTGAGGCCCAGACCACAGCCCGGGACATGCTCGAGCGGCACGGCATGGCCGCCGAGGAGAACGTCTCCAGCCGCGACGTCGCCGGCCTGCTGCACTTGCTGGCGCCGCGCATGCGTCGCAATACCGAGCTGCACAACGACATCCGTGCCCACGAGCGACGAGTCGAGGAACTGCAAACCGATATCGCCCAGCACAGACGCCAGCTCGATGCCGTCTACGAAGAAGCCGGGGTCAAGGTCGACGCGCGTGATGTTCTGGTTCGACGCGTTGACCGCTTTGCGGACTGGCAGGCACTTGAGCAACAGCGCCGCGCAGCCTCCCTGGAAATCGCCCGCCTCGAGGAACGCCTGTCCGACGAGCAGGAACTGCTGTCCCAGGCGCGCACCCAGCAACGCGAAGCATTGGAGAGCCGCCAGGCTGAGCTCAGGGAAGCTGCCGATCAGCGTGACCGTCTAAATCAGCGCATCGCGGAGCTCGAAACGCGACACGAGGATGTGCTCAAGCGACGCGAGCTGGAAGGCGTGAATGGCGAGTATGAAGCGGCACGCAACCTGCTGGAGGCCGAACTCGACCGACAACTACTGGTCGCGGCCGCCGAAAGCCTGGTCGAATCAGTACGGACGACACATCAGGCCGACAATGAACCTGCCGCTCTGGCCCTGGCCGGCCAATGGCTGGATCGTTTCACCCACCACCGCTATCAGCTCGGCTTCGAGCACGGTGAGTTCACCGCCATCGACAGCCGCGACGGGCGGCGACGGCGTCTGGGCGAGTTGTCCACTGGCACTCGCGTTCAGCTGCTGCTGGCCGTGCGACTGGCCTGGATTCAGCAGGCCGAGGCAGAAGCCGATGCCGAGCCCTTGCCGGTCTTCCTCGATGAGGTGCTGACTACGACCGATCCCGACCGCTATCGGGCAATCGTCCAGTCCATTCAGGAAATCGTGATCGGCGGGCGCCAGGTGTTCTACCTGACCGCGCAGAGCGATGACGCCGCTGCCTGGGCCGAGTGGATCGAGGAAGGCCCCCCTCCGCATCGCATCGACATGGCCGAGGTGCGCAGCAGCCAGGTCCAGCGGCTGCAGTACGAGCTGCCGCGCGAGCTGGAAAGGCGCCGCGAAATCCCCGACCCTGGTGGCATGGATCCGCTGGAATGGGCAGACGCCGCCGGTGTTGATGCGATCGACCCCTGGCGCGACGCCGGCACCCTGCACGTTTTCCACCTGCTCCACGATCGTCTCGACCTGTGCGCGGAGCTGATGGGGCTGGATCTTGCCCGACTCGGTCAGTTGGAGGCTTTCCTGGCCTCAGGTCGGGCCGGTGAGCTCCTGGACCGCGAAGACCGCCAGCTGCTAGGCCTCAGGGCCCGGGCCGCCCGCCAGATCATCGTTGACTGGCAGCTGCGTCGCGACCGCCCGGTCGACGAGGCGACATTGCATGCCTGCGGCCTGATCAGCGACAGCTTCATGCCACGCGTCATGACCCTGACTCGACGCGTCGGTGGCCACCCAAGACAGTTGCTTGAAGCCCTGCGATCGGGCGAAGTCAGCCGCTTTCGCAGCGACAGCACCGAGCAGCTGGAAACCTGGTTGAGGGACGCCGGCTATCTGAATGAAGAGGCTGGCCACCAGCGCCTCAGTGCTGCCCAGATCAGTACCGAGACCGGCCTGACTGCGGACCGGATCACCGATCTTCGCGCCTGGATCAACGGCGCCATTATCGACCCACTGGCCTGAGCAGGCTTGCCCAGCTCAGACAGCGTGATGAGCCCCTGGCGATGGCTGACTACAGATTGCGCCCGTAGAACAGCTCCTGCATCTCCTTGCGCAGACGTCGCTCGATGCGGGCGCTCTCACGGCGATTCAGCTCCTCCGCATTGACTCCGAACAGGTAATTGTCCAGATCAAACTCCTTCAGCCGCATCTTGGTATGAAAGAGGTTCTCCTGATACACGTTGACGTCGATCATGTCGTAGGCGTTCTTGGTATCACGACTGAAGTAGTCCTGGATCGAGGTGATCTTGTGATCGATGAAGTGCTTGCGACCGCGAACATCGCGGGTGAATCCGCGCACCCGGTAGTCAACCGTGACGATATCGGACTCGAAACTGTGAATCAGGTAATTGAGCGCTTTCAGCGGCGAAATGACGCCACAGGTAGCCACATCGATGTCTGCTCTGAACGTGCAGATGCCGTCATGCGGATGGCTCTCCGGGTAGGTATGCACGGTGATATGGCTCTTGTCGAGGTGAGCCAGCACCGTTTCCGGCAAGGGTCCCGGCGCAGCCGAGCCGACATCCTCGTCAGTGACGATCGGCTCTTCGGAGATCAACATGGTCACGCTCGCGCCCTGAGGATCGTAATCCTGGCGGGCAATATTGAGGATGTTCGCGCCGATGATGTTGGACACATCGGTCAGAATCTGAGTCAACCGCTCGGCGTTGTATGCCTCGTCGATATAGGCGATGTAGTCCTTGCGCTGAGCATCTGTCGTGGCGTAACACAGATCATAAATATTGAAGCTCAAGGCCTTGGTCAGATTGTTGAAGCCATGTAGCTTGATGCGGCGTGAGGTCATGTCGGTGGCCAATCGGTGCAAACGCGGAATAACCTGCCATTATGTATCAACTTGACATAGCATGCCAGCATCCATCATGCGGTTTGAAAAAAAATGTGACCGGGTGCAAAATTACTCGATAACTCCTCGCCCGCGCTCCGTCTGCACTGGCCAGGCAACCCACTAACCGTCAACTAAGGCTGCGACCAACAACGATGATACGCGACTTCCATTTTTACCCGGTTGACCGCGAAGCCATGGATCGCTTCCTGGGCATCTGTCGACGCCAACACTACCGGGCCAAGACCACCGTCATGCGACCTGGCGACGAGGGCCAGACCCTGCTCTACGTCGTTGAAGGATCACTGTCAGTATCAACCGAAGGCGAGGACGGCCGCGAACTGATCTTGAGCTATCTCAACCCCGGTGACTTTCTTGGCGAGATGGGGCTGTTCATGAAGCCACGCCAGCGCGAGGTCCTGGTGCGCACGCGCACCAAATGCGAGCTGGCCGAAGTGCCCTATGCTCGTCTGCGCGAGGCGCTGGACGATGAACTCGCTGACTGCGCCGTTGATATCCTTTTCGCAATTGGCTCAAAACTGTCCCAGCGCCTGCTCCAGGCCCGGCGAAAGGTGTTTCACCTGGCCTTCCTGGATACCCAGGGCCGCATTGCCAAGGCCCTGATTGACCTGTGCTCGGAACCTGACGCGGTATCGCATCCGGACGGCACGCAGATCAAGATCACCCGCCAGGAGCTGAGCCGCATCGTCGGCTGCTCGCGAGAAATGGCTGGACGGGTAATGAAGTCACTGGAAGAGGACGGCATGCTGCGCGCCGCCGGCAAGACGGTGGTTGTGCTGGGCAAATACAAGGGCGCTCGCGAGTAAGGCCCTGGCTGCTCTGGCAGTCAGGAACCGGGCCCGGGGAAACGGGTTACCTTGCTGAATGGCACAGTATCGCTGCCGGCACGCTCGCCGGTGGCTTCCATCTCGCGCGTATCCTCCATATTCGCGCTGACATCGTCATCGTTGAAACTGGGCAACCGCAAGGGTGGCGGCGCTTCACGCAAACCGTGGCGTTCCTGCAGCCGCATCGCCATATCATTGAAACGGCGGTAAAGCGAGCCGAAATCGTCGCGCCGATCGGCTTCAAGGCGGAAGTCGAAATGACCCTTGCCGATCTGGCGCAAGCCCCAGGCCAAACGTTCGATCGACTGTCGCTGCTGCCTGGCCATCAGCAGCACGGCAATCAGGATCACGCACATGGCGACCAGAAACAAAACCGCCATCATGCTCATCGTGCTGCGCGCCGCAGCCGACAGATTGGATCCGTCCAGTCCGAGGTGAATTTCGCCAATACGACGGGCCTGAAAACGCACCGGCACCTGGAATTCAAGATCGCCCCGCCCTGCCTGCACGATGCGAATGGAAGGCTCATCGCGGCGCACTATGACATCTTCAAGAACCGGAACCGCTTCGTCCTGCAAAAACAGATTCGTGCTTGACTTGATCACCCCGGCCCGATCTACCACGTGCAGGTACAGCACCTGCGGATTTGCCGAGAAATCCGATACCAGGCTGCCGAGCGCGGTTGCATCATCAAGCAACAAAGGCTCGGCCACCTCGCGCGCAATGACGCTGGCCAGGCCCTCACCAAAACCATAGGTGGCGGCGACCATGGCTTCGTTCTGGCTTCGATAGACATGGCCCAGGCCCAGCGCCAGGACCAAGGCAACGAGGCCGCCGATCACCACCGGCCAGCGCCATGCCAGACGGCGGCGACGGCTGACCGACAAGACCCCGCGCTGGAGACGGGCGCGAATATCCTGAAGCTCTTCGAGCACATCGGCGGCCGAAGCATGTCGTCCGGCCGGATTCTTGTGGATCAGGCGCTGGGTCAATTCGACCAATTCGCGGGGGGTGTCGGGATGCAGGGGCTTCAGCGCTGGCGGCGGCTGACTGAGCACGCGCGCCACCTGCTCATTGATGCTCGCTTCATCGAAGGGCAACTGGCCGGCAATCAGCCGATAAAGGACGACGCCGAGTGCATAGAGATCGCAACGGGCATCGATCTGCTCACCAACTATCTGCTCAGGCGCCATGTAGGCCGGCGTACCCAGCACCGGTCCGCCCTCCGATGCCGGACGCTCCGGGCGTCCTTCGATACCGGCAATACCGAAATCCAGCAGCTTGACCATGCCACTGCCGGCATCGAAATGGATGTTCGCCGGCTTGACATCGCGGTGGATCACACCGCGCTCGTGCGCATAGCTAAGCCCGCTGCAGATCTGGATCGCCAGATCGATCACCGCCCTGGGCTCGAGCGGCTCATCGCTGTCGATGCGCTGGGCCAGGGTCTGGCCCTCAAGCAGCTCCATCGCCAAGTAGGGGCTGCCATCCACCTGTCCGACATCGAAAACGGTGACGATATTGGGGTGGCCGAGGCCGCCGGCAGCGCGCGCCTCGCGCAGGAAACGTTGGCGCGAGTTGACGTTGCGGGCAAATTGCTCGCGCAGAACCTTGACCGCAATATACCGATCAATGCGCGGATCGAAAGCCTTGTAGACAATCGACATGGTGCCGCGCCCCAGTTCGGTCTCGATCTGATAGCGACCCAAGCGCTCCATCTGATCAGCCCCTGGCCACTGCAATCAAATCCAGCCTGGACGGGATCACCGCAGCAGGAAAACCAGGGCGATTACCACAACAACGGCAACACCCGCAGCCCAGGGCCAGATCGGACGGGCGTTCCCTCCATGCGCGGCATGCGCGCTTCTGCCACCAGCCTGCTCAGGATCCTGGAAGATGAACTCCACCCTGCCGAATCGCACCCGGTCGCCATGATGAAGCTCCTCATTCGAGACCCGCTTGTCATTGACGAAGGTGCCGTTGGTCGACAGCAGATTGACCACGCGCCAGCCGCCGGCGTCATGATTGATCCTGGCGTGCTCGGATGACACGCTGGAGTCGGACAGGATGATGTCGCAGGAGCTGGCCCGGCCGATCACCGCGCGGGCTCCGGGCAGCGGAAACTCGCGACCCTTGACCTCCACGCTGACCCCCTTGAGCTGGGGTCGATTGCCAGGCCCGGCCTCCGCCTGACTGGCCTGGTCGATCAGCTTGTCGACATCGCCGCGGCTGAAGACATGTGTCCCCTGGGGCCCATGATCCCGCCTGGATGGTTTGTGTGGCTTCTGTTCCTCACTCATGCTAGCTCCCTCACTGTGGGGTAATGATCACGGGAAAGACCTGAATCGGCACCATCGCATCAATTATAGCGAGCGCCTTCGGAAAGGCCATCTCCAGCGCGAAGCCGGCGGCGGCACCTTGTCGGCCACGCCCGGTGGTCCCGCGACCAGGACCACTGATACATTGTCATGAGCACCCGCTGCCAGTGCTTCCGACAATAGTCTTTCCTGGGCAGCCGTCAGCGTGTCGCTGTTTCGAAGCACATGTTCTATGGCCTGGTCGTCCAGCTCGCCAGTCAGTCCATCCGAACACAGCAGCAGCCATTCATTACCGCCCCACTGATCTTCCAGCGTACCAATGCGCGGTTCGTGCTCACCGGTCAGGCCCAGGCAGTCGGTCAAGACATGTCGTTGCGGGTGGCGAGCGGCCTCGTCCGGGCTCAGTGCACCAGCCGCAACCAGCATGCCGGCCACGTTGTGATCCCTGGTCAGCATTTCCAGGCGACCGTCAACGGCGCGATAGCGATAGGCGCGACTGTCACCGACCCAGCAGATCTCGTAGCGTTCATCGCGCTCGATGACGGCGACTATGGTCGTGCCCATATCGCTGAAGTCAGGCTGTGCCTGCTGGGCAGCCCGAATGGCGTGATGCGCTTCCAGCACAGCCTCCCGCAGGCCCACGCCCTCCTTGCACTTGTCGCGAACCGTGTCGCGGGCAATTTCGCTGGCCCGCGCCCCGCCCGCATGTCCGCCCATGCCGTCAGCGACCAGCCACAGTCCGAGTGCGTCGTCTGTCAGGATCGCATCCTGATTATTCTCCCGAACCCGGCCAACGTCGCTGACGCCGACCGAGCGATTTCCCCTTTGGGCTGCCATTAGCTGACTCATTTGTTATTTATAGCGTAAAGTTCGCCTGAAAAGCGCCATATCATGGCAACCTTGACACTTATTTACCCGTTCTCGGCTTTTCTACCCGCATACCGTACCCGATGAGCAGCTTGCAATCCAGCGACAAGCGCGCGTGGCGCGTACTGAAATTCGGCGGCAGTTCGGTAATTCGCGCCGATCATTGGCGAATCATCGCCCAGCACGTCAGAGACAACCTAGATGCCGGCTTCGGCGTCGCAGTAGTCGTATCCGCCCTGCGCGGCGTGACCGACCTGCTAGAAGCGCAGCTGAACCCAGAGACGCGCCAGGCGGCCACGGACATACTGGACGAAATCAAGAGCCGCCATGACTTGCTGCTCGAAGAGCTCGGCCTGAACCAGCAACTACTGGCCGACCCACTGCAGGAACTGGCGACCAGGCTGGCGGTCATCGACACCGCTGGCCCGCCCGAGCATGCTGCACTGCTGGGCATGGGCGAGATTCTGAGCAGCCGCCTTGGCGCGGCCTGGCTTGCCGCGCAAGGTCTGCCGGTTGCCTGGCTGGACAGTCGTGAAGTGCTGCAGGCCGAGGAAGACGCCCGGCGCGGCACGCGCGCAGCCTATCTGTCGGCCCAGTGTCAGGCCCTGCCGGATCCGGCACTTGGCCAGCGCTTGAGCGCGCGAGCGCCGGCAGTGGTGATGCCAGGCTTCGTTGCCGCCAACGCACGTGGCGAGACCGTGGTCCTGGGCCGCGGCGGATCCGATACCTCGGCCACCACCCTGGCGGCCCTGCTCGAGGCCGACCGGGTCGAGATTCATTCGGATGTCCCCGGCCTGTTCACCGCCGACCCGCGTCGCATCCCCACCGCCAGACTGCTGAAGATGGTCAGCTACCGGGAGGCCCAGGAGCTGGCAGCGATGGGCGCGAAGGCCCTGCACCCGCGCTCGCTGATCCCGGTCCATCAGCAGCGCATTCCGCTATGGTTGCGCCAGACCGACCGGCCCGATATCGACGGCACCCGGATCACACCGGAGGCCCGCGACCACGGCGCCCAGGTCAAGGCCATCGTCCAGCGCAAGAACATCACCCTGGTGTCGCTGGAAGGGATCGATATGTGGCAGCAGGTCGGCTTTCTGGCCGATGTGTTCGGCGAATTCAAGGCGCTGGGCCTGTCCGTTGACCAGGTCTCCACCTCCGAGTCCAACGTGACCTTGACCCTGGACCCCGGCGCGAATCTGACTGATGAAGGGACGCTGGAAACCCTGCGCCAGCGCCTGGAAAGGCACTGCCGGGTCGACATCCGCAGGGACTGCGCCACGGTCAGTCTGGTCGGCCTGGGCATTCGCACCATCCTGCATCGACTTGGCCCAGCCCTGGAAGTGTTCGAGCAGCGCCGCATCTTTCAGGTCAGCCAGGCGGCCAATGATCTCAACCTGACCTTCGTGGTCGAGTCGCGCCACGCCGACCGCCTGGTTCAGCAGCTGCATCAGCAGGTGATTCCGGGTGGCGTCGGCGGCGACTCGGTCTTCGGCCCTACCTGGGAGCAGCTGTTCCGACGCGAGCGCGGCCAGCCAGCGCGCCGGCGCTGGTGGGAAGACGAGCGTGAACGCCTGCTCGCCTTGCTTGACGGCAAAGAAAGCGCCTATGTCTATCATCTCGACACTGTGCGCGCCGCTGCCCGCCGCCTGCGTGGCTTGAAGGCGGTCGACCGGGTGCTTTACTCGATGAAGGCCAACTCCCACCCTGCCATCCTGCAGGCCCTGGTCGAAGAGGGCTTGGGCATCGAATGCGTCTCCCTGGCCGAAGCACGTCACGCCATTGCCGGCCTCGGCTCACTGAAGCCGGCCGAGCTCTTGCTGACACCCAATTTCGCCAGCCGCCAGGAGTTTGTCGAGGCCCGAGATGCCGGTCTGCGCCTGACCGTGGACAACAGCTACATTCTCGAACACTGGGGGCGAGACCTCGCTGGCCACGAGATTTTTTTGCGCCTCGACCCAGGCTCCGGTCTCGGCCACCACAAGATGGTGCGCACTGCCGGCTCTCACGCCAAGTTTGGCGTGCCACTGAGCGAGATCGAGCGTATCCGGCGCATGAGCGAGGCTCATGACATTCGCATCATCGGGCTTCACGCCCATACCGGCTCAGGCATTTTGCATCCGGACAACTGGCATCGCAGCCTGGCCACGCTGGGCGAGGCGGCTAGCGAGCTGGCCGATGTTCGGGTGATCAATCTGGGCGGGGGTTTGGGCGTGCCTGATCGCCGGGACGAGCTGCCGCTGGACCTGGCCACGCTCGACGCCGGCCTGCTGCAGCTGCGGCACGAGCTAGTTCGACCGGTGGAAATCTGGATCGAGCCAGGCCGCTACCTGGTCAGCGAGGCCGGCGTGCTGCTGGCCCGGGTAAACCAGACCAAGGGCAAGGGCGATGTGCGCTATGTCGGTATTGCCACTGGCATGAACTCGCTCATTCGCCCAGCCCTGTACGGTGCCTGGCACGAAATCGTCAACTTGAGCCGCCTGCATGAGGCAGGCGACCATGTCTACAACGTGGTCGGCCCGATCTGCGAAACCGGCGATATCCTCGGCCTGGACCGCCTGTTGCCGCAGTGCCGGGAGGGTGATGTGATGCTGATCGCCAACACCGGCGCCTATGGGGCCGCCATGGCCTCGCGCTACAACCTGCGCGAACCGGCCAGGGAGCTGATACTGGACGGCAGGAGCTATTAACCCGGCAATCAAATAGATTGCCCGGGTAATGCCCGGCCGGAACGGCCGGGACCGCGCAGCGAAGGCCTACACGGACATGTGCCGCAAATGCCGTACAACGAATACCGTAGGTATTTCGTTGCCGCGTTAAAAGTGTAAGCCGCCTAACACTCTGTAACTTATAGCGAGCCGGAAAGCGAATAGCGAGCGGTCGCGTTTCGGGTTCATGCCCGTACGCCTGGAGACAGTCCGAACATGGCCCCCGGGGGCGTGGCCCCGGGCTACGCTTCAACCCCCTTTTTCCTTTTCCCTTCACTCCTCCCCGTAAACCTCCGCCATATCCAGAAACTGCTCGTGCAGCTGGCGCCGCTCGCGGCGCAGCAGGTCGACCAGTTCGCGCTGGTTGAAGAACACGGTTCTGACCAGGATGCGATCGCGGTAGACCAGCACGTTGCGGCGGTAGCGCAGGGCGGCGAAGCCGGTCGGCGGCAAGGAGGCCACGTAGAGCAGGGTCTGGGCCAGTCCCAGGTTGGTGTACTGCCACAGCCACAGGCCGATCGCGGTATAGGCGCCGGCAAAGGCCAGCACGCCGCAGCCAAACAGGGTGAAGGCGCGCACCGCCTCGTCGCTGCCCAGCCGCCCCAGGCCGCGCGCGACCAGGTAGGGAACGAGGTTGTGAACCAGTCCAAACAGCGCGATCGGCGCCATCAGCACGGCATACAGGCTCATGCGCA
>REEQ01000045.1 GCA_007695005.1 Wenzhouxiangellaceae bacterium | reverse complement strand
GCTTCCGACTACCGACCACCGACCACCGACCACCGACCTCCGACCTCCGACCTCCGACCTCCGACCTCCGCCCTCCAGTTCAGCGGCTTGCCGCGGACGCTTGGCGCGATCGGAGAAGTACGGCGAGGAGAACTATCAATCCAACAGCTCTGATCGGCCAGCCAGGAGCGGGCCAGAGCAGGCAGGCAGCAGAAAGCGCAAGCGGCAGTCGTTCGGGCCAGGCCAGGGGGCCTTCCAGCCAGCCTTCGAGCAGGCCGACCAGGGCGTAGAGGCCGAACAGGGCAAACAGGGCAACGACCAGCGCCTCGGTCCAGTCGCCGCTGACCAGCGGGGTGTAGGCAAACAGCAAGGGGATCAGGTACAGGCCCTTGGCCAGTTTCCAGGCGGTGAAGCCGGTGGCCATGGGTTTTTCGCCGGCGATGCCGGCGGCGGTGAATGCGGCCAGGGCCACCGGCGGGGTGACGTTGGAGTCCTGACTTAACCAGAAGATGATCATGTGCGCGGCCAGCAGGCTGCCGGCGAGCAGGGCCGGGTCCAGCAGGGCCTCGGCGGCAGCGCGCTGCAGTTCCGGGGTCATGGCCGCGACCACGGCCTGGGCCTGACCCAGGGGCATGGGCTGACCGAGCAAGCCTTCCATGCCGGGCCTGGCCAGCAATATCGCTTCCCGCGCAAGGGGCGTGATCTGGCCCTCGACCAGGGCCTGGACCAGGTCGGCCTGCAGCATCAGGCCGAACAGGGTGGGCGCGGAGACGGCAGCCAGGACGATGTAGGCCGCGGTCACCGGCAGGCCCATGCCCAGGATCAGCGAGGCCAGCGCCACCAGCACCAATGCAAACAACAGGCTGGAGCCGGCCCACTGGGCAATCATGATCGACAGGGTATTGCCGATGCCGGTAGTCGTGAGCACGTTGACAACCAGGCCGATGGCAACCAGCAGCATGGCGGTGGGCACCATGGCGCGGGTGCCGTTGGCCAGGGCTTCGATGACGGCGCTCAGGCCCATGCGATGACGGGTCAGCCAGGAGCCTGCGACGGTGGCGAGCATGGCGCAGGCAGCGGCAAAAACAGGTGTAAAGCCCGATACCAGGAGGACGACCAGCACGGCCAGCGGCAGCAGCAGCGGCCAGCCGCGGCGCAAGGCCTGGGGAATGGTTTCGCCCTCACCCTGCGCTTCGGCCACCAGCCCCAGGCGCCCGGCACGCACGCGCACGAACAAGCCCAGAGAGAAGAAATACAACAGCGCCGGAATCAGCGCCGCGGCGATGATGTCGAGATAGCTTAAACCCGTGAAGTTGGCCATCAGGAACGCACCGGCACCCATTACCGGGGGCATCAACTGTCCGCCCGTGGAAGCAGCGGCCTCGACGCCGCCGGCAAAGCGCGGCGGAAAGCCGGCCCGCTTCATCAATGGAATGGTAATGACCCCGGTCGAGGCGGTATTGGCCACGGCCGAGCCGGTGATCGACCCCATCAGGCCCGATGATGCCACGGCGACCAGGCCGGGTCCGCCGGCCACCCGCCCGGCCACCGCCCGGGCCAGGGCGATGATGAAATCTCCGGCACCGGAGCGGACCAGAAAGGCGCCCAGCAGCACGAACATGAAAACATAGCTCCAGGAAATCCGGGCGATGGTGCCGAACAATCCCTCGGAGGTATAGACGGCGCGAAACAACACGGTCTCCGTGCCCAGGCCCGGAAATGCGAAAACACCGCCCAGGCCCGCACCCCAACCGCTGGCATAGGCCAGCAGGGCCACGATCAGCACCGGAATGAGCCAGCCGGCGGTGCGCCTGACCAGCTCGATGGAGAGCATGATCAGGGCCAGGCAGACCAGCCAATCAGCGGTACTGAAGGCCAGGCCACGGGCATACAGCGGCCCTTCCAGCAACACAAGCCCAACCGCGCTACTTGCCAGCACCAGACCCAGCAATATCTCGGGCCAGCCGGCGCTCTTGCCGGCCGGATGCAGCAACAGGGCGAGCAGTCCCAGGCTGGCAAAATGAAACACCCCAATCCAGAGATCGGGCAGCAGCAGGCCCAGGTTGAAGGCGATATGGACCAGACCAACCACAGCAGCATAGACAAACACCGCCAGCCCCTGCCAGCCCTCGGGCGCCATAGCACCGCTCCCTGCCACGTTGTCGACCGACGGCATATCCCCTTGTCCAGCCATGGCACGCAGCCTTTCCTGGAATGTGCTCATCAACCGTGCTCCGGCGGCAACAGGCGAGCCGGAATCTCCAGGCCGCGTTCGCGGTAAAAGCGAACAGCACCCGGATGCAGGGGTACGGGCAGACCATCCAGCGCGCCTTCCAGGCGCATGGCCCGGGTGGCGGCATGGAAGGCATGCAGGTAGCCGAGATGCTCATAGAGGGTTTCCAGAACCCTGTAAACGTGCTCGTCAGGCACATCGGCAGTCACGGCCAGCAGGTTGGCCTGGGCAATGGTTCTGACCGGTTCGGGCTGGTTCGGGTAAGTGTCGGCAGGAATGTCGAAGAAACGCCACAGCTCGGGATAGCGCGTGTTGATCGCCGCCAGCTGCTGCTCACTGACACTCAGCAGCACGGCATCGCCGCGGGCAGCGGCCATGGTCCGGGTCACTGCCCCTACCGGCACGCCGGCCGGGGTGTTCATGCCGTCAATAAGCTGGTTCTGGAAGGCATCGGCGCTGGCACCGTAGCCCTGGTGGACCAGGCTGAAATCGCGGTCCGGATCCAGTCCGAGAGCCTGCAGGATATGACGGTTGGAGCCCTCGGTGCCAGAAAAGCGCGCCCCGATGGAAAAACGCCGGCTGGACAACGCACCCAGGTCCGACAAGCTGCCATCGCTGGCAAAGCGCTGGCGAATCAGAAAGTGCTCGACGTTGGGCCACAGCGCGGTCACGCTGCGCAGCTCGGCAAAAGGCGGCTCATCGGTGGAACGCCCCTCCCCGGCCCAGGCCCGGGCGCCGTAAAGACCTTGCAGGATCGCGAACGGGGCTTCGCCGGAACGCATCAGACGCAGGTTTTCTTCCGAGCCGGCGCTGCTGATGGCCGCCAGTGCCAGACCATGTTCAGGTTCGAGAACTTGCCGGGTCAGGGTGGCCAGGGCAACGCCAACGGGGTAGAACGTGCCGCCAGTGGTCGCGGTGGCCAGCAGGTAGATACTGGCGCCGTCTACGCCATCGTCAAGGTCACGCTCCGGCCAAAACAGAGCGCTCAGCAAAACCAGCGGCAGACATACGGCGAAAACACCCTGCAAGCGGTGCCAACGCTGGCGGGCGACCGCCACCGGCCGATTCAGTTTGGCTGATCTGCGGGTCGCAGACGGGAGATGCGAGCCTCAAGAAACAGGCTGGCCGACTCCGGTGTCGCCTCCTGCCCTGCTTCAACAACCGAGAGGGTCGTGGGTTCACCCTCTCGGGCGCCCAGCATGCTGTCGGCCAATTCCTCCCAGCCCTCGTCGCCAAGCTGCTCGATGGTCACGTGCAGCCAAAGGATGTCTTGCGGAACCAGCTCATCAAGCACTGGCTCAACCATCAGCGTCAGACGAAAGCCGACTTCTCCACCGCGTTCCAGGCTGGCTGGCTCATCGGCTTCGACGATCAAAGTGGGCGTCCCAGCCAGTTGTCCGTCCAGCCAGAGGCTGCTTTCCACCAGATAGCGGTCAGCAGCCAGTGCCGGGGCAGCGAGGAGGCCGGCAAGCAACAGACTCAGGCCACGCAGGCTCATCAAGTGCCCTCGGAACGGCGGAAACGCTCGGGAAGGACTTCGATGTCCGGCTGGTCCTCACCTTCCTTTTCCACCGGCATCAGATCCTGCTTGGTCACACCCAGGATAATGGCGGCATTGCCGGCGATGTAAATCGACGAATAAGTGCCCACGATGACGCCGATGATCAGGGTGAAGGCAAAGGCATGGATGATTTCACCACCGAAGTAGAACAGCGCCAGCAGCACCAGCAGCGTAGTCAGAGAGGTCATCAAGGTGCGGCCGAGCATCTGGTTGATCGACAAGTTGCAAAGTTCGATCGGAGTGCCCTTGCGCTTGACGCGGAAATTCTCCCGCAGTCTGTCGTACAGGACGATGGTGTCATTCAGCGAGTATCCGATAACCGCCAGGATAGCCGCCACGACAGTCAGGTCAAAGTTGACCTGGAACAACGACAGGATACCGACCACCAACAGCACGTCATGAACCAGGGCCGCCACGGCACCAACGGCAAAGCGCCACTGGAACCGGAAGGAGACGTAGAGAAGAATGCCTATCAACGCATACAGCATGGCAAGCCCGCCCTGCTCGGCCAACTCCTGGCCAACCTGGGGGCCAACGAACTCCACACGGCGAAGATCGATACCCGGCTCCTGAGTCGACAATGCCCTGAGCACGGCGGTAGAAAGATCCGCGCCGGTCTCGTCATCCTGATCTGCCGGCATGCGCACGACGATTTCGCGGGGCGTACCGAAGGTTTGAACCGTGAAATCATCGAAACCGGCATCTGTCAGTGCCTGGCGCACTTCGGTGAGTTCCGGCGCGCTGGGATAGGCAACTTCGATGAGGGTTCCGCCGGTAAAGTCCAGCCCGAAGTTGATACTGCGGGTAAACAGCGAGGCGACGCCAATGGCGAGGATGATTGCGGAGATGATCAGCGCTATGTTGCGCTGACCCATGAAGTTGATGGCGGTATTGGCCTTGATGATTTCCATGCGAATTCCTCTAGATGGCCAGAGCCTGGATCCGCTTTTTGCGGCCATAGATCAGGTGGACGACACCGCGGGTTCCGATAATGGCGGTAAACATCGAGGTCACGATGCCCAGACTCAAGGTCACGGCGAAGCCCTTGATCGGACCGGTTCCGAACAGAAACAGGACCACGGCAGCGATCAGGGTGGTGACATTGGCGTCTGCAATGGTCGAGAAGGCCTTTTCATAGCCTGACCGTATCGCCGCCTGCGGCGAATTGCCGTTACGCAGCTCCTCGCGTATTCGTTCATAAATCAGCACGTTGGCGTCTACCGCCATACCAACCGTCAGCACGATTCCGGCAATACCCGGCAGCGTCAGGGTAGCCCCCAGCATGGACAGCAGTGCCACGATCAGCACCAGGTTGGCAGTCAGGGCGATATTGGCGACCAGACCGAAGACCTTGTAGTAAATCGCCATTACCACCAGCACTAGGGCAAAACCGATCATGACCGAGCGGAAGCCCTGGTCGATGTTGTCCTGGCCAAGGCTGGGGCCAACGGTGCGCTCCTCGATGATCTGCATCGGCGCTGCCAGAGCGCCGGCGCGCAGCAGCATGGCCAGCTGGCTGGCTTCGGTCGCAGATCCCAGCCCGGTGGTCTGGAAGCGACCTCCAAAGGGCTCGCGGGTCACCGCAGCCGAAATCACTTCCTCCACCCGGCGGGTGGAATGGATTTCGACCCCGTTTTCCTCCCGCACCTCCGGCCGGTGCTCGATAAACACCACCGCCATGCGATTGCCCACGTTCTGGGTGGTGTGCTCGAGCATGCGACGCGCGCCGGGACCATCCAGGCTCACGACCACGTTCGGGGAGCCGGTTTGCGAGTCAAAACCGGCCTGGGCATTGATCAGGTTGTCACCGGAAGCGATGACGGTGCGCGACAGCAGAATCGGCGTCCCGTCGCGCATGAAATAGAGCAGCGACTGCGGGGGAATACGACCGGTGCGCTGGGCCTCGAAGGGATCGTTCTGTTCATCCACACCGCGATATTCGACCGTGGCCGTAGAACCAAGCACCTGTTTGGCACGAGCCGTGTCCTGGACGCCCGGCAACTGGACAACGATGCGATCGGAACCCTGCTGCTGGATGACCGGCTCGGCGACACCCAACTCGTTGACGCGATTGCGCAAGGTGGTGATGTTCTGGCGTAGTGCGGTCTGCTGCAGTTCGCGCAACACATCTTCGTCAATGCTTGCGCGAATATTGAAGGTTTCCGAGCCATCGCGCGTTTCCAGGACCAGTTCGTCGATCTCCCGCCCGAGCACTCGCAGCGCGCGCTCGCGGTCTTCCGGGCTGCGCAGCTCGGCGATGATCTGATTGCGATCGAGACGGACCGAACGGTAGCGAATCTGCTCGTCGCGGAGCAGATTGCGCACGCTGACCACGAAGCGCTCCAGCTGCTGGGTGCGCGCGGTGTCCATGTCAACCTGCATCAGGAAATGCACGCCACCTTGCAGGTCCAGGCCCAGCACCATGGGCTCGGCGCGCAGGGCACGCAGCCAGGTCGGCGTCGATGGTGCCAGATTGAGTGCAACTACGTAGTCCTCGCCCAGCGCCTCGGCCAGCGCCTCGGCGGCACGACCTTGGCGATCGACATTGTCCAGTCGCACTAGCAGACGACGCGGTTCGAACTCGATCGCGCCGAATTCGATGCCGGCGGTAGACAGTACACCCTCGACCTGCGTTGGCATATCCCGGGGCAGCTCAAAGCCACGGATCGAGGAAACCTGTACCGCCGGATCGTCGCCGAACAGATTCGGCAGTGCATAGACCAGGCCGACGCCCAGCGCGATCACCAGCAGGGCGTATTTCCAGGGTGGGAATCGATTCATGAGTCGGTCTCGAAAAATCCTGTGAATTGAAGTGGGGTCAGCCGGCCGAGTCGATCGTTCCCTTGGGCACGACCTGGGCAACGGAGTGCTTCTGCAGCTTGACCACCATCTTGTCGGCCAGCTCAACGGTCACGAAACTGTCACCCACATGGGTGATGCGGCCAAGCAGACCGCCGGCGGTAATGACCTCATCACCAACGGACAGGCCGGATACCAGCTCCCGATGCTCTTTGTTGCGCTTCATCTGCGGACGAATGAGCAGGAACCAGAAGACGATGATCAGCAGGCCGAACATGATCAGCGACGGCATTGCGCTGGGTTGCTGGGCGGCGTCCTGCGCCATTGCGCTGGCAATCAGAAAGTCCATGGACAAAAACCTCTGGAATGGCAGTTGGATTGGATATTGGGCCCGGTTGGACCGGACGCAACATGAAATTATCGCATAGCCCGGAGCCGTGGACCAGCTCTGCGCCGATCAGTCCGGAATTCCCTGGCTCCAGGCTTGCTGAAGTCGGGCGGCGAGAGCCCGAAATTCCCCCTGTTCGATCGCCTCGCGGAGCTGCCGCATCAGGGTCTGGTAATAATGCAGGTTGTGGATAGTGGCCAGGCGGTGGCCGAGAATTTCATTGCAGCGATGCAGGTGGCGCAGGTAGGCACGGGAATAGTTGCTGCAGGTGTAGCAATCGCAGTTCTCGTCAATGGGCCGGGTGTCGTGCTGGTAGCGGGCGTTGCGAATCTTGAGCACACCGTGGCTGGTGAACAGGTGACCGTTGCGGGCATTGCGCGTGGGCATCACGCAATCGAACATGTCAACACCGCGGGCCACGCCTTCGACCAGATCTTCGGGCCGGCCCACGCCCATCAGGTAGCGCGGGCGATCGGCCGGCAGCGCCGGGCAGGTATGATCAAGAACCCGGTTGCGCTCGTCCTCGGGCTCGCCCACCGACAGGCCGCCGATGGCGTACCCGTCAAAACCGATATCGACCAGGCCGGCGGCGGATTCCAGCCGCAGCGACTCATACATGCCGCCCTGAACGATGCCGAACAGGGCCGAGGGACTGTCGCCGTGGGCTGCTTTCGAACGCTCGGCCCAGCGCAGCGAGCGCCGCATGGACTCAGCGGCCTGGACTTCGCTGGCCGGATACGGCGTGCATTCATCGAAGATCATGACGATATCCGAGCCCAGCGC
>REEQ01000043.1 GCA_007695005.1 Wenzhouxiangellaceae bacterium | reverse complement strand
GGCGATTGATCAGGGTAATGACCTTGTCGGCACCCATGCGCTTGGCCAGCATGGAAGACAGGATGTTGGCCTCATCGTCATTGGTCAGCGCGCAGTAGACATCGATCTCGTCGATGCCTTCCTCGTGCAGCAGGTCTTCATCGGCGCAGTCGCCGACCAGCACGATGGTGGTATCGAGCTCGTCGGCGACCAGCTCGGCCTGGCGCGCATCGCGTTCGATGATCTTGACATGATGCTTGCGCTCCAGTCGTCGCGCCAGGTTGGAGCCGATGTTGCCGCCGCCGGCCAGCATGATGCGGGTGGCCGGCCGGCCCATTCGCCTGAGCTCGCGCATGACCAGGGGAATATCGCGGGTGGCGGCGAGAAAGAAAACGATGTCATCGACTTCAATGACCGTGTCGCCCTCGGGCATGATTGCCCTGTCATTGCGAAAGATCGCGGCAACCCGGGCATCAACGCCGGCGGGAAGATTCTCGCGCAGAGACTTCAGCTCGCGACCAACCAGCGGCCCATCGTGGAAAGCGCGGGTCGCGACCAGCTGCGCGCGGCCGTCGGCAAAATCCAGCACCTGCAGCGCGCCGGGGTATTCGATCAGGCGCTGGACATGATCGGTCACCAGCTTTTCCGGGCTGATCAGCACATCAATCGGCGCGTGCTCGCGATTGAACAGCTCAGGATGGGCCAGGTAGTCAGCGGCGCGCACCCGGGCTACCTTGGTCGGCGTATTGAACAGGGAGTAGGCGACCTGACAGGCGACCATGTTGGTCTCGTCGGAGTTGGTCAGCGCAATCAGCAGGTCGGCATCCTCGATCCCGGCCCGGAACAGGGTCTGCGGGTGGGCGGCATGGCCAAGGACGGTGCGGATATCGAGTTTTTCCTGCAATTCACGCAGGCGATCGGGGTCGGTATCGACCACGGTGATGTCATTTTCCTCGCGCGACAGGCTACGGGCCATGCCGCTGCCGACCTGTCCGGCGCCGAGAATGATGATCTGCATGACTGGGATACCCTATGGTCTGGTCAGACAGTCGATCAGAGCTGCTTGGGATCGACGCCGAGCTGGCGCAGCTTACGATACAGGTGGGTCCGTTCCATCTCGACCACTTCAGCCAGCTTGCCGACGCTGCCATCGACCGACTTCAGCTTGTAGGTCAGATACTGGCGCTCGAATTCCTCGCGCGCCTCGCGCAGCGGCAGCTGGAACAATTCCGGCACTGCGGCCTCGCCGCCGCGCCGTCCGGTATCGGTCTGACTCAGCGCCTCTTCGACCTCGGCGACCGAAACATCGTCATCCCCGCCCAGGATCAACAGCCGCTGGACCAGGTTCTTAAGCTCGCGCAAGTTACCCGGCCAGTGATGCTGGCGCAGCCGGTTCTGAGCCGCTACCGAGAAATGCCGGTAGGGAACGCCGTCACGGCTGGGATAGTACTCGGCATAGAATCGAATCAGATCGGGCACATCCTCCTGGCGCTGCCGCAGTGGCGGGATCTCCAGCGGCACCACGTTGAGCTGGTAGTAGAGCGCCTCCTCGAACTGGCCTGCCCGGACCAGTGCCTCCAGGGCCACGGTCGTGCCGGCAATCAGGCGCAGATCCAGCGGCGGGCTTGCCGATCGATCCGGATCCAGGTGCCCGGATTCCAGGATTTTCAGCAGCAGTCCTTGCGCATCGGGTTCCAGCTGCGAGACATCATCAATGAACAGCACCCCGCCCTGAGCCTCGCCGAGGAGACCGGTCTCGCCCTCCTCACCCAGCAGCAAGCGGCCCAGGCCGGCGCCGCTGGCCCGGGTCGGCGCGGCCACGAACGGCCCTTCAGCGCGTCGCGAATGGGCATGAATCCAGCGCGCGGCCGCGCCCTTGCCCACGCCTGCTTCCCCCGTAATCAGCACCGGAGTGTCGTGCGCGGCGATGCGCTCGAGGCGCCGCTTGAGCTGCTGTACCGCCAGCGAGCGTCCCATCGGCTCCATCACCGCAGGCATGCGACGCTTCAGCCCGGCGTTCTCGCGCTTGAGCCGACCGGCTTCCAGGGCATTGCCGACGGTGACCATGAGTTTGGCCATGGACACCGGCTTTTCAATGAAGTCAAAGGCGCCCAAGCGGGTGGCCTCAACCGCGGTCTCGACCGAGCCATGACCGGAGATCATCACCACCGGGCATTCCAGCGCACCGGCCTCGGTCCACTCGCGCAACAGGCTGATGCCATCGGTGTCCGGCATCCAGACATCGAGCAGAACCAGCTCGGGCTGGTGCTGGCCGCGCAGCTCGCGGGCTTCGGCAGCATTGGCGGCCGACAGAATCTCGTGACCTTCATCGGCAAGGATTTCGCCGATCAGCTCGCGAATGTCGGGCTCATCATCAACGATCAGGATGCGGGCGCTGGCCATGGCGCTATTGTATCCGGGCCGGCTCGGCCTGTGGTTCAGCCGCCGGCAGCCAGAGGCTGATATGGGCGCCGCCGTCAGGATGGTTGCCCAGCTCGATATGACCACCGTGCTCTTCGATGATGCGTCGGACAATGGCCAGGCCGAGGCCCGTGCCGCGCGGCTTGGTCGTTACATAAGGCTCGAACACCCGATCAAGCACCTCGCTGGCAAAACCCGGACCATTGTCGCGCACGGTGAGCAGGACACCAGGCTGAGCTTCGCGTTGTCGGGCAGCCAGCTCGATTTGCAGGCTGGGCGCACCGTCGGCCCGGGCTTCCTGGGCGTTTCGGACCAGGTTCAGCAGCACCTGGCGCAGGCGATGGGGGTCGGCCATGACCCGACCGGCATCGGGCGCAGCCCGGATCTCGAACTGCACTGGCGCAGCGCCGCTGGCATACAGGTCGGCAACTTCGTTGATCAGCGCTTCCAGCGCCAGCGGCTCGCGCCTCAGCCCAACCGGACGGGCATAGTCGCCAAAGGCATCGACCAGGCGTTTCAAGGTATCGACCTGGGCGCGAATGGTGGTCGTGGTCTTGGTCAGCAGTTCGACCTGATCCGGCGTCAGACTGGATTCCAGCTTGTATTGCAGGCGCTCGGCGGCCAGCTGAATCGGCGTCAGCGGGTTCTTGACCTCATGGGCTAGCCGGCGCGCGACTTCGGCCCAGGCAGCCTCGCGCTGGGCCTGGTCAAGCACGGTCACATCATCGAAAACCACGACTTGGCCGCCGGTCTCTGCAGGCAGGTCCGAACCGCGACAGACCAGCACCAGCGGTCGGTCCGGCTGGCCCAGTTGAATTTCCTTGCGCCAGTCGCCGATGCCGCTGGCGCGGCGCTCGAGAACACTGTCCAGCAGCGGTGCCAGATCGGGACGCTGACTGCGCAGCGCCTTGAGGGCCAGGCCGCTGTCAAGCTCTGCATCCAGGCCAAGAATGCGCGCGGCCGACTCATTGAAGGCGCTCAGGCAACCGGCGCGATCTATTGCCAGCACCCCGGCTGAAAGACGACCAAGCACGATCTCGAGATAGCGGCGCTGCGACTCCAGGGCCTGGCGGCTGGCGGCCAGCTCGCGGGTCATGACATTGAAGGAGCGCACCAGAAAGCCCAGCTCATCGCGGCTGGTAACTGCCAGTTCATCGGGAAAGCGACCGGCCGCGATTTCTTCGGTCGCCACAGCCAGCTCCCGAACCGGTTGCGACAGTCGACGGGCGGCATTGAAGGCGACCAGCATGGCCAGCAGCGCGGTCAGCAACAGTACCAGGGTCAGGATCAGAATCAGGCTCTGCTGCAGGCGATCGCGCAAAAACGCGACGTTGCGGTACCGATAGTAGGCCGCCTCGACGTCTCCCGCCAGACCACTGAAGTCCCTGGGCAGCGGGTGAATGGCTTGCAGGATCAAGGGGGAAGCGCCCAGACGCGGCGGTCCAAGCAGGACCAGGACGCGGATCCGGATGCCGTCTTCGTAGGGCTCGACGGCCGCATAAATCTGGTTATCCAGGGCCTGGACCAGGGCAAAACTGGACGGCAGTTCCGGGGTCAGGCGGGCCGGATCGATATTGACGCTGACCTGGGGCTGGCCGCCGGCATTGAGGACGGCCAGCTCGGTCGGGCCGGAGGCGCTGACCTGGCGCAGCAGCTGACGAAACAGCCACTCTTCGTCGTCCAGATCAAGCTGATCGGCCAGCCGCTGGACCTGGCCGCTGACTTCGCGGGTACGCAGATCGAGAAACATCTGCCCCAGTTCGATCGACTGGGCCAGCGCTCGCTCGGCGTCCACATCCAGCCAGCCTTCGACGGTATCGGTGAGAAACTGGATTGCGAACAGGTAGAGAATGACCACCGGCGGCAGGGCCAGCACGGTAAAGACGGCAACCAGACGGGCCGTCAGGCGGGCGCCGGGCTCTTTCGCCCGCAGGCGCTGGATCAGCTTGACCAGGCGGCCGAAGATCACCACCACCAGCAAGATCAGGGCGACGCCGGTGGTAATGAACACCCACATGGCCATGCGGCCAAGCTGGGTGGCGTCCTGCTCGACGCTGGAGACCAGGTAGAGCGAGGACAGCAGTACCATCAGCACCGCCAGCAGGGGCAGCGCACGCAGCACCCGCCGCATGGCCTGGCGCGAGTCCGGGCGCACTGGCGGCGCCTCAGTCATCGACAGGCAGCTCGGCGGCGTCCCAACCGCGCCAGGGGCTGATCGCACGCCAGGCCGGATCGAACCAGACCGGCATCCGCATCGGCGAGGGCAGTCGGGTCAGATCAAGCTGGCCACGAATCTCGACTCGGAAGCTGGCCTGCTCCAGATCATCCCGGGTCAGCCCGGTGCCCCAGGGTCGCGGCTGGCGCAGGCTGTCGAGCAGCATGTGCAGACGCGGATAGTTGCGCTGCTCGCCGGTCTTGGTGTCGACAATCTGGTAGCTGCGCAACATCGGCAGGTAGCGCACCTCATGGCGATGGTTGCGATCGCGCTCGACCCAGCGCAGCCCGGCGCGCGTGCGCAGGCTGCGGGTGGTAATTCGGATCGGCACCGCCACACCGTGCTCCATGGCCTCGATAACCGCATCGGTTGGCTGCCAGTCCAGGCCGGCCAGGATGACCAGTTCGTCAGCCTGCCAGGCCGGCACCGGGTCAATCAGGGCCAGACGATCGGCTTGCCCGCCCGCATCCGGGCGGCAGGCGACGCACAGCCAGATGATAGAAACCGTCCATAGCCAGCGTCCCCGGAAGAACCTGGCGGCCCGGTTCCCGGTCAAGCCCGGGCAGCTGGTCATGGTTGATGGTCTCGGCGTCGTCATGTCGCTCCAGGAAGGCTCGAGCCTGATGCTGGTTTTCGTCGGCCAGCACCGAACAGGTGGCATAGACAAGGATACCGCCCGGCGCCAGCAGCGGCCACAAGGCGTCCAGCATGCGCGCCTGCAGGTCAGCCAGCACGCCAATGTCGGCCGGCTGGCGCAGCCAGCGCACATCCGGGTGGCGTCGGATCACGCCGCTGGCCGAACATGGGGCATCCAGCAGGATGCGATCAAAGAGGCGACCGTCCCACCAGTCCTCGGGCCGGGTAGCATCGCCTAGCTGCAGCTGACCGGTCAGACCCAGGCGCTTGAAGTTGTCCGCGACGCGAGCCAGCCGCTCGGCATCCACATCCACTGCGGTCAGCGCCACATCGGCCCGCTCCAGAATATGCGCGGCCTTGCCGCCGGGAGCCGCGCACGCATCAAGAACGCGCTGCCCGGCAGTCAGCGCCAGGTGCTCGACGGCCAGCTGGGCGGCAGCGTCCTGAACCGACAGACCGCCGTCGCTGAAACCCGGCAGCGCCGAGACGGCCGCACGCTGATCCAGCATCAATGCGTCCGGCAATCCGGGCACGACCCCGGCGTCTATGCCGGCCGCGGCCAGTGCAGCTTGCGCCTGGTCGCGCGTCCAGTGGCGACGATTGACCCGCAGGGTCAGCGGCGGTGGCTGGTTGCCGGCATCCAGCAGGTCTTGCCAGTGATCGGGCCAGTCCCGCCGGACCAGGTCGATGAACCATCGCGGATACCCCCAGCGCAACACCGGATTGTCACCCAGGTCGTGCTCGAGCTCAGTCTTGCGGCGCAGATAGCCGCGCAGAACGGCATTGCTCAGCCCCTTGAGGCGAGCCAGGCCGGCAGCGGCGGTCGCCGCCACTGCTGCGTGGACCACGGCCGGTGCCGGCTCACGCCCTTGCCGCAGCTCGGCCAGGCCGACGGCAAGAATGAACCAGACCAGCCGCTCCCGACGCGCCGGACGCCTATTGATGAGACGGCCAAGCAGCGCATCAAGCGCCGGCCAGCTGCGCAAGACCGCATGGGCCAGCCGGCGCGCCAGGGCGCGGTCGCGAGCCTGGCTCAGCCGGCTCAGCTCCTGCTCCAGCACCCCGTCAAGCGCCCTGCCCTGATCAAGCACGGCAGCCAGCGCGCGCGCCGCCGCCAGGCGGGGGCGACTGCCGTCGGACTCAGCCGCCATGTCCGGTCAATGTCGGTCTGCTTGATGAGCTGTGGCCGGCAGGCAGCATTGCCAGTCAGATCCAGTCCGGATGGGCATTGAGCCAGTCACGCGCGCTTACGCGCTTGCGGTTTGGTGCCTGCAATTCGAACACTTCCAGGGCGCCTCGACCGCAGGCAACGATGATCCGGTCGCGCTGGCCATGTCCGCGCAGCAGCTCACCCGGAGCGCCCGCCAGATCGCTGCGCGCGCCGGCGCGAAAGATCCGGCAGCTTTGCCCGGCAATATCGCCGAAGGCGACCGGCCAGGGGTTGTAGGCGCGCACCTTGCGGGCCAGCCGGTCGGCATCATCCGACCAGTCAAGACGCGCATCCTGCTTGTCAATCAGCGGGGCGTGAGTGGCCAGGGCCGGGTTTTGCGGTGCAGCTTCTGGCAGGCTTGCGCTGAGCAGCCGCTCCAAACCGTCTCGCATCAGCAACGCGGCCATCCGCGCCAGACGGTCATGCAGCTCGCCAGCCGTCTCCTCGGCGCCAATCTCGGTGGCGGCCTGCAACAGCACCGGGCCGGTATCGAGACCGGCGTCCATCTGCATCAGCGAAATTCCGGTCTCGGCATCGCCGGCCAGGATCGCCTGGTTGATCGGACTGGCCCCACGCCAGCGCGGCAGCAGTGAAGCATGCAGGTTCCAGCAGCCGTGGCGCGGCAGCTCGAGCACGGCCGGTGGCAGCAGCAGCCCATAGGCGGCGGTGATCAGCAGTTCGGGCGCCAGCGCCGCCAGCGGTTGCCGGGCCTGCTCGGAGCGCAGGCTGTGCGGTTGCAACACCTCGACACCGGCCTCCAGCGCCAGGCGCTTGACCGGGCCGAATTGAACCCGGCGCCCGCGGCCAACGCCGCGATCAGGCTGGGTGAGCACGGCAACCGGGCGATGCGCTGACTCGATCAATGCCGCCAGCGCCGGCACGGCGAAGTCCGGCGTGCCGGCAAAAACGATGCGCAGCGGCCTCACGCTCGGGCGGGTTCAGCCTTATCCAGGCGCTGCTGCTTGCGCAGGCGCTTTTCGACCATTCGCCGTTTCAGCGGCGACAGGTAGTCGACAAATACCTTGCCGTCAAGGTGATCGATTTCGTGCTGAATGCATACCGCCAGCAAACCGTCGGCCTCAAGCTCGAAGGCTTCGCCGTCCAGGCCCAGCGCCCGGACAGTGACCCGCTCGGCCCGATTGACCTCGGCGTAAATGCCCGGAACGGACAGACAACCCTCCTCGCAGGCCTGCGTGCCCTGGCGGTCGATGATCTCGGGATTGATGAAGTAGCGCGGCTCGTTACGCTGCTCGCTCAGGTCCATCACCACGACGCGAACGCCCTCGTTGACCTGCGTGGCAGCCAGCCCGATGCCGCGTGAAGCGTACATGGTTTCGAGCATATCGGCCGCCAGCTGGCGCTCTTTATCGGTGACGGATTCGACCGGTTTGGCCACCCGCCGCAGGCGCGGATCGGGGAACTCGAGGATGTTGAGTCGTGACATAGCCTGAAAAAAATCGCTTAAGGGTGCGTTTTACAATGATAATGTTTATGATAGCCTCAGAAAAATCAAGCCGTCGGCACCATCTGGAGGGATTCACTCCGTGAAACGCTTACTGATCATCATGGCCATCGTGGGGCTGGCCTTCAGTGTACAGGCCCAGGATATCGAGCTGCGCGAAGACCATCCGCGGGAGTATATCGTCCAGCAGGGCGATACGCTCTGGGACATCGCCAGCCGATTTCTGACGCGCCCCTGGCAGTGGCCGGCCATCTGGCAGGCCAACCCGCAGATCGAGAATCCGCATCTTATTTTCCCGGGCGACCGGATCTCGCTGGAATTTGTCGGCGGCGAACCTCGGCTGATGGTCGGCGAGCGCCCCGGCGTCGATGATTCGATCCGGCGCCTGTCGCCGGAAATCCGCCGCAGCCAGGTCGATGGCCCGATCAGCACCATTCCCTACGATGCGATCGAGCCCTTCCTGCGCCGACCGCGGGTACTGAGCGCCGAAGAGTTCGAAGGCCTGCCTTACGTCGTGGCCAATGTCGAGCAGCGCATCATGACCGGCCCGGGTGATCGCACCTACGTGCGCGGCATGGACAATCCCCGGCCCGGCCAGGAAGTGATCATCGCCCGGGTAACCTATGAATTCGAAGACCGCAGCAGCAACTCCGAAGACATCAAGCTGCGCCGCAATCGTATCCGCCATGGCCAGGGCACTGTGCCACGCAGCGAGCGGCGACCGGGCAATGTCTGGCGCCACACCCTGGGCCGGATGGAGCGCTTCAACTACCCCGTGATCGGCTACGAACTGTGGGAAGCGGCGCGGGCGAGAGTCGTCCAGGCTGGTGATCCGACCATCCTCGAGTTGATCGATGGACGCCGCGAAGTCATGGTCGGCGACTTCGTGCTGCCAATCGACTATCACGTCTACGACATGACCTTCTTCCCGCGGGCAATGGACAACATCCCCGACCATGCCCGCGTTCTGACCATCAGTGAGGCCTACTACGGCGTTGGCCACTTCCAGATCGTGGCCATTTCGCTGGGAACCGCCGATGGCATCGAGCCAGGCCACACCTTCTCGGCCTTCCGGCCGGGCGCCACCATCCAGGACGAGCGCTACTCCATGTTCAGCCGCGCGGCCGAACGCGAAGTGACCCTGCCGGACGAGTATGCTGGCCAATTGATGGTTTTCCGACCTTTCGAGCGGATCAGCTATGCAATCGTGCTCGACGGTCGCAACGCAATCCGCGCGGACGATCGCCTGGCCCACCCGGACCGGCGCCTCTGATCGCTCGCCAGGCCGATGCCGGCACCGGAACGCGCCCGCGACTGGCTGGCGCTGATCCTGGCTCCCGGCCTGGGGGCTCGTCGCGCCCGCCGCCTCGAACAGCATTTCGGCGGGCCGCTGGGCTGGCTTGAGGCCGATCGCTCGGCGCTGCGCGCCTGCGGCCTGAATGACGAGACCATCAGCGCCCTGCGCCAGCCCGACCCTGGGCGGCTCGAAGCCTGCCTGGCATGGCTGGAACCCGCCCATCATGCGCTGATCACGCTCGACGACGAGTGCTATCCACCGCTGCTGCGCCAGATCGACGACCCTCCACCCGCCCTGTTCGCCGCCGGCGATCCTGGCCTGTTGGTCAGCCCCCAGATCGCCATCGTCGGCAGTCGCGGCGCCAGCCGTGGCGGCCTGGATCATGCCCACGATTTCGCGGCCACGCTGGCCAGGGCCGGTTTCGTGGTCACTAGCGGACTGGCCGCCGGCATCGATGCACGCGCGCATGAGGGCTGCCTGCAGGCGGGCGGGCGCACGGTAGCCGTTGTCGGCACGGGGCCCGATCGCGTCTACCCGGCGCGCAACAAGGCCCTGGCCCAGCGCATCGTCGAGCAAGGCGTCATCATCAGCCCCTTTCCCCCAGGCACCGAGGTGAGGCCGGGAAATTTTCCGGCTCGCAACCGGATCATCAGCGGTGCCAGCCTGGGCACCCTGGTGGTGGAGGCCGGCCTGCGCTCGGGCTCGCTGATCACCGCGCGCCTGGCCAGCGAACAGGGCCGGGAAGTCTTTGCCATCCCCGGCTCGATCCACAATCCGCTGGCCCGCGGTTGTCATGCCCTGATTCGACAGGGCGCTCGGCTGGTCGAAACCGGCGACGAAATCATCGAAGCGCTCGCACCACTGGCAGCAGAGCTGGCCGGCACTTTGCGCGCCTTGTTGACACCGCCGACCAGCGAACAGCTTGACAATCCGGCCACTGCCCCCCATGTCGACAACGATCCTGACTACGAGCGGCTGCTGGACGCAATCGGCTACGATCCTAGCCCGGTCGACCTGATCATTCAGCGATCGGAGTTGACGACCGCTCAAGTATCCTCCATGCTGCTGATCATGGAACTCGACGGTCGGGTCGTCGCCCACCCCGGCGGTCGCTACAGCCGCAGCACCTGAAAAAACCAAGCCCCCGACAAGGACTGGAGTGAATGAAGGAAAACGTGCTCGATCTGTTGATGTACCTGTTCGAGAACTATATCTACGAGGAACCGGAGCAGGCCCCGGACCGGGAGTCCCTTAGCGACAGCCTGGAGGAAGCCGGATTCTCTGCCAGCGAAATCGATCGCGCCTTTGCCTGGCTGGACGGACTGGCTGCCCAACGCAGCCTGCCCGAGCTGGGCGGGCATGAATCGAATCCGGTACGAATCTTCAGTCTCGATGAGTGTCGTCGTCTGGATGTGGAGACGCGTGGCTTCATTCTCTATCTTGAGAATGCCGGCGTCCTCGATCCGGATCGTCGTGAACAGGTGCTGGATCGCCTGGCCGCGCTGGAAGTTGACGAAATCGACCTGGAAGACGTCAAGTGGGTCATTCTGATGGTCCTGTTCAATCAGCCCGGGCAGGAAGCCAACTACGCCTGGATGGAAGACCTGATGTTCGACGAGGAAGGCGAGTTTCGTCACTGATCACGGCAGGCCGGTGCCGCCATCGGCCACTGCCCGAATGACCAACAATCAATCATGGCCAAGAATCTTCTGATCGTCGAATCGCCAGCCAAAGCGACCACCATCAACAAGTACCTGGGCAAGGACTTCGAGGTGCTGGCTTCCTATGGCCATGTGCGCGACCTGGTACCCAAGGAAGGGGCAGTCGACACCGACCACGACTTTGCGATGAGCTACCAGATCATCGATCGCAACAAGAAACATGTCGACAAGATCGTTGCATCGGCGCGCAAGGCTGAAGCGATCTACCTGGCCACTGACCTTGACCGCGAAGGCGAGGCGATTTCCTGGCACATCGCCGAGATCCTCAAGGAACGCGGCCTGAACCCGACCAAGCCGATCAAGCGCGTGGTGTTTTCCGAGATCACCAAGCGCGCGATCGAGAAGGCCATGTCCACGCCTCGCGATCTGGCCGGTGCCCTGGTCGATGCCCAGCAGGCGCGGCGCGCGCTCGACTACCTGGTCGGCTTCAACCTCTCGCCCCTGCTGTGGAAGAAAGTCCGCCGCGGTCTGTCGGCCGGCCGTGTGCAGTCTCCCGCCCTGCGGATGATTGTCGAGCGCGAAGAAGAGATCGAGAAGTTCGAGGCGCGCGAATACTGGACCATCGAAGCCGATCTGGGGGCCGAAGAGACCGAGCGCTTCGCCGCCAACCTGGTGCGCCTGGACGGTGAAAAGCTGGATCAGTTCGATATCAACAACGCCGACCGCGCCGAGGAAGTTCGGGCCCAGGTCGAGCGCGACGCCAAGGGCCAGTTCACGGTCGCCCGGATCAACAAGCGCCAACGCCGGCGCCGGGCTCAGCCACCGTTCATCACCTCGACCTTGCAGCAAGAGGCGGCCAGGCGACTGCGCTTTACCACCCAGCGCACCATGCGCATTGCCCAGCAGCTCTACGAGGGTGTCGACACCGGCAGCGGCAACCAGGGCCTGATCACCTACATGCGTACCGACTCGGTCGCGCTTGCCGGCGATGCGATCAACGATATCCGCCGCGTCATTGCCAAGGAGTACGGCAAGTCGCTGGTGCCCGAGAAGCCCAACTTTTACCAGTCGAAATCGAAAAACGCCCAGGAGGCCCACGAGGCGATTCGCCCGACCACGGCCAGCCTGACGCCGATCAGGCTGAAGTCGCACCTGTCGGAAGACCAGTACCGGCTCTACGAGCTGATCTGGAACCGGGCCGTGGCCAGCCAGATGATCCCGGCCGTTTACGACACGGTCAGCGCCGAGTTCGATGTCGGCACGGCAACGTTCCGCGCCTCCGGCTCAACCTTGATCGAGGCCGGTTTTCTCAAGGTCTACCGCGACGCCCAGGCCGAACAGGACAATCGCCTGCCCGAACTCAACGAAGGCGACCGGATCAGCCTGGTCGAAATCCGCCCGGAGCAGCACTTTACCGAGCCGCCACCGCGCTATTCCGAAGCCAGCCTGGTGAAGGCGCTGGAAGAATTCGGCATTGGCCGACCCTCCACCTACGCCTCGATCATCCAGACTCTGAAGGACCGCGAGTACGTCGATCTGGACAATCGTCGCTTCACCCCAACGGCTACCGGCCGGGTGGTGGCCAAGTTTTTGTCGCAACACTTCGACCGCTACGTTGACTACGACTTCACCGCCCGACTGGAAGACGAGCTGGACGCGATTTCGCGCGGCGAACAGGACTGGGTCCCGCTGCTGAAGGAGTTCTGGCAGCCATTCATTGACCGGGTCCAGGAAAAGGACGAAACCGTCAGCCGCCAGGAAGCACAGCAGGCACGCGAACTCGGCATCGACCCGAAGAGCGGCAAGCCGGTGATGGTGCGCCTGGGACGCTACGGACCCTATGCCCAGATCGGCACCGCCGAAGACGAAGACAAACCGGAGTTCGCCGGGCTGCGGGCGGGTCAGAAAATGGAAACCATCACCCTGGAAGAAGCGCTGGAGCTGTTCAAGCTGCCGCGTGACCTGGGTGAAACGCCCGAGGGAGAACCGGTCCAGGCCAATATCGGCCGTTTCGGCCCCTACATCCGCTACGGCGCGCGCAATTTTGTCTCGCTCAAGGATGTCGACCCGCATGATGTGACTCTGGCCCAGGCGCTGGAGCTGATCGCTGCTCACAAGCAGATGCTCAAGGAACGCATCATCAAGGTGTTCAAGGACGAAGGCATCGAGATCCTCAAAGGCCGCTACGGCCCCTTCGTGACCGATGGCAAGCGCAACGCCTCGGTGCCCAAGGACGTTGAGCCGGAGTCGCTGGCGCTGGCCGACTGCCAGAAACTGCTGGACGAAGCACCGCCAAAGGGCCGGCGCGGCAAGTTCGGCAAGAAAAAGGCCGGCGGCAAGAAGACCGCAGCGAAAAAGACCTCGACCAAGAAAACCGCGAAGAAGAAGGCCGGCAAAAAGCAAGCTTCGAAAAAGAAAGCCGGCAAGAAAAAGGCCTCCAAGAAGAAGGCAGCCAAGAAGAAAACCGCGGTCTCCAACTGACAAGACCGAGCTTTGAACATGTCCCCGATCGATGAAGTCGCAGCCTACCTGACCGACCTGCAGGATCGACTCTGCGCCGCGTTCGAAGCCTGCGACGGCCAGGCCCGGTTCCACCAGGACGCTTGGGAGCGACCGGAAGGCGGCGGCGGCCGGACCCGGGTCATGGAAGGCGGTGCCGTGTTCGAAAAGGGCGGGGTCAATTTCTCCCACGTCCACGGCGACACCCTGCCGCCCGCCGCCAGCGCTCGTCGCCCGGAACTGGCCGGCAGAAGCTTTCAGGCCCTGGGGGTTTCCGTGGTGATGCACCCGCACAACCCGCACGTTCCTACCAGCCACGCCAACGTCCGCTTCTTCCAGGCCGAACGTGACGGTGCCGAACCGGTCTGGTGGTTCGGCGGTGGCTTCGACCTGACCCCGGTCTATCCGCGCGACGAAGACTGCCGACACTGGCACCAGACCGCCTACCAGCTCTGTCGTCCCTTCGGCGACTCAGTCTACGCCGAGCACAAGCGCTGGTGCGATGAGTACTTCTATCTCAAGCATCGCGGCGAGACCCGCGGCATCGGCGGCCTGTTCTTCGATGACCTGAACGCCTGGGGCTTCGATACCTGCTTTGCCTACATGCAAGCCGTAGGCAACGGCTACGAGCAGGCCTACCTGCCCATCGTCGAGCGCCGCAAGCACAGCCCCTGCAGCGAGCGCGAAGTTGCCTTCCAGCGCTATCGCCGCGGACGCTACGTCGAGTTCAACCTGGTCTACGATCGCGGCACCCTGTTCGGTCTGCAGTCCGGCGGGCGCACCGAATCGATCCTGATGTCACTGCCAGCCGTGGCCCATTGGCACTATGACTACCAGCCCGAGGCTGGCTCGCCGGAGGCTGCGCTCAGCGATTACCTGCGCCCGCGCGACTGGCTCGGGCAGGCTTGAAGCGGCGGGGCCGACGGGCGTAGACTGAACGCCTGTCGCACAGGAACGGCCAGCCATGAACGATTTCGTGCTCGGATCCAGCCAACGCGGTCGATTCCGTCTGGTCGATCACGATTACGAACTCAACCCCAGCACTTTGCAGGGCCTGCGCGAGGTGCAGTCGTGGCTGGCCGCCCGCGATACCGTCACGCGGATGCTGAGCCCCAACTGGGAAAGCAACGAGGAGCGGATCGCACGCCTGATTCGCAATGGACCGGCACCGGCGCGTTCCGGCGGCCCACCGGAAGTTCAAAGAGATCGAGCGGTACAAGAAGTTCGGGCAGCCCAGGTGGCTGACCTGCTGGCGGCAGTTGCCGAGCTGGAAGAGTACAAGCGGCTGGCCCGACAGGTGAACCGGCATGCCAGACGGCGTGTTCGCCTGTTCGAACAGGAGTGGAACAACTCCACGGCGATTCAGCGCGCGATCATGATCAGCATGTCGGCCCTGGTTGGCGGCTCAGCCATCGGCATCATCCTGGCCCATGAAGAGACACGTGGACCGGCACTGGACCTGGTCGGTCGTCTGGGCTTTCTGGAAATGCCGTGGCCGCCGGGACTCAGCTTCAAGATCACCTCCAGCAGCGCCCAGGCGCGCTACGAGTTGCCGTTGCCGGTCGAGGGTGTGCGCGTTGATGCCCAGGTCAACCGCAGTCGACTGCCGGGTCGCGATGTGGACTACCAGATCACCCTGCAGTGGAATCTGTTGCCGTTGCTGCGCAGCAACGGCATCGAATTCTGAACCAGACCATCCCTGCCCACCGGGCCTGGCGGGCAGCGGCAGTCAACCCCGTCGTCGCCGATGGTAATCCTGCCGTCCCCAGTACAGGATCAGCAGCAGTCCGAACAGCATGCCACCGAGGTGGGCAAAGTGGGCAATGCCAGGCATGACTCCGGTCATGCCGAAAATCAGGGTAAGGATGCCGTAGCCGACCACAAAATATTTGGCCTTCATCGGGATTGGTGGAATCAGCAGCATGATCGTGTTGTTCGGATACATCATGCCGAAGGCCAGCAGCAGGCCGAACACAGCCCCGGAGGCACCGATGGTGGGATAGACCTCGCCGCTGACCGCGGCCACGGTCAGTTGCACCAGGCCGGCACCGACCATGCAGACAAAATAGAAAACCACGAAACGCTGGGTGCCCCAGGCGCGCTCGATCGGCAGCCCGAACATGTACAGCGCAAACATGTTGAAAAACAGATGCCCCAGTCCGCCATGCAGAAAGCCGTAGCTGATCAGCTGCCAGGGCTGGAAGCCGGTCTGCAGGGTGCCAACGTCGGCAAAGCGCATCTGTTCCGGCGTCGCCAGTGGCCACAGCGCAAAAAGGCGCATGGCCTCGACAAAGTTGGCCATCTGAAAGAAATAAGCAGCCACCGTGATGCCGAGTATCAGCAGCGCGGCCGGTGGACCGCCTGATCCGGGCTGGCGTATTTCCATCATCGTGACTCGACGAACTCGACCGCCTCTAGCAGGCCTTCCAGCCCCTCAAGCGGCGGACGCCGACCAGGAAAAACCGTTCTCAACTCGGCGACGGCAGCAGCGTCGAGATGGGCTTCGCGATCGGTCCAGGCATTGCGCATGAACAGCACGATATCGGCGATGTCCTGATCGCGCAAGTGCTGCATCGGCGGCATGTAGCCGCGATAGATCTGGCCCATGACCTCGATTTCGCCGCGCAAGCCGTAAAGAATGATCAGGGCCAGCGCCTCATCGGACAGGTCCAGCCATTCCGAGCCGGCCAGCGGCGGGAAGGTGGGTGGCTTGCCCTCACCCTGGTTGCCGTGACAGGAGGCGCACCAGCGCAGATAAGCCTCCTGCCCCTGGGCCATTTCACCTGGCGGGGGCAGCTCGCTGGAGCAGCCAACCAGCAACAGCAGCGCGGCCAGCGCTGTCCCAGCGACAGCCCTGCACCGATTAGAATAGACCTTTGTCATCACTCTTGATGTCCGTTCATCCATGTCGATTCAACGCGTGACCGTCTATGCCGCCTCCAGCCAGGCGCTGGACAAGGACTATATCAGCGCCGCGGCCCGCCTGGGCAAGTGCCTGGCCGAAGCCGGCCTCAAGGTCATCTATGGCGGTGGCAGTCACGGGCTGATGGGGGCAATGGCCGATGCCGCGCTGGCAGCGGGGGGCGAGGTGCATGGCGTAATCCCGGAGTTTCTCACAAAAGTCGAAAAGGGGCATCAAGGCCTGAGCTCGATGACCGTGGTCGACGATATGCGCAGCCGCAAGGCGCTGATGCTGGAGGGCAGTGATGCTGTCATCACCCTGCCCGGCGGTTGTGGCACCTTCGAGGAGCTGTTCGAGGTGATGACCCTGAAGCGACTCGGCCAGTACCTCGGCCCCATCGTGCTGGTCAACACGAGCGGCTACTACGATCGCCTGCTCGAGTTTCTCTCCCAGAGCGTGCAGCAGCACTTCATGAGCAAGGTCCACCTGGACATGTGGCAGAGCGTCTCCGAGCCAGAGCAGGTACTGGAGGCGCTGGGCAGTGCCCCGAACTGGACCCGCGCCCATCTCGATCAGGCAGCAGTTACCCGGAGCAGATCGTGAGCGCATCCGGCTTTCGCCGTGCCAGTTTCGGCGCGGGCTTGCGCTGGCTCCCGGCCGGTGCCGAATTGCTGTTTCGGGCACCGGCCCCGATGAGCGCGATTGCTGCCTTGTGGTTGCTGGTGACCCTGGTGGCCATGCTGATTCCCGTGATCGGCCAACTGCTGCTGGTCATGTTCACGCCCTTGCTGACGGCCGGCGTGTTGATGGCTTTCGACAGCACGGCAAAGGGTGAGCAACCCGGCCCCATGACCCTGTTCAGCGGCTGGCGTGATCCTTACCGCCGGCTGCGCCTGCTGGCCGTGGGTTTCTTCAGCCTGGCCGGGTCCATGCTGGCCGCCGCCGTTCTGATCGGCTGGCTGGGCGGTCAGATGGGGCAAGCCGAACTGGAAGCAGCAGCCCGGTCCCCGGAGGCCCTCGCCCAGGCGCTGACCGAGGTCCGACTGGGTCCGGGCATGCTGATGGCCGGCCTGGTTTTCGGCCTGGTGCTTGCCGCACTTTTCTTCGCGATCCCCCTGATCATGTTCGGACAGCTGGGAAGCTTTCCGGCCCTGTTGATGAGCCTGCGCGCAGTGCTGGTCAACTGGCTTGCCTTTGTCGGCTTCGGCCTGGCGACGCTGGCCATGGCGATGGCGATGGGATTCCTGCTGGCCCTGCTGATGGCCTTGCTGGATCTGGCCCTGGGACAGGCCGGCATGTTCGTCATCCAGGTGCTGGTGCTGATGACCACCATGTTCGTGCAGCTGCTGCTGGCCGGCGCCCAGTACGTGGCTTTCTGCCAGCTATTCGGCTGGCGACCGGGCGGGCCCGACCAGGGTGCCGAGCGAGAAGATCAGCTGATCGCCTGAACCACGACAAGGCTGGCCGGGCACCAGAACTGCACGGGCGACCGCTCAGGGTGATTCGGCTTGCGGCTGCCGGATCAGCAGACGCGACAGCCAGATGCCAGCCTCGTACAGCAGTAACACCGGCACGGCCAGGAGGGTCTGGGAAATCATGTCCGGTGGCGTCACCAGCATGGCCACGGTAAAGGCACCTACAATCACGTAGGGCCTGATCCTGGCCAGGGCACTGGGGCTGACTACGCCCAGGGCGACCAGCACAATGACCACGATTGGTACCTGGAAGGCCACACCGAAGGCAATGAACAGCACCAGGATGAAATCGAGATAGCGGTTGATGTCGGTCATCACCGCCACGCCGTCTGGTGCCATCGCAGTGAAAAAAGCAAAGATCACCGGAAAAACAACGAAATAGGCAAAGGCACAACCGGCATAAAAAAGGACCAGAGATGCCGCCAGCAGCGGCCTGGCCAGGCGCTGTTCATGGCGGTACAGGCCCGGCGCCACGAAGGCCCAGAGCTGGTAGATCACGAACGGCATCGCCAGCAGCAGGCCCAGCACCAGAACAAGCTTGAAGGGGGCAAAGAAAGGCGAGGCGACATCGATCGCTATCATGCTCGAGCCGTCCGGCAGATGACGGACCAGCGGCGCTGAAAACAGACTGTAGAGCTGCCGGGCAAAAGGCGCCAGCGCAATCACGACCAGCAGCACCGCAACCAGAGCCCGCAGAATGCGCGTGCGCAGCTCCAGCAGGTGGTCGATCAGGCTAAGTTCGCGATCAGTCTCCGGCTGGTCGCTCACGCTCACTGTCCTTGGTGCCTGTCGCGCTCAGATCGAGCTCGCGCCTGGCCTGCTCGGCGGCTTCCATGATTCGGCGGTTGTGCTCGTTATCCAGTTCGGCCTGAAATTCGGACTTGAGATTTAGCCAGGCACCGCGGGCCATCCGGGTCATTTGGCCCAGCCCGCGCGCCACCTCGGGCAGGCGCCGCGGCCCGACTACCAGCAGGGCAATCAGCGCCAGCAGCAGCAGTTCGCTGAAGCCGATTCCGCCCATGGGCTCAAGATTTGGACTTGTTCGGGTCGTTGTTGCCGGCCTCGGTCGACGCTGACTGGTCCTGGGCGGCGTCGGACTTGCTGGTATCGGAATCCTCGCTGACGCCCTTGCGGAAGTCACGAATGGCCCCGCCGAGATCGCTGCCAAGCGAACGAATGCGCTTGGTGCCGAACAATAACAGCACCAGCAGCAGGATGAGAATGAGTTGAACCGGTCCGATATTGCCCATGGTGTCTGCTCCGCTTTATCGAGCCTGGAAACGAAAGGATGGAGGCGGCAAGCTGTTTTGACCGCCAAACAATAGTGTATCAGCCGCGGCGCAAATTGGCCTGAACGAGGCCGAACGCCAGCAGGCCAAGCGCCAGCAACACCAGCCACAGCGGCGACAGGACAGGGACTGGCGTGGCGTCGACTGGTGCAGGCACGCCGCGATCTTCGTCGGCATCGCAGGCCGCCGGCGTGGTGATGGCCAAGGACTCGACACCGATGATGGTCTCTGCCACTTTTTCGGCCTGCCCGGTCTGGGTATCGATGCGCAGAATCTCGCTGGGAAAATCACCCTGGGGCGTGGCCCTGCGGTCGGTAATCGCCCACAGCACGCCGTCTTCGTCGAAAGCCAGACCGGCATTGTTGTAGGGGCTGACCGCGGCACCGAGCGGACCAACCAGCTCGGCCGTACCCTGCTCCAGGTCGACCCGATACAGATTGGGCGCAGCAGACGTTCCCGAGGCGGTCAGGCCAACGCCGATGCCGTAAACGCGCTGGCCACGAATGGCGATGTCGGTAATCGGCGCACCCAGCGAGCCGCGCTGCCCGACGCGTGTCAATCGACCGGTTTCCATGCTGGCCTGGAACAAGGACTGTTGCACGTCGGAAACCACCCAGGCGCGGCCATGACAGTCAAAATCCATGCCGAAATCCATGCCCTCGGTCAGTGGCTGGCCCATATTGTGCCGATTGCTGATTCCGCCCACGGGCACTGCAATGCCGGTCACGCGACTGACCCGAACCAGAGTCTTGGACTCATCGTCGGCGCCATACATCGTGCCATCGACATTCAAGGCAATGGCCTCGAGATCCAGATAGCCGGTCCAGCCGATGTATTCAGCCGCACCCGTCAACAGATCAATTCGCCAAAGCGCATTGACACGCAGCGAATCAGTGGAGTCACCGCGCGAGTTGACACCGTAGCCCGTGGACTGCGCGTACGCAGCATTGACCGCCGCCAGGGCGATCAACAGCGCAACCACGATCGCAAGAGTGGCAGATCGGCGCATGAAGTCCATATTTACTCGCTATTCCGGACCACGAACTATATCAGAAAGCCGTGTCTCTTCCTACCGACGCGGGCACTGCTGCACACCGCGCCGGCTTGCCAAACAGTGCATGACTCGGGCCCGACATGACAGACATACAATTGGACGATCGAACTCGGACGGATACCGATGAAAAAAAGGAAGGAAACGCTGGTCCAGTCTCGGACCGCAGTGCGTGACACACCCGGCCATGCCCGACCACCGCGTGCCGGTGTGCTGCTGGTCAATCTGGGCACGCCCGACGCGCCAACGCCGAAGGCGCTGCGCCGCTATCTGAAGGAGTTTCTTGGCGACCCCAGGGTGGTCGAGGTGCCGCGACCGATCTGGTGGCTGATCCTCAACGGCATCATTCTGCCGTTTCGCGCGCCGCGCTCCGCCAAGGCCTATCAGAGCGTATGGACCGAGCACGGCTCACCGCTGCTGGTCAGCAGCAGACAGTTGGCCGATCGCGTCCAGACCGAGCTGTCCAATACCCTGCCGAGGGTGCGGGTCATGCTGGCGATGAACTATGGACAACCCTCAATCGATCAGGCCGTCGACAGACTGCGCGATGAGAACATCCAGCGCCTGCTGGTGCTGCCCCTGTACCCGCAATACTCAGCCACCACCACCGCATCGGTTTTTGATCGGGTCACCCGTTCGCTGAGCCGTCTGCGCTGGCTGCCCGAGCTGCGGTTCATCAACGACTACTGCAATGAACCGGCCTGGCTGGACGCCATCGCCGCATCGATCCGAAACTTTCAGGCTCGCCACGGCCAGGCTGACCGCCTGCTGTTTTCCTTTCACGGCATTCCCAAGCGCAACCTGCTGTCCGGAGACCCCTACTACTGCCAGTGCCAGGCCAGCGCCCGCCAGATTGCCAACCGACTTGATCTGGCCGAAAAGGATTGGCAAGTGTCGTTCCAATCGCGCCTCGGCAAGGCCGAATGGCTCAAACCCTACACCGACCAGACCCTGGCGCAGATGGCGAAAGCGGGTATTCGTCGCGTCCAGGTCATCTGCCCGGGCTTTTCCATCGACTGCCTGGAAACCCTGGAAGAAATCGCGATGGAAAACCGCGAGGAGTTCATCGAGGCCGGTGGCGAATCGCTGGAGTACATTCCCTGCCTCAACGATGACCCCGTCCATGTCCGCCTGCTCGCCGACCTGGCGCGCAAGCATGGTCAGGGCTGGCCGGAATTTGCCGGCCAGGTGGCGGTGGCCGAATCGGAACTCAGTGCCCGGGTGACCCGCGCTGACCGCGCCGCTGAATTCCTGGGCCTGGACTGATCCTGAACGTCCTTCGCGTCAAGGCCGATCTCGCGCTGTTGCTCTCACCGCTGGCGTTGCGCCAAGGCCTGCGGCTGAAGCGAACCGCCCAGCGCTTGCCGGAAGCCGAGGGGCCTCGCCAGGGGCTGGTGTCAGCCGCTGGACCGGGGCTGCGCCTGCTTGCCGTCGGCGAATCACCGCTGGCCGGCGTTGGCCTGGACCGCCAGGATCAGGCCCTGACAGCGCTGCTGGCGCAGGGTCTTGCGAGCGTGCTTGATCACAGCGTCAGCTGGCAAGCCGCGGCCAGGGGCGGCGTGACCGTCAAACGCTGCCTGGTGGAACTGGCGCCGCGGCTGGATCCGGGGCCGGCCAGTCTGATCATCATCGGTCTGGGAGTGAACGACAGCACCCGGTTTCGCACGCCCCGACGCTGGCAGCAGGGCCTGGCCGAGCTCATTACCGAGCTGCGCCGGCGTCATGGCCCGGCCCCGGTGGTTCTGACCGGTGTTCCTGACATGCAGCGCTTTCCCCTGCTGCCTGAGCCGCTGGCCCTGATCCTGGGGTTGCGATCGCGCCTGCTCGACCAGGCCGCTGCTGACCTGGCGGCCAGCCTGGAGCAGGTCTACCATGCCCCGCTGCCGCTGGATGCCGAATCGACGGCACTGTTTTGCGAGGATGGATTTCATCCGAATGTCGAGGGGCATTGCCAGTGGGCGGAGCAGCTGGTGGGCTTTGTAGTTGAGCGGGAGATTTTGGGGAAGAGGTCAACTGTGAGACGCAAAGCTGATCGACGCCCCGGCTAGCCGTCACCGCCAAACCTTCGCAGCCGGGAGGCGGAAAAAAGCAAAGAGCAAAGCGCTCACCCGCTGAAGGCCATGAGCTGGCGGGTACCCCCAACGCCCCTCCAAATCCTGCCATTCATTCGTCGAAAAGCCAGATCCGCAAATTTCCGACTCCCAATCAAGCGAAATTCCTATCGGCAGGACAACGGCCGCTTCGTTATCCTTGGAGGCGTCCCCTTAGGCCACCGCAGCATGTCAGCCACATCGACCAGCACAGCCACCGAGGCAAATCCGGACCGCGATGCCAGCGCTGTTTTGCGCCAGGTGTTTGGCTATGAGCGCTTTCGCGGCCGCCAGGCCGAGATCATCGATGCCGTGACTGCTGGCCGCAATGCGCTGGTGCTGATGCCCACCGGCGGCGGCAAGTCGCTGTGCTACCAGATCCCCGCCCTGCTACGCCCCGGCACCGCAGTCGTCGTCTCACCGCTGATTGCATTGATGCGCGACCAGGTCGAAGCCCTGCGCCACAACGGCGTTGCCGCCGCCGTACTCAACTCCAGCCTGGATGCGGCCACCCGTTACCAGACCGAGCAGCGCCTGCTGGCCGGCGAACTGGACCTGGTCTACATGGCCCCGGAAAGCCTGCTGCGCGACGCCACCCTGCGCTGGCTGGAGCGGATAAATTTAAGCCTGTTCGCCATCGATGAAGCGCACTGCGTCTCGCAGTGGGGCCATGATTTCCGACCCGAGTACCTGCAGCTGGCGGCCCTGGCAGAGCGCTTCCCGAAAGTACCGCGCATCGCCCTGACCGCCACCGCCGATGAGCGAACCCGGGCCGAGATACGCCATCGCCTGCTGGCCGACGGCTGCGAGCTGTTCATCGACAGCTTCGATCGGCCCAATATCCGTTACCGGGTGGGGCTGAAGAACAACGCGCGCCAGCAGCTGCTGGACTTCATCCAGCGCGAACATCCCGGCCATTCCGGCATCGTCTACTGTTTTTCGCGCAAGCGCTGCGAAGAAACCGCAGCCTGGCTGCACGGCAAGGGATTGAAGGCGCTGCCGTATCACGCCGGCCTGGACAGCGACACCCGCCAGGCCCACCAGGACCGGTTCATCCGCGAAGATGGCCTGATCATCTGCGCGACTATCGCATTCGGCATGGGCATTGACAAACCCGACGTGCGCTTTGTCGCCCACCTCGACCTGCCCAAGAGCATGGAAGCCTACTACCAGGAAACCGGCCGTGCCGGCCGCGATGGACTGCCGGCCGATGCCTGGATGGTCTACGGCCTGTCTGACATCATGCAGATTCGCCAGCTGCTGGCCAACTCGACCGCGCCAGAAGCTCAGCAACGTCTGGAGCGCGAGCGCCTGGAAGCCCTGCTGGCCTACTGCGAGGAAGCCGGCTGTCGCCGGCCGGCGCTACTGAACTATTTCGATGAAGCCCACCCAGGACAGTGCGGCAACTGCGACAACTGCCTGAACCCGCCCGATACCTGGGATGCGACCGAGGCCGCACGCAAGGCCCTGTCCTGTGTCTATCGCACCGGGCAGCGCTTCGGCGCGGGGCATGTGGTCGATGTACTGATGGGCAGCGAGACCGACCGCATCGCCATCTTGGGCCACGACGCCATCAGCACCTTCGGCATCGGCTCGGATACCGACAAAAAGACCTGGCACTCGGTCATCCGCCAGCTGCTCGCCCATGGCTATCTGCAGCCGGACCCCGAAGGCCACGGCGGCCTGCAGCTGGGGCCGGATTGCCGCGAGTTGCTGCGCGGCGAAACCAGCCTGACCCTGCGTCGCGATGTCATCGCGCCAAAGCGTCGGGCCCGGTCAACGGCAGCCAAAATCGATGTCGACACCAGCTCGCCCGGCTGGCAGGCGCTGCGCGAATGGCGCCTGATCACCGCCCAGGAGGAAAACGTTCCGCCCTACGTGATCTTCCACGACGCCACCCTGGCCGCCATCCTCGACGCCCGCCCGGAAACCCTGGCCGAACTTGCCGAGATCAGCGGCGTTGGTCGCCACAAGCTCGACAAGTACGGCGAAGGGGTGCTGGATGTGCTGGCGACCTTGCCAGCCGCCTCAACGAGCCGCTGACGGCAACGATGCATCAAGCCTCCCGGCAAGCCGGCACCGCTGTCCAACTCGACTGCCCTGCCCTGTCCAGGGCCTGGACCAGATCAGCACACAGATCTTCAGGCGCTTCCAGCCCCACCGACAGGCGCAGCAGCCCCGATCCGATTCCTGCCTTGCGCTGATCGGCTTCGCTCATCGCCGCATGGGTCATGGTCGCGGGGTGCGCAACCAGGCTTTCGACACCGCCCAACGATTCGGCCAGGGATGGCAAGCGCAGGGCGGCGAGAAAATCGCGCACCGCCGCTTCACCACCGTTGAGCTCGAAGCTGATCATGGCGCCGAAGCCACGCTGCTGGCGCCGGGCCAGGGTGTGGCCGGGGTGAGTGCTCAGGCCCGGGTAATGAACCCGCGCTACGGCCGGATGATCGCAAAGCCGGTCAACCACGGCAGCGGCCGCTTCCTGATGGGCGCGCATGCGCACAGCCAGAGTGCGCAGGCCGCGCAGGGTCAGCCAGCTGTCGAAGGGGCTGCCGGTTACACCAATGCAGTTGGCCCACCAGGCGATTTCCGCGCCCAGGTCTGGATCCGCCGCCACCACGGCGCCGCCAACGACGTCCGAGTGGCCATTGATGTACTTGGTGGTCGAATGCACGACCAGGTCGGCCCCCAGTGCCAGCGGTTGCTGCAGGGCCGGCGACAGGAAGGTGTTGTCTGCCACCACCCGGGCTCCGACAGTGCGCGCCGCACGGGCAATGGCGGCGATGTCATAGATTCGCAGCAAGGGGTTGGACGGGGTTTCGATCCAGACCATGGCAGCGCCCTTTGCCAGCGCCTGACGCAGGGCAGCGGCATCGCCGAAGTCCACCCACTCAAGCTCGAAACAGCCCTTGCGCTGCCAGGCCTCGAACAGGCGGAAGGTACCACCGTAGCAATCGTTCGGTGCAAGCAGGCGCTCACCCGGCTTTAGCAGCTGCAGGACGGTACTGATCGCACCCATGCCGCTGGCAGTTACGACGGCCGAGGCGCCGCCTTCCAGCTCTGCCAGCGCTTCGCCGAGCAAGTCGCGGGTTGGATTGCCGGAACGGCTGTAGTCATGGGCACGGGGTTGCCCGAACTCGGCGAAGGTATAGTTGCTGGACAGATGAATCGGCGGCACCACGGCACCGAACTGGCGATCGGACTCGATACCGGCGCGAACGGCAATGGTTTGCTGATGGCGGCTCATGCGCTCACCTCCGCGGCGACCAGGCCGGCAAGCAGCTGGCTGAAAAAGTCCACTTCCTTGAGGAAAGCATCGTGGCCGTAGGCCGACTGGATCACTCGCAGCTCGGCCTGCGGCAGCGCCTGCTGCAAGGTCTGAAGCTGCTCGACCGGCACCAGCTCGTCGGAACGCACGCCGACCAGGGTCACTGGACATCGCACCCGGGCCGGGTCGACCTGGTGACGATCGAGGGACTCCGACAGGCTCAGATAGCGCTCGGCATCGAAGCGCCCGACCAGACGCCGGCCCTGGGCCTGGAAATAGCCGTCGAGCTGATGGAGGATGCCGGCCGGCTCGGCATGCTGAAAACGCTCGCCAAACAGGCTGGCCGGTCGATACGTGGTCAGGGCCAGGGCCCGGGCCAGGGTGATCCCCAGCCGCTCTTCGCCCGCGCTGACACCCAGTCGAATGATGTCGCGCTGGATCATGCGTCGGGCCACGGCCATGGGATGCGGACAGTGGGCACCGCTGATCGCCAGCAGCCGGCCAAGCCGCTCGGGGCAGATCGCGGCGAAGGCCAGGCCGACCATGGCACCGTAGGAGGCGCCCACAAACAGCGGCAAACGCTGGATGCCCAGGTGATCAAGCACCGCCAGCAAGGCCTGGGCCTGCTGGGCAGTGGTGACCGTCGACTCATCCGGCCAGCGCTGCCCCAGCCAGTCGATGGAGAGGATGCGCTGTCGGCTCGGGTCCAGGGCACGGCCTTCTCCGTAGAGATCTGCCCACCACTGATCAACCCGGCGATCGGCACTGATGCCGCCGGCAGCAAGCACCACCGGCGCGTCAGCCGGACCTTCGATGCGATAAAGGAGACGCACGCGCTGACGCCGACCAGGACGCCAGACCATGTCATGCCACATGCCCCCGGTCTCGAGCTGGCGCGATTTGCGCACGCGCGGCGACGGACGAGCGGTGTTGACGATGACGGCGGGCTGATTCATGTCGATACTCCAGAGTTGCACGATGTGGATCGGCAAGCTCAGCAGAGCATCCTGGGCAGCAGCGCTGGCGGGGAGAAAAGTCGGGTTCTGCGCCCCTACTCCGGAAATGGAGTACTGGCGGGGAATCGACTCATCTCTCGGCAAGTCCAAACAGGGACTTCCGCAGGAGTTGGCACCTGGCACTTGCGTGCTGGTTGCCCCGGCATCAAAGGGCCTGTCCCTCCGCCGGTCTGGATGAGCTTGTAGCTGGCTCTACATTAGCCGCAGCTTCCTGTACTTTGCAAGAACTTATCGCTATATAGCCGCGAGAGGGAAAGCCTTGAGTTCTGGATGATTTCACCCCGAAGGACACAAAGAACACGACGAAGAAAAAACAATGGTCTGAAGTCGAGGTTAGGGAACCTGCCGCAATTGATCAGGCCGGCTTGTGGTGCTGCTTGTCGGGCAGGTCGTGGAGGCCGCATTCGCGTAGCAGGCCAAAGAAGCGGGCCTGGCTTTCGTCGTCGATATCGGCCAGCGAGCGGGTCGTGTGCCAGTCGCCGATGCTGACGTAGCCGCGCTCGCGCAAGGGGTGGTAGGGCAGGCGATGACGCTCAAGGTAGGCATGAACCTCGCGGTCGCCCCAGTCAGCTATCGGGTGGACCTTGCAGCGCCCCCACTGCTGTTCGATGAAGCCGATCTCGCGCCGGCTGGCCGACTGTACCCGCCTGAGTCCGGAGAACCAGGTGCCAACCCGCAGCTCGCCTAGGGCCCGGCGCATGGGTTCGACCTTGTTATCGCGGTTGTAGGCCTGCAGGGCAGCACGCCCGGCCTCCCAGCGCCGACCGTGACGGGCCTCCTGCCAGGCGGCCGACAGGCGCGGCCGGTAAACCTTGAGGTTGATGGCCAGGCGCCGGGTCAGCTGATCGACGAAGCGATAAGTTTCGGCAAAGTGGTAGCCGGTGTCGATGAAGACGACCGGGATACCGGGGGCGACTTCGCCGGCCAGGTGCAGCATCACCGCGGCCTGGACACCGAAGCTGGATGACAGCACCTGGCTGGACGGCAAATGGGCCAGGCTCCAGGCGATGCGGTCGCGCGCATCGAGCCGAGCCAGCTGCCTGTCGACGGCGGCGATGTCGAGATCAATGTGAACAGCGCTGGTACTGGTGGCTGCCTGGCTCATGGCACGACCACCGGTATGGGCGCGTTGACCTCGGAACCGTGGCGAACGGCCTCGATGATGCCGGCCCGGATCAGGAAGTCGCCAAAGTGTTCCTCGGGCCTGCGCTCGGTGGCGAAGCGACCAAACAGTTCGTCGATGTCGGCCAGGATGCGGGTCTCATCGGCGTTGTCGCGATACAGTCGGTTCAGGCGGGTGCCGTCAAAGGCGGCGCCGAGGTAGAAGTTGTAGCGACCCGGTGCACGACCAACGAAACCGATCTCTGCCAGGTAGGGGCGCGAGCAGCCGTTCGGGCAGCCCGACATGCGGATGGTGATCGGCAGCTGCTCGATGTCGTGGCGGGCCGCCAGCTCCTCGATGCGGGTCAGCAGGTCGGGCAGGTAGCGCTCGGCCTCGGCCATGGCCAGACCACAGGTCGGCAGAGCCACGCAGGCCATGGCATGACGGCGCAGGGCCGAGGTATTGCTTTCGCCCAGGCCTGCGGTCGCCAATTCGGCCTGGATGGCCTTGCGATCGCTGCCGGCGATGCCGCCCAGGACCAGGTTCTGGTTCGGCGTGAATCGAATGCGTTCGACCCGGCCGGCGATGATCGGCCGCAGGGCTTCGAGCTGACGCGGCAGCAGACGCCCGTTTTCCACGAACAGGCCCAGGCGCCAGCGGCCATCGGGCTGTTCCTGCCAGCCCAGGCTGTCGCCGTTGTGGGTGAATTGAAACGGCCGGGCGGGTGCCAGTTCAACCCCGCTGCGTTCGACAATCTCGGCCTTGAGCCAGTCCAGGCCGTGGCTTTCGATGGTGTACTTGAAACGGGCGCGCTTGCGATTGACCCGCTCGCCGTGATCGCGCTGGATGGTGAGCACGGCCTCGGCCACGGCCAGCAAAGCCTCAGGCGCAATGAAACCGATCACGTCGGCCAGGCGCGGAAAGGTATCGGCCTGGCCGTGGCTGCAGCCCATGCCGCCGCCGACCGTGACGTTGAAGCCCAGCAGTCGTTCGCCTTCGGCAATGGCAATGAAGCCTAGATCCTGGGACAGGATATCGACATCGTTGACGGGCGGCAGGGCAATGCCGGCCTTGAACTTGCGCGGCAGGTAGGTCGCCCCATACAGCGGCTCGGGCTCGGGCGGCTGGTCAGGATCGATCTTCTCGCCGTCTATCCAGATTTCGCGCCAGGCATTGGTGGCCGGCAGCAGGCGCTCGCTCAAGCGCCGCGCCCGATCCAGCAGCTCGGCTTCCAGCGGCCCGGCATTCGGCTCGATCCGGCTCATCACGTTGCGGTTGACATCGCCGCAGGCGGCGATGGAATCGAGCAGCACCGCGTCCAGACGGCGCATCAGCGTCTGCAGGCTTTCCTTGGCCAGACCGTGGAACTGCACGGTTTGCCGGGTGGTCAGGCGCAGCGTGCCGTTGGCCAGATCGGTTGCGACCCGGTCCAGCGCCGCCCACTGCTCCGGGCTGATGTCGCCGCCCGGAATCCGCACCCGCAGCATGAACTGATACAGCGGCTCCAGGCGCGCCTCGCGCCGACGCTGACGCTGGTCGCGATCGTCCTGCTGGTACAGGCCGTGGAACTTGGTCAGCACCGTGTCCGACTCGGCGATGGCACCGGTGGCCGGATCAGCCAGGCCATCGAGTATGCTGCCGCGCAGGCCGCGGCTGCTCAGTTTGATCTGCTCGACATCAAGATCACTCATCAGTAGACATCCTTCTGGTAGCGGCGCTGTTCCTTCAGTTCGGCCAGCCTTTGCTCGGCCTGCTCGCGGTCAATCCCGGCCTGGTCGGCAATGATCCTGACCAGGGCCTGGTGGACATCGGCGGCCATGCCACTGCCATTGCCGCAGATGTAGATATGCGCGCCCTCCTTCAGCCAGCCGTAAATGGCCTCGGCCTCCTCAAGGAGCCGGTGCTGGACGTAGATGCGCTGCTCCTGGTCACGCGAGAAGGCCACCGACAGGCGGCTTAGCGCACCCTCGCGCAGCCAGCGCTGCCACTCGAGCTGGTAGAGAAAGTCGGTGCGTCGATGACGCTCGCCAAAGAACAGCCAGCTGTTGCCGGTCGCGCCCTGGGCCCGGCGATGCTCGATGAAGGCCCGAAATGGCGCGACGCCCGTGCCCGGTCCGATCATGATGATCGGCCGGTCCGGATCGGCCGGCAGACGGAAGCCGTCATTGGGCTGGATGTAGATTGGCAGGCGCTGCCCCGGCCGGGCCCGCTCCAGCAATTGGCCGGAGGCAACGCCGACGCGGCGCCCGTGACAACCATCAGTGGATTCCAGCTTGACCGTCAGCGCAATTTCATCATCGGCGACCAGCGCACTGGAGGCGATCGAGTAAAGGCGCGGCGCGACCTTGCGCAGGGCATCGGCCAGCGCCTGGGCCGACACCCGGGCCGGGTACTCGCTCAATACGTCGATAACCTGGCGCTGGCGCGACCAGGCGGCCAGGGCCTGACTATCCTCCAGCAGCGCGACCAGTTCATCGGCCTCGCTCAAGCTTGCCCAGGCGGCCAGGAAGGGCCTCACTACCTGGGTCAGCTCGGCCTGGTCGCTCAGCCACTCAGCCAGGCTGGATTGCTTGCCGTTGCGCTCGATCCGGGCATCGCCATCAGCACCGCTGAGCTCGATCACCTGCTCGACCAGGCGCGGATCGTTGGCCGGCCAGAGCCCCAGGGAATCGCCCGGCTGCCAGACCAGCCCGCTGTCGGCGACCGACAGCACCACGTGAGCGACCTGCTTGGATGACGGTGCCACCGTCAGTGGTGAACGCTCGAGCAACTCGGCCGGGAACGGATTGAGACGATCGTGAACCAGCGTCGACTGAGATTGATTGTCGACCAGCTGCAGGTGAGGCGCGTCTGACCTGGGCTTGAGCCAGGGCGCGAAGGCGTCCAGGCAGCGCGGCTGCCAAGGTGCCTCCTGGTCCTCGAAGTCAACATCGCAGTCAACCCGCTTAAGCAGGCGGCCGGCACCCAGCTCAGCCAGGCGCTGGTCAAGCTGACGACCGGTCTGGCAGAAATCCGGGTAAGAGGAGTCGCCGAGCGCGAACACGGCAAAGCGCAGCTGCTCAAGCCTTGGTGCGCGCTCGGAGTGAATGAAACCATGAAAGGCGCGCGCCGCCTCCGGCGGATCGCCATCGCCGTGGGTACTGATGACCAGCACCAGATGGGCAACGCGGGCGATATGGCGCGGCGTAACGCTATCCAGCGCGGCCAGCTCGACCTGCCAGCCGCGGCCGCGGGCGGCCTCGGCCAGACGCTCGGCAACGCTGCGGCTGTTGCCGGTTTCGGTGCCGTACCAGATTGTCAGCACAGCTTCGGCACCTGCCTCGACGGACGGAGCGGCGGCATTGGCCGGCACCGGCAGAGCAGCCGCGGCCAGGCCGGCGAGGTAACCGGAGGCCCAGAGCAGCTGACCGGGCTCCAGGGTGTCGACCAAGGGTGCCAGCTGACGCTGGACCGCTTGCTGTTGGGCGGGAGACAAGGCCATAGGATTCCTGAATCGCTTGCAATCGAAGAAGCGAGGCTAACGGCCCCGACACTCAAGGAGAACGACCGGCTGGTTATACCGATATGCCGCCAGGCCACCGTTGCCTGGATATAACCTGAGCGAATGTAGTTCTAGCCAGGCGGTCTTTGTCCTGTACAGACCATGCGCCTAGGCTGTGGCCATGGAAGCGAATACCTCGACACATCAACCCGGATGGTTTCCGGTGTTCCTGGATCTGGCCGAGCGGCGGGTGCTGGTGGTCGGCGGCGGCCTGGTGGCGCGGCGCAAGATTGGGCGCCTGCTCAAGGCCCGGGCCAGCATTGACCTGATCGCCGAGACCCTGGATTCCGAGCTGGCCGAAATGCATGTGGCCGGCCAGGTCCAGTGGCTGGGCCGTCGATTTGCCAGCTGTCGGCTTGAGGGTTACGCGCTGATCGTCGTTGCCGAGGCCAGCCAGGCCGATTGCCAGCGACTGCGGCGCTGGGGCGAACGCCAGGGGGTGCCGGTCAATGCGGTTGACCAGCTTGAGCACAGCACAGCCATCGTCCCGGCAGTGGTTGACCGCTCGCCGCTGGTGATTGCGATCGGCAGCGGTGGCCAGGCGCCGGAGCTGGCCCGCATGGTTCGCAGCCGCATCGAACAACTTGTGCCGCCCGCGCTTGGCCGGCTGGCGGCCCTGAGCGGTAGCCTGGCTGGTCGCATTCGCAGCCGACTGCCGGAACTGGCCCGGCGACGGCGTTTTCTGGACTGGATCTTCAACGGCCAGCCAGCCGCAGAGCTGCAGGCCGGGCGCGAGGAACGGGCCCGCAGCTTGATCGAAGATGCCCTGGACATCGGCGTTCCGGACCGGCCGGGTCATGTCAGCCTGGTCGGCGCCGGCCCGGGCGAGCCCGAGCTGTTGACCCTGCGGGCGCTGGCCCGGATCCAGACTGCCGATGTCATTGTCCACGACGGCCTGGTCGACGCCCGCATCCTCGATCATGCCCGGCGCGACGCCGAGCTGATCGATGTGGCAAAACCGCCCGGCAAGGGAGGCGTCGGCCAGGATCGCATCCACCAGATCCTGATCGAGCATGCGGGACGTGGCTGCCGGGTTGTCAGGCTCAAGGGCGGAGACCCGATGGTGTTCGGGCGCGGCGGCGAGGAGCTGGAGGTCCTGCGCGAGCACGGCATTGCCTATGAAGTCATCCCCGGGGTCACCGCCGCCAGCGCCTGCGCAGCCTATGCCGGCATGCCCCTGACCCAGCGCAGCATGGCCCAGTCGGTACGCCTGGTGACTGCCCACTGCGAACGCTCCATCGACCGGCTGGACTGGCCGGCGCTTGCCGCTGACCGCCAGACTCTGGCTTTCTACATGTCAGTCGCCCGGCTGGAGCTGATCCAGGCCCACCTGATCGCCCACGGCCGCTCCCCGGCCACGCCGATTGCCCTGGTCGAAAACGGCAGCCGTCCCGAACAGCGCGTGATAGTCGGTGAGCTTGGCGAGCTGTCGCACTGCGCCCGTCACCACGAGGTCAAATCACCGGCCATGCTGTATGTCGGCGAGGTCGCCGCCCTGGCCAGAAGGCTGGGCTGGTATGGCCAGCCACCGCTGACTGCGCCCGCCCGGCCATTTGCGGCGGGGCCATGGCCGGACGATGGATATCAACCGGTTCGGACAAAAACGCTTCACCACGAGGGTCAGGAAGAGGATCGGAAAGGGTTGACGGCTATCCATGCTTCGATGTGAAGAGTAGCGGGTCTGCACCCGCCAGGTTGTCGCAGGTTATGCTTTGAGGTTACGACTCACACTGAATACCAAGCTCCAATGCTGCCGATTCGTTATACAGAGCCGGTCTTTCGACCGCCCAGCGAGGCCGAGTCACTGATTCTGCCGGTGACCGACGGCTGTTCCTGGAACAAGTGCAGCTATTGCGAAATGTACACCGCGCCGCAGAAGAAATTCAAAGCCCGGTCCGAGGACGAGGTGCTGGAGATGATACGCCGCTGCGGCGAGTTGCTCGGCAATCGCACCCGCCGGGTGTTCCTGGCCGATGGCGATGCCCTGATCCTGCCCACCCACCGGCTGCTGAAGATTCTCGAAGCCATCGCCGAGCACCTGCCCGCCGTCGAGCGGGTCGGCAGTTACTGCCTGCCGCGCAACCTGAAGCGCAAGTCAATTGAAGAACTGGCCGAGCTGAGCTCGGCCGGGCTGAAGATTGCCTACGTCGGTGCCGAATCCGGCGACGATACCGTCCTCGCTCGGGTCAACAAGGGCGAGACCTTCGAGTCCACCGCCGATGCACTGAACAAGCTCGGTGAGGCCGGCATCATCCGCTCGGTGATGCTGCTGAACGGCCTCGGCGGACAGATTCATTCCGATGCGCATGCCGATGGCTCGGCGCGGCTGGCCAACGCCACCCAGCCGGAATACCTGGCCAC
>REEQ01000208.1 GCA_007695005.1 Wenzhouxiangellaceae bacterium | reverse complement strand
AACGTCCCAATCCCGACCGGCGCCCGCCCCAAATTTCAATCACACATCGTCATTGTCGGAGACATTCCGCAGATGGACCGCCGGCCGTGTCAGGCCGGCCTACGGCCCGGGCACCGCGTAGGTCGGCCCAACGCGGCCGACGGTCGATGCCAAATCCATTCCCACCGCCCCGTTCGCGTACCCCGGCACCGCGTAGGTCGGCCTTACACGGCCGACGGTCGATGCCAAATCCATCTCCACGGCTTCGTTCGTGTGCCCAATCCCGACCGGCGCCCGCCCCAAATTTCAATCACACATCGTCATTGTCGGAGACATTCCGCAGATGGACCGCCGGCCGTGTCAGGCCGGCCTACGGCCCGGGCGCCGTCCCAAACCCGACCGGATTCCGGTCCATGCTCCGAACACGCATCGTCATTGCCGGTGACACCCCCGACATGGACCGCCGGGGACATCGCCCGGGCCTACATCAGGGGTTGATTCGCCGCAGGTGCTGCCCGACCACCAGCCAGGATCCGAGTATGCCGAACAAACCGCTGCCGGCAATCAGCAACACGGTTACCTCCGGGGAGGGCGGATAGAGTTGAAAGCTGGCATCGTAGCTGCCGCTCAATCGGGCCACCGGCGCCGACAAGACGATCAGACCTGAGCGGACCAGCAACCAGGCCAGCAGCCCACCCAGCAAACCGTACCAGAGGCCGGTGTAGAGGAAGGGCCGTCGAATGAAGGCTGCCGTTGCACCGACCAGCGCCATGACCTCGATCTCCTCGCGCCGGTTCTGGATATCCATGCGGATGGTATTGGCGATGATGAAAGCCACGCCCAGCGCAAACAGCAGTGCCAGCAGGCTGACCAGCTGCTGGATCAGGGCCAGCATCGCATCAAGCCGCTCCAGCCACTGCAGATCGACGATGACCAGGTCGACCTGCTCCTCTCGTTCCAGGCGCCCGGCCAGGGTGGCGACTGGGGTGTCGGTTTCCGGAGTGATCTCCAGCACCCAGGGCAGGGGATTGTCGGCAATGCTGTTGCCGAGCTCACCCAGGTTCAGCTGGCCGGAAAGCTCGGCGAGCCCGGCTTCCGGGCTGATCGGATCGACAGCGGCGATTTCCGGCCAACTCCCCAGGCGGTTGGCCATCTGCGCCGCCTGCTCGGCGTTGATCTCCGCGCGCAGGAATACCGACAGGGTATCCAGTCGCTCCCAGCCCTGGCTGATGCGCTCGACGTTATCGACCGTCACATGCAGCGCAGTCGGCAGGGTCAGGGCTACGGCCAGTACGATGATGGTCATGCTCGAAGCAATCGGCTGGCGCGTCAGTGAACCCAGGGAAGAGAGCAGGCTGTAGGCATGACGCCGGGCCCAGGCGCGCAGTCCGGCTGCCCCCGGCAAGGCTTCATAGCCCGTTCGGCGGCTGCTACGGGCCATGGCTGTCCCCGGTGAGGGCAAGACGGGCAGGCAGGTCATCGACCATCTGGCCGGCCTTGAGCACCAGCACGCGCTGACCGAGCTGTCGAATCAGCTCCAGGTCATGGCTGGCGATCAGTACGGTGACCCCGAGCTCGTTGAGCTGGAGAAAATAGCGCATCAGTTCGGCCGACATGTCCGGGTCCAGATTGCCGGTGGGTTCATCGGCCAGGATCAGCGGCGGCTTGGTAATGATCGCCCGGGCAATACCGACGCGCTGCTGCTCGCCGCCGGAGAGCATCGGCGGGAACATCTTTTCCTTGTCCAGCAGCCCGACCTTGTCCAGCGCGGCGCGCACCCGTCGACGAATTTCGCCGTAAGACAGACCGGCAATCATCAGCGGCAGGGCGACGTTGTCGAAGACGCGCTTGTCCGACAGCAGGCGATGGTCCTGGAAAATTACCCCGATGCGGCGACGCAAATAGGGAATGTGGCGCCGCGCCAGCTTGCCGACATTGCGCCCTTCGAACAGCACCTGGCCGCGGCTTGGCCGTTCCAGCAATGCGATCAGGCGCAGCAGGGTGGACTTGCCGGCGCCCGAATGCCCGGTCAGAAATGCCAGCTCGCCCTGACCCAGGCTGAAATTCACATCACTTAGCGCCTGAATTCCGCCCGGATAGCGCTTGGCTACGTGCTCGAAGCTGATCATCGCACTGGCCCGACACGCATGAACGTTTCCTGCGCTGAAAAGATCAGATTCGCGCAGAGGCGCAGAGGCGCAGAGGAAAGGCCTTTTCCTGGCTGGTTTCTCTGCGTCTCCGCGTCTCTGCGCGAGATGATTTCTTGACTGTTTGCAGTGCGACAACGAGCCTTCAAACAGGCCGGAAGGGTGGATGAGAGGAAAACGCTGTTCATGCCAACAACTGGCTCATGCTCAGAATCGGCAGCATGATCGCCAGCACGATATACAAAACCATCAGGCCCACCAGCAGAATCAAGGTCGGCTGAAGCACGGCCAGCAGCACTGTGGTGGCTGATTCCAGGTCGCGTTCCTGGATGGCGGCGGCATGTTCCAGCATCGGCGCCAGTTCGCCGCTGCGTTCGCCGCCGGCGATCAGTCGCCGGGCCATCGGCGGCAGCCAGGGAGAGTGCGCCAGCGAGCGGGTCAGTGACACGCCCTCGCGGACCTGGGCGGCGGCGCGCTCGATATCGGCGCGGACCACGCTGTTCTGGACCACGCTGGCAGCAACACGCAGCGCTTCGACCAGCGGCACGGCGCTGGCGCTCAGGATGGCCAGGGTACGGGTAAAGCTGGCGGTCTGGCGGGCGCGGACCAGGCGGCCGATGATGGGCAGGTGCAGCAACAGGGCATCGACCCGGCGCCGCGGACCCGGTTTTTTCAGGGCCATGGCTGCCAGCAGCAGCAGGAGTACCAGCCCGGCCAGCAGCCACAGGCCCCAGGCGGCTATGAAGTCCGATATCGCCAGCAGGCTGAGGGTCAGCAGTGGCAGTTCCTGCGCGGTTTGCTCGAAAACGCCGATCACCCGCGGCACCACGAAGCCGATCAGCCCCCAGACCACGGCAATGGCGATCAGCGCCAGCAGCAGCGGGTAGATCAGGGCCAGGCCGATGCCGCGGTTCATCGCCTCGCGCTGTTCGGCGTAGTCGGCCAGGCGCTCCAGCACGGTTTCCAGACGCCCGGCACGCTCGCCGGCCGCGATCGCTGCGGTGTAGAGGGTCGGAAACAGGCGCGGATGCTCGCGCATCGCAGAGGACAGGCTCTGGCCCTCCATGACCCGGGCCCGGATCGAGCCCAGTTGGCGGCGCTGGGCACTGGCTTCGGTCTGCTCCACCAGCACGCTCAAGACCTCTTCCAGGGTCAGGCCGGCCTTGAGCAGGGTGGCCAGCTGGCGCAGCAGCAGGGCGCGGTCGCGCCCGCCGCCCCAGGACAGATCCAGCCCGCCCGGCCCGGCGCGTTCGTTCTCGACTGCCTGGACTTCCAGCGGGATCAGGCCGCGCTCACGCAGCTGCTGGCGGGCAGCTCGCGCGGTATCTGCCTGGACAAGGCCGCGGGTGGTTTTGCCGCCGCTGAGCGCCTGGTACTCGAAGGCGCCCATCAGCCGGCCCGGGTTACCCTCAGGACCTCCTCCAGGGAGGTCGCGCCGGCCAGGGCCTTGCGCCAGCCGTCTTCGAGAATGGACGGCCCCAGCTCACGGGCAAGTGCTTCCAGTCGGGCTTCGGCAGCGCCGTCATGGATCAGCTGCCGCATCGCCTCATTGACTTCAACCAGCTCGTAGATGCCTGTTCGGCCGCGGTAGCCTGACAGGCCGGGCGGCAGGTCGGCGCGCGGGCGATACAGGGTCTGCTCCGACTGATCGGGCAGGCCGAGCCGGCCCAGCTCGTCGCGGCCAATCCTGTATGGCTCACGACTGTCGGCGTCCAGCACTCGCACCAGGCGCTGGGCCAGGGTGCCGATCAGGCTGGATGCGAGCAGGAACGGCTCGATCCCCATGTCAACCAGGCGGGTAATGGCGCCGACGGCCGTGTTGGTATGCAGGGTGGAGAGCACCAGGTGGCCGGTCAGACTGGCCTGAACGGCAATCCGGGCGGTCTCCAGGTCGCGGATTTCGCCGACCATGACGACATCCGGGTCCTGGCGCAAAATGGCGCGCAGGCCGCGAGCGAAGGTCAGATCCACCTTCGGGTTGACCTGGGTCTGGCCGATACCATCAAGGTCGTATTCGATCGGATCCTCGACGGTGAGGATATTGCGGCTGCGGTCGTTGAGCCTGAGCAGTGATGCATACAGGGTGGTGGACTTGCCCGAACCGGTTGGCCCGGTAACCAGCAGAATGCCGTGCGGTCTGGCGATCAGCTCGGCCATGCGCTGCTCGGTTTCGGCATTCATGCCCAGCTCGACCAGGTCCAGGCGTCCGGCCTGCTTGTCCAGCAGGCGCAGGACGACGCGCTCGCCGTGATTGGAGGGCAGGGTGGAGACGCGCACATCCACCGGCCTGCCGGCAATTCTCAAGCCAATGCGGCCATCTTGCGGCACTCGCTTTTCGGCGATGTCCAGGCGCGACATGACCTTGATCCGCGAGGTGATCAATGCGGCCAGGGCCCGGGCCGGGGCCATGACCTCGCGCAGCACGCCGTCAACCCGGAAGCGGATGGACAGGCGATCTTCGAAAGGTTCGAAATGAATATCGGAGGCGTTCTCGCGGATTGCCTGGGTCAGCACGCCGTTGATCAGGCGAATGATCGGCGCATCATCCTCGCTTTCCAGCAGATCCGCAGGCTCCGGCAGATCGTCGGCCAGGCGCGCCAGATCAAGGTCTTCACCGATGTCCTCGGCCACCTGGCGGGCCGCCTCATCGCCAGCCTCGTACAAGCGCGTGACCAGCTGGTCGAACTCGGCTGCGGCCAGGCGCTCGATGGCGACCGGGCCGCTCAGGCGCCGTCGAACTTCCTGTACGGCCAGCACGTCGACCGGTTCGCGCACCGCCAGGCGCAGCTGGCCGTCGCCATTGTGTCCTGCCACGGCGACGCCGCGGCGACGGGCGAAGCCGTAGGCCGGTCGGTAATCAGCGTCCATCCGGCGGCGATTGCAGGAATTCGTCGAGTTCGGGCAGCAGCGGCATGTCGCCGGGCCGGGTCAGGCCGGCCGGGCGCTGACGCTGCTCCAGCTGGCGATCGCGGATGGCCGTGTACTTGCTGCGCGTCAGGTTATCCATCAGCGCTTCATCGTGCAGGATCTGCGGGCGGATGAACACCATCAGGTTGCGCTTCACACTGCTGGTCGAGCGATACTTGAACAGCTCGCCGAGCAAGGGGATGCGGCTCAAGCCCGGGACGCTTTCCAGCTGCTCCTGCAAGTCCTCGCTGATCAGCCCGCCAAGGACCAGGATGGCGCCATCCGGAACCATGACCCGGGTGGTGATGGTGCGCTTGTTGGTGATCAGGTCAACCGCGCCGCCGGACGGTGCCAGCGTCGATACTTCCTGATTGATGTTCAGGATGATGGTGTCGCCTTCGTTGATATGCGGAGTGACGTTGAGCTTGACGCCGATTTCCTCGCGATTGATGGTCTGGAACGGATTGACCTGACCGTCGCCGGTGGCAATGCCCTGGGTGGCGAAGCTGCCCGACAGGAAGGGCACTTCCTGGCCGACGTTGATGCTGGCCTCATGATTGTCCAGAGTCACGATCGACGGGGTGGACAGGACGTTGGTGTTGGCGTCGGTCGCCAGGGCGCGGGCCAAGGCGCCGATCTCCAGGATTTCCACCCCAAGCAGGCTGGAACGGCCGCGCACGTAGCCAAGGTTGAGACCTCGTCCCGGCAGCAACAGGCTGCCGTCTTCAGCTGCCTGGCCGGCGGCGGCCGAGAGATTGAGCAGGTTGCGCCCGCCGGACTGGAAATTGGTGCCGCCGAACAGGCCGCGATCGCCGGAGGAAAATGCCTGCCACTGGATGCCCAGCTCGCGCGCGGTATCCACGGCCACCTCGGCAATGATGGCTTCGACCAGCACCTGGGCGCGGCGGATATCGAGCTGACTGATGACCGACTGAATGGAGCGGAACGTCGCTGGCGCGGCCGTGATCACCAGGGCATTGGTCTCCTGGTGAGCCTGGATGCGTACGCGTTGGCCGTTGTCGCCATCCATGTCGAGAATGCCTTCCAGCACCGGCAGTAGGGTGTCGGCGGTGGCGTAGCGCAGGTAGACCACCTGGGTCGAACCTTCTCGTTCCAGCGGTGTGTCGAGATGCGAGATCAGGGTGCGCAGGCGCAAGCGGCGGTTGGGGTCGCCGCTGAGAATGATGGTGTTGGTGCGCTCATCGGCCACCGCCGCCTCGCGACCGCTGTCGGCATAGACGCGGTTGATCAGGCTGACCACTTCAGCAGCGTCGGCGTGGCTTAAGCCCAGCACCTCGATGTCCTGGTCCGCGCTGGTATCCAGGCGACGGATGATGGCTTCAATTCGGCGCACGTTGCCGGCGCGATCGCTGATGATCAGGCTGTTTGAGCTGTCGTGGTGAACCATGTAGGCCGACTGCGGCAGCAGGTTGCGCAGCAGCTGGCTGGCCTCTGATGCGCGCACATGTTCCAGCTGGAGAATACGGGTGACCGGTTCGTCGCCGCCGATGCGCATGTCATCGACAGGCACCCGCCCGTCCTGGCGTGCGTTGACATCCGGCAACACCCGCACCGCACGCTCGTCCGTGACCACGCTGTAGCCGTGCACCCGCAGGATGGACAGGAACACGTCCCAGACCCCGTCGGCGTCCAGCGGCTGGGTAGAGACCACGGTCACCCGGCCCGACACCTGCGGATCGATGATGATGTTCTTGCCCGTCATGTCGGCCACGGCCGTGATCAGGGAGCGGATGTCGGCATCCTTGAAATTCAGCACATGGCCGTTCTCGGCCTGGCCGGGCAGGGCCAGGGCAAGGATGAGCAACAGGCCGGTAAAGCGTTTGATCATGGGTTCTGCAGGCTCCCGATGATTTGTTCCAGGTCGGGGCGAAGCGTCATTTCGCGGCCCTGGCGGTTGACGGTAATGGCGACTTCGCCGCGCATGAGGACATCGGCAAACAGGGCGCGGGCGGCCTCTTCGGATTCCAGCGGCTGGCCGTTGATGGCGGTGACGATGTCGTTGACTTGCAAGCCGAGCTGGGCAAACAGGCGGGCATCGCGACCGGGACGCACCCGGAAGCCGCCGCCGGAGACAGGCATGACCGAAATGCTCTGGGCCAGGCCGGCGACATCAACATTGCCGATGCCCAGGTCGCGCGCCGCGGCGACGCTGACCCCACGCTCGGTGTCAAAGCCGCGCAGCCCCGGGATGGGCGCAACCGCCGGCCTTGTGCCAGGCGCAGCCGTGCCGGCGCTGGCTCGGCCGCCGCCGTTGCGATCACGATCCAGGCTCAAGGCCTCGGAGCGGCCGTTGCGGGCAAGGATGACCTGGTGCGGTTCGATGGCCTCCAGCACGGCCCCATCAGGCAGCTCATCGCCGCGCCGGTAGACTGACTCGCGGCCTTGTGCATCGGCAATGAAGGCATAGCCCACGGTTTCTCCGGTCATGACTCCAAGAAGACGCAGGTTGCTGCGGCTGGCGACCGGCATCGGAGCAGCAGGGGCGAGCGCGGCACGCTGGCTGGCTCCGAACAGGTCCCAGTGAAACTCGGCCGTGCCGCCTGCAGTCTGGCTGACGCGCGGCACCGGCGGCACCGGCGCTGACTCCACCTGCGGACCGGCCAGCACCAGCCAGACCAGGCGCACCAGCAGCCAGACGGCGAGCAGCGCCAGCAGGGCGCAGCTCAACAGGGCCAGCCGGCCGGACCAGACGGAGGTGAAAAACTGTGCCAAGGGGCTCCGGTCGAAGATGAGTAAAGCTGCCTGCGAGATTATCACAGGACAGCCCAAGCCGGACAGCCCCGACCCGACGACAATCACACATCGTTATTAGTGGAGACA
>REEQ01000135.1 GCA_007695005.1 Wenzhouxiangellaceae bacterium | reverse complement strand
GTCAGACTGCGTTATCGAAACTTGCTGTAGAACGACTACAGCGGCATTTAGCTGCCTTGCTGACGAAAGCCACACTGCGGCTGAATGCGATCTACATACCTGCCGGGTTAATATTGACCCGGCAAGCAGGCCGGCGTTCAGTCGGCCTTCAGGGCTTCGCGGATCATCGGTACCGACAGGGTGCGGCGCTCGGTCAGGGCGCGGCTTGAGAGCTGCTCGATCAGGCGCGCAATCGAGGCCGCGCTGCGGGCACCGCGCGTCAACAGGTAGTCGGCGGCGCCGCGGCCCAACAGCACTTCATACTCGGCCGCCAGACGAGCAATCAGAGTGCGCAAGTCCGGTTCTTCCAGCGGTTTGATCGTCAGGCGCGCTGCCTGCCCGAGTCGTGAGCGCAAATCGGGCAGCGTGAAGCCCTGGCGGCTAGCGCCGGACATCAGTACGGTGCTGCGCTCGGCGCGCCAGCGATTGAGCGCGTTGAACAATCGGATTTCGGCCTCATCCTGCCCGGCCAGGGCATCGATGTCATCAAGCAGAATGCAGTCGGCACAGGCCTGGTCAAGCAGGCCGACATTGGCCGGCAGACTCAAGGCCAGAAACAGCGCAGTTTCGCCGCGTCCAAGACGATCGGTGAAGGTGGCACTGAGCAGATGGCTGCGACCACTGCCAGCCGGCCCGGCGAGAAAGTACCAGTTGCCTGATTCCAGACCCTGCGCCAGCAGCTCGACGGTAGCCTGGTTACTGCCGGCGACGAAATTGTCAAATCGTGGCCGCCGCGGTGCTCGCAGCGCCAGGGGCAGCTGCTGGCGACTCATCAGGCATCAGGTCCGGCGCGACGCTCGCGGCTGACGGCCACTGCCTTCATGCTCCACAGCCAGGTGTAATGGACCAGGGTAACGCCCGCCAGTACCGCGACCAGCAACTCCAACCCAGTCTGCCCTTCCGGCGGCAGCGGAAAGCCGGCCAGGTAAACCAGCACGTACCACATCAGAAACACCTGGCAAAAGGTATTGAAGCGTGACAGCTGGGTTGGCTGAGCTTCCAGACGTTCGAACTTCAAGTGATAGATCCAGCCACCGATCACGATCACCAGATCGCGCAGGATGACCAGGCCGAACAGCCACCATGGCAGGTACTCCAGCCAGGCCAGGGTGAGGTAACTGGACACCATCATGATCTTGTCGGCAGCAGGGTCGGCCAGGCTGCCGAAGCGACTGGTCCAGCCGTAGCGGCGCGCCAGCCAGCCATCGAGCAGATCGGACAGGCCGGCGACGATGGCGACCGCCAGGGCCCAGCCGTAATGGCCGGTCAGCAGCAGGATGACCAGCGGCGGCACCGCCAGCATGCGGCCGACTGTCAGCAAATTGGGCAGGATGGCGAGATTCACCGCCCGAGTCGCAGATGCAGGGTGCCGTCGGCCGCGCGATGCTCGATGACCAGGACGCGACTCAGGGCGATCGCATCCTCCAGTCCATCGCTGGCCAGCTCCACTTCAAAACTGATCTCTCGACCGCTGGCCGCCAGCACCCGGTAGGAAGCCACCGGGCCGAGCTGATCGAACAATCGCAACACCTCAGCGTACTGGACAGCATCGACGATGCCGGCAACCTGGACACGGCGCCTGCTCGGATCCCCGGACAGGCTGAGGGTGGCATAGCGTTCGGCCAGGGATGCCAGCATGGCGCGCAGACCCGGCTCGATCAGGTTCAGTGCGCTGTCTCCCTGCACCTGCAAACCCAGATCGCGACCGTCGATTCGCCACAGCCAGCGCCCGTCCCAGCCGTCCTCGCCCTTGCGCAGGTCAGCCATGGCGACCACGCCAGCGCCATAGCGATCGGCCCCGGCCTCGGCGATGTCGATGAAGCCGCCGCGAATATCGGCCAGCTGCACCAGGGCCATATCCATGGCGTCACCAAGCGGCAGCACCACATCCAGTCCGAAGCGACGTCCCTGCTCGGCAATTTCCGGCTCGAGCATGGATGCATCCGCCAGGCGCGGGCCCTGTTCATCATCCAGCGCCACCCAAAGCAGGATGGCCGGGCGCTGCTGACCCAGCCTCGGCAACTGCTGCCGGGCCAGCAGCTCATCCACCGCCGGCGGATAGAACTCGGCGCGCAGGCGCAGCTCCTCGACCCGAGCACCGCCGGAATCCAGGCGCTCTACCCGAACACGCTGCTGGCTCTGGGTCAGGGCGCGGGCATCGGCCGGAGTCAGTCCCAGCATCGCCACCGGGGACTCATCAACGCGCCCGGTCAGTCTGATCAGCACTTCGTCCAGTGCCCGCAGCAGGCTGGCTCCACCTACCGCCTCGTCAGGGGCCAGGACCGCCTCGCCGACGTAAAGCGCACGGGCAGAGGTGGTCGTCAACACAAGAAAGACGACAAGCAGGGTGAGCTGGGTGAGGGATCTGAGCGGCTTCATTGCCCGAAATGATAACCGAAGGCCCGGCCCACGGGCGGGCCGCCGAGCGCAGATCACCCGCTCAGTCGGCGACAATAGGCGACAATAGAGCACGATTGGAAACCGTAACCGGACCGCAACAATGAACATGGACAAAAACCAAGGCCTGAGCTACCGCGATGCCGGTGTGGATATCGACGCCGGCAACGCACTGGTCGACCGGATCAAACCACTGGTTCAGCGCACCCGCCGACCAGAAGTAATGGCAGGTCTGGGCGGCTTTGGCGGACTGTTCCATCTTGGCCAGCGCTTCCAGGACCCGGTCCTGGTATCCGGCACCGATGGCGTTGGCACAAAGCTGCTGCTGGCCCGCCATGTCAATGAGCATGATCGCATCGGCATCGATCTGGTCGCGATGTGCGTCAACGACATCCTGGTATGCGGGGCCGAGCCACTGTTTTTTCTCGACTACTTCGCCTGCGGCCGACTGGACGTCGACACCGCCAGCGCCGTCGTCGCCGGTATTGCCGAAGGCTGCAGCCAGGCCGGCTGCGCCCTGATTGGTGGGGAAACCGCCGAGATGCCGGGGATGTACGGCGAAGGCGAGTACGATCTGGCCGGCTTTGCCGTTGGCGCCGTGGAACGGGCCAAGTTGATTGACGGCAGTCGCATCGACGAGAACTGCGTACTGGTCGGGCTGAACGCCTCCGGCCCGCACAGCAACGGCTACTCGCTGATTCGTCGCATTCTCGCGCTCAGCCAGGCCGGTTTGCACGAAACGCTGGGCCAGAGCAGCCTCGGCGATGCCCTGCTGGCGCCAACCCGCATCTACGTACGGCCGGTCCTCGATTTGCTTCCGCATTTCGACATTCGCGGCATGGCTCATATCACCGGCGGCGGCCTGACCGAGAACATCATCCGGGTCATCCCGGAAGGCCTGGGCATTGAGATCGACACGCAGTCCTGGACCGCGCCGCCGGTGTTCGAGTGGCTGGCCGAGGCCGGTGGCGTCAGCAAGGCTGAAATGCGCCGCACATTCAATATGGGAATAGGCTTTGTCCTGGTCTGTCCCACGGACCAGGCCGAGGCCTTGATCGACGGTCTCGATGAGCCGGCGCGGATCATCGGTCGGGTGCGCCCGGTACCGACAGGCGAGCGCGTCAGCTACGCCGAATGAGTACCCGTCTGGTGGTGCTGCTGTCCGGTCGCGGCACCAATTTCTCTGCCCTGCAACAGGCGATACTCGACGGCTGGTTGTCGGCGCGCATCGTCGCAGTCGTTGCCGATCGTCCCGCCGCCGGCCTGGCGCTGGCGGCCGAGCACGGCATTGACCGGGTACTGATCGATCGTCGTCGCCATGCCGACCGCAACAGCTTCGAAGAAAGCCTGGCCTGCGCACTCGCATCTTACCGACCGGACTGGATCGTGCTGGCCGGCTTCATGCGCGTGCTCAGCGCAGAGCTGGTCCGGCGTTTTGCCGGCCGCATGGTCAATATTCACCCTTCCCTGCTGCCGCTGTACCGAGGTCTGGACACACATGCCCGGGCCCTGGCTGCCGGCGACCGCGAGCACGGCGCCAGCGTTCACTTCGTCACACCGGAGCTTGACAGTGGGCCGGTCATCAGCCAGGTGCGAACGCCGATTCTGGCCGGCGACGATGCCGACAGCCTGGCTGACCGCCTGCTGGCGCTGGAGCACCGTCTTTTGCCGGCGACCATGGCACTATTGAGCGCGTGCCCTGTCGAATTACGCCATGAAAGCATTGTTATCGACCATCAGCCCCTGGATCGCCCTCTCGAGCTTGGCCGCGACCTTGATGAGCGCGGACGCCGCACGCGCTGAGCGCGCGCCGCCCGCCGAACAGGCCCCCCTGCCCGCGCACAGCGCCGTTTACGATGTCATCCGCCGTGGCAGCAAGATTGGCGAAATTCATGTCAGCCTGGAAGTCGACGAACGCGGCATCTGGCTGTTCGACACCGAGACCGTGGCCACGGCGCGCATGGCCCGCATCCTGCGGGTGTCGGCGGAGGAGTCGGCTCACTTCATGTGGGAAGGCGAGCAGATTCGCATGCTGACCTATCGCCAGGTGGCCCGGGGACCAACGCGCAGCCGTTTCTGGCAGCATGAGCTGGACTGGAATGCCGGCGTATCCAACACCCACACCTATGAGGGCGACCATGTGATCGAGCTGGAACAAGCCCTTGTCGACCCGCTGACGCTGCGGCTGCAGCTGGCGGTGCTGCTGGCCGACCCGGAGAAACGGGGCAGCGATTTTTCCTTTCGTGTTCTGGAGCGGGATGAAATCGAGGACCAGCAGTTCCTGTTCCAGGACCATGAGCGCCTGGAACTGGACATCGGCTGTTTCGACACCGTGCGCATGCAGCGCTTTCGCCGCGAAGGGTCCAGCCGCAACTACGATTCCTGGCACAGCGAAGCATTCCACTGGCTCCCAATGCGTCTGGTGCAAACCCAGGATGGACGCGAGGAGCTTGATGTTCGCCTGACCGAGACCAGCCTGGGGCTGGAAGGCGACTGTTAAGCGTCTATAATTCCCTGCAATTCCGGCGGAGTTGCGAACATGAGATTGGCACTGCTTTTTTCTACCCTGTGGCTGCTGGCTGGCTGCGCCGTCAACCCCGTCACCGGCGAGCGCGATCTCAGCTTCTTCAATGAAGAGTGGGAGATTCAGACCGGCCAGCAATACTACAGCCCGATGCGCCAGTCCCAGGGTGGCGACTTTGTTCTCGACGCCGAACTGATCCGCTTTGTTCAGGACGTTGGCATGCGGGTCGCCGCCGAAGCCGATCGCGAACTGCCCTACGAGTTTTATGTCATCAACAGCTCGGTGCCCAATGCCTGGGCGCTGCCTGGCGGCAAGATGGCGATCAACCGCGGCTTGCTCACCGAGATGGACTCCGAGGCCGAGTTGGCCGCAGTACTTGGACATGAAGTGGTTCACGCAGCGGCTCGGCACGGTGCCCAGGCCATGTCGCGCGGTGCCCTGCTGCAGGGCGCGGTCATCCTTGGCGGCGTTGCCGTCGGCGTCGCCACCGACCGCACCGACTATGCCACCGTGGCCATGCTCGGTGGCATGGTCGGGGCCCAGTTGATCACCCAGCGTCACTCCCGTCGAGCAGAGCTGGAAGCCGACCGCTTCGGCATGATCTACATGCACCGGGCCGGCTACAACCCGGAAGGGGCGGTGGCCTTGCAGGAAAGTTTCGTTCGCCTGTCCGAAGGACGCGACCAGGGTTTCCTGACCGGGTTGTTCGCATCCCACCCGCCCTCCCGCGAGCGAGTAGCCGCCAACCAGCGCACCGCCGATGAACTGGGCCGTGAAGGCATCATCGGCGAAGATCGCTACCGGCAGATGATCGCCAGACTCAAGCAGCTGGAACCCGCCTACCAGGCCCACGATGAAGGACGCCGGGCGCTGGGCCGGGGCGAGCACGAGCAGGCCCTGGCGAAGGCCGAAGAGGCCCTCGCGATCGAGGATGGCGAGGCCATCTTCCACGCCCTGAAAGGCGATGCCCTGGCCTCACGCGGCAACTACCGCGAAGCCGAGCAGGCTTACACGGCGGCCTTGCAGCGTGACACGGGCTGGTTCTACCAGCACCTGCGCCGCGGCATGGTTCGCGAGCAGCTGGGCAACCTGGACGGCGCCCGAGGCGACCTGCAGGCCAGCATAGAGCGCCTGCCCACCGCCCAGGGTCATTACTTCCTCGGTAATGTCGAGCGTCGCGCCGGCAACCGCCAGCGCGCCATCGAGCACTACCGCGTTGCCGCCGAGTCCAGTGACGAGACCGGCGAGCGCGCCCGCCGCGCGCTGCAGGAAATGGGCGCCAACAGCTGATCACTGTCATTGCCGCGTGAGACATCCGCGCAGCAGTGCCGTGCCGGGCAGGCAACTGTAATTTTATCCGCACGACAGGCCGTCTAGACTTGGGCGCTGACCAAACGCCAACACCGAGGTGCCCTGCCGTGCGTTTCCTGATTGCCGCCCTTAGTCTTTCTTTGTTGCTGACAGCCGAAGCTCGGACGCTGTTGTTTGAAAATGTGCAACTGGTCGATGTCACATCGGCTTCGGTCTCGACGCCCGGCTCCCTGGCCGTACGCGATGGCTTCATCGTTGATGCCGATTCCGTGTCAGACCCGGATATCGTCATCAGCCAGGCAGGCTACCTGATCCCCGGGCTGGCCGAAATGCATGCCCACGTGCCGCAGATGCGGCTGGGCGAGCAGCTGGTCCAGGACACCCTGATGCTGTACCTGGCCCACGGCATTACCACCATCCGCGGCATGCTCGGCGAGCCCGGGCACCTGGCCCTGCGCCAGCAGCTGGCGGCAGGGGAAGTGATCGGGCCCCGGTTCATTACCTCAGGCCCCTCGTTCAACGCCAACTCGGTCTCGTCGCCATCGGCCGCGCGCGCCATGGTGCGGGCCCAGGCCGAGGCCGGCTACGACCTGCTCAAGCTGCACCCGGGTCTATGGCCCGAAGCCTTTCATGCCATTGCGGAGACGGCCGAAGCGCTGGGGATTGACTACTCGGGCCATATTTCGGTGGCCGTTGGCCTGGACCGCACCCTGGCCTCGCGCCAGGGTTCGATCGATCATCTCGACGGCTACGGACAGAAGCTGGTACCGGAAGGCCACGCGCTCCATGGCACCGATCCGGGCCTGTTCGCGGTCAACCTGGTGGCCGGCATGGATCCGGACCTGATTCCGGAACTGGCCCGACGCACGGCCGAGTCAGGTGTCGCCAACGTACCCACCCAGAGCCTGCTCGAGAACTGGGCCACGGGCGATGTCGACGCCCTGTTCGCGCGCGATGGCATGCGCTGGATTCCCGCCCAGACCCGTACCCAGTGGCGAACCGCGATCGAGAACATCCGTGGCCGCATTCCCGAGGGCCAGGGTGAGCGTTTCATCGAGATTCGGCGTGCCCTGATCGCCGCCCTGCACGAAGCCGGGGCCCCCATTCTGCTCGGCGCCGATGCACCGCAAATCCTCAGCATTCCGGGTGACGCCATCCACCACGAGCTGGAAATCTATGTCGAGGTCGGCATGAGCCCGGCCGCAGCCCTGGCCACAGGCACCATCAACGTGGCCCGCTACCTGAACCAGCCGGCCCATGGCTGTCTGCAAGCGGCCTGCGTGGCCGACCTGGTGCTGCTGGCCAACAACCCGCTTGAAGACATCCGCCACACCCGCTCGATCCTGGGCGTGATGCGAGCCGGTCAATGGTTTGACCGCGATCGTCTGGACAGCGAACTGGCCGCCATCGCCGAGCGGGCCGGGCCCTGACCAGAACTGGCCGGAACCGTCCCGCAAAGCACAAACCACGACGAATATGAAAGGTATTTCGTTGCCGAATCAAGCACGGGATTCAGGCGGGGGCGGGTCGGCGTCGATCACGCGGTTGCGGCCGGTTTGCTTGGCCGCGTAAAGCCTGCGGTCGGCCAGCAGCATCAGTTTTTCCAGGCTGTCGATGCCTGGCTCGCCGCCGAAAGCGATGCCTATGCTGCAAG
>REEQ01000027.1 GCA_007695005.1 Wenzhouxiangellaceae bacterium | reverse complement strand
ACCGAATCCGCCCAGGGTGTCGGGCGGAATATCGGGATTGAAGCTGCTATCGAGCGAGCCGTTGGTGTTCAGGCGCGCCACCCGTGGACGTGCCTGGCCGTTTACGGTCGAGAACATGCCACTGATGAGCATTCGTCCATCGGCCTGCAAGGCAATTCTAAAAACCAAACCGTCGATCGTCGGCGCAAAGCTGGGGTCCAGCGAACCGTCGGCGTTGAGACGGACGAGATGGGCGCGCGGACTGCCGTTGACCTGGGTGAACTCGCCGCCGACCAGGATCTGGCCATTGGCCGTTTCCACAACAGCCCAGGCGCCAGCGTTCAAGGCCGGCTGAAAGGAGAAATCCAGGTTGCCGTTGTCAAGCAGCCGAGCAATATGGGGTCGTACTACCCCATGCACGGTGTTGAAACGGCCGGCGATCAGGATCTTGCTGTCGGCCTGCAGGCCAATTCCCAGCACAAAGTCGTCGGGGTCCGGCAGGGCGAAGCTGGAATCCGGCATGCCAAAGCTGTTGGCACCGATGCGGGTGAAATTGCGCCGGTCGGTGCAGCAGCCGAAGCGGGTAAATTCGCCACCGACCAGCACGCGCCCGCGCGGGTCCAGCGCCATCGTATAGATTGGCCCGTTGGGTTCGGGCGTGGCGTGATTGTCGTGTTGAATCCCCTCGCGCCCGAAGCGCATCAGCCCGCGACCGCTGGTCGGTAGCTGCGTGGCGCCGGCGACCAGCTTGCCGTCGGGCTGTTCGGCAACCGCATGCAGCGGCGAGGAAGCGCTGGCGGAGTACCAGAGGCAGTTGAATACCTCGTCGTTGCGGATCAGCGGCACGGCGCAGCCGAAACCGGCAAAGACAGTGAAGCTCCCCACGGCGGCCAGCGCGCCGTCGCCGCGCACGGCCAGTGACCAGACGTTGCCATCGATTGGCCCATAGGTTTGAGAATCCAGTCCGCCTGTGCTGGTCAGGCGGGCAAGACGGGGCCGACTTTGGCCATCGACGGTGTCGAAGTTGCCGCCGATCCAAACGCGACCGTCAGGGTCCGGCGCGACTGCAAAGACCGTGCCGTTCACGTTGGGACTGAAGCTGCTGTCCAGTCCGCCATCTCTGTGCAGTCGCCCCAGAGCCACGCGTGGCTGTCCGTTGAGCATGCCGAAGCTCCCGCCGACCAGCAGGCGGCCATCAGGTTGGCGGGCCAGGGCCCATACTGCGGAGTTGGCAGAGCCGACGAAGCTGGTATCCAGCGCGCCCGTCGGGTGCAAGCGGGCGAGATTGCCGAGGTCCGGTGTACCGGCGACGTTGCTGAAGCTGCCACCAATGACGATGCGATCGTCCGGCTGAACGAGCACTGCGAGAACAAGGCCATTGGCATCCGGGTTGAAGCTGTTGTCCAGCGTGCCATCGGCCAGCAACCGGGCGATGCGGTTGCGCTGGCTGGCGCCGACCTGGGTAAAGTCGCCGACCACAAGGATGCGTCCACTATTGTCCACGGCCATGTCGTAGACGTGACCGTTCGGAATGTTCGTGGTGAAGTTCGGATCAAGGCTGCCATCGGGTAGCAATCTGGCGATGCGCCCCCGCGCCACGCCGTTGACCTCGGTGAACGCGCCGCCGATAACGAGCGAGCCATCCGGTTGGGGCACGATCGCCCGGATATTGCCATTGACCGTGGGGAAATAGGCGTCATTGGCCGTCTGGGCCAGGGCCTGGCCCGGCACGAGGGTCATCAACAAGCCTGTAGCAATCAGCCACAGCATAGCGCGAAGCGGGCGCATTTGGCCGTGATAGGTGCGCATCGATGGGGTCTCCTGACATCCTGGTAATGGTTTCAGGGTTGGAAACGCCGGCTACCACGGAAAGCGAACAGCGCAACTGAATCAGTCGACTCGACAAGATGCTGTGTGCCGCACGGTAAACATCAAGGAGCAATCATGACATCGGCACGACTGGACAAGATGCGGCTGGCGCTCAGATGCGGCGTGCTGGTGCTGGCGGTACTGAGCTCGCTGGATACACCGCATGTCCGCAAAACGCTCCGCTTCGCGCCCCCGGCCGCATCGGCCGGGTTAATAATCAATGAACTCGTTAGTAATGGGACCAATAGGTGAACAATGGATCAGACTCTGGAAATGAACCCTTTCGGACCAAGATGGCGCGTATCCAGAACAAGCCCGATACGAAGAGGAAGCACCATGCGCTGGATCACAGGCTTGACCATGGCCATGAGTTTGCTGTGGTTTGCAGCCATGGCTCAGGCCCAGCCACTGACTACTGTTCGGGTGGGCGATATTCGCCTTGACCGCACGGCACCGAGCGTTTTCAGCTATGCCGACGGCGAGCAGTTCACCATAGTCAGCTTTGCACCCTCCGGTCTGGGCAGCGGACCGGTGACCGCGGTTGCACTGTCGCTTGCCGATCCGGGAAGCTCGACCAGCGCATGTGATGAACAGCACTTCGAAGACTTCACGCCTGGTCATGTTGCCCTGATCCAGCGCGGTGGCTGCGCTTTTTCAGTCAAGGTGATCAATGCCGAAGCCGCCGGCGCCAGTGCCGTGTTGTTGTTCGACCAGGGCCTGGAGAACAATTTCGCCCTGCCCGGTTTCTCGCTGGGCGAGAGCTTTGCCGGCACTATACCGGTACTGGCAACCAGTTTTGCCTGGGGCGAGTTCTTCGCTGGCATTGAAGGCCTGGCTTTCACGATCGAAACCCGGCTTTTTAGCGGCACGCGCCCGCTTGCCTTGCTGCGTTATTGCGAGGGCAACCCTGATCACTGCGCGCTGTCGGTTCGCCACGTCAATGGCGGTTGGGAGCGCCACCTCAACCCGCATCGACTGCATTCGACGGCATCTACCTACAAGACCCTGATGCTGCTGGCCTATGCCGAGGCGGTAGTAGAAGGTGATCTGAATCCGTCCACCCTGGTTGACAAGGAGGACTGGGCCCGCTTTTCCATGCGCTCAGACGGCGGCGCGCTGGCCAGCGCCTGGAATCGTCTCGGTAACCCGGATGAGGTCAGTATCGACCAGATGGTCTCGGTGATGATGCGCGAGTCGGACAACGCTGCTCCGGACTGGCTGCTGAATGCGCTGGGAGAGGCGGCGCTGGAGCAGGTTGTCGATCAGTACATTGAGGGTTATCACGACCTACCGATCAGCATCAATGCCTTGTTCCAGTTTTTCCAGGGTATGACGACCGAGCCCGGCCCGGCCGGGCGGATCATTGGCAGCTATGACAGCCTGCTGAACCCAGGCTGGCGCGACGAGCTCAACGCGCTGTTCAGCGGCCCAATGCAGACCGAAGCGTGGATGCAGGCCCAGCGTGATTTCATTTGCGTTGCACTGCCCTGGGAAACCTTGCCTGGGCCCTGTGCCTTTGGCGGACAGAACAGCCTCGAGGAGCGCCGTACCATTCTCGGCCGATACTTCAGCCGCACCAACAGCCGAACCATGCTGGAACTGATGACGGCCTTGCTCAAGCGTGACCTGCTTGATCCAGATGCGCAGACGATTGCTGAACCGCACATGGAATGGCCGATGACGCTGGCCGGGATCGGCGATCGATTCAGCCGCTACGGCGCAAAGGGCGGCAGCTTCGGGCCGCAGAATATCTGCAACATGACCGCCTACCTGGAAACCGCGGACACCGGCGACCAGGTGGCCGTGGCCGTGTTCATCCATGAAAGCCTGCATAGCTGCAACCAGGGGCTGTTTCCCTTCGACTTCATCGAGGCCTTTGCCGAAGATGCCGCTTTTCGCGAGCTGCTGCGCACCGACCCGATGTTCGACCGGATATTCGTTGACCGCTTCGCAGCGCCTTGAGGCGGACCAGGGTGATCATGCGGTCTGGACTGCAGGGCCGCTTGCTACCGATCTGATCCAGTGGGAGCGTTTGCCTGACCTGAGCAATGAGGAAGTCGCAAACAGTTGACTATCGCATCGCCAGGCCTCAGGCTGGTAGATCGGCGATGCCAGCATCATCGCTCGAACCTATAAGAAGTTCCCACCAAAGGATTTGCTCGTGAATGTACCCCAGGGATGGAAGCACCCAGCCGCCGTGCTGCTGTTAAGCCTGCTGGCCGTTGGCGGCCGCGTGCATGCTGAACTTGACGCAAACCAGATTTGGACCGCCAGCGGCGGCGAGGTCAGGCTGGAGCTGCGCGCAGACTATTTGCCCGACTTCGGCCTTGAGGTCATTTACCAGGGGCAGCCGGTCAGCCAGGTGTTGAGTGTGGCGCGCGGTTTTTCATCGGTCGATCACCTGGTCATCGAGGCGCCGTTTGGCAACTTCGAGGGTATGCGCTCCGGCCAGATGCGCCTCGATACCGGTTGGGTGCTGCGCCATCGGGCCAGTGAAGTGCGCCTGGACGAATTGACCCTGATGCCGGGGATTCACATCAACGGCCACCCATCGCTGGAGGCCTTTGATGTCGCTGGTCGCCATTTGTTGACCTTCCACCACATGCACATCGGGGCTGAGCATGATCGTGAGCTGCTGACCCTGCACAACACCGGCATCAGTGCCACGCCCGCCCTGGCCGAGTTGCTGGATCTGCCGGCACTGGCCGGCCTTGGCCTGGGTATGGCCTGGTTTGATCTGCCACTGAGTGTTCCTGCCGGTGCCGATCTCAGCGGCCGCGGGCCGGGTTGTGAGGACCGTCCGAAGTGGCCGCAGGATCGCAACGAGATTGATGTGGCGATGTGGGCCATGGATGTGGTTGCTTACCAGGGCCAGGATCCCGCGACCGGCCGGATCAAGGTGGCGCCCGATGCCACCCTGAAGAACGTCAGCATGGGCGATGTGCCCTGGATTCAGAAGTTTGGCAGTCTGGGTGGGGGTTTTTCCTACCCCTATTCACCACCCGATCAGCATCCCTATCTGGTCTGGAGCATGTACAGGCTCAGCGATGGGCGGATCGAGCAGCTGGGGGTGTCGGGGGCCAAGCATGCCTTCCTGACCCTGAACTGGAACTGTTCGATCAACTGCGGCAACATGAACGTGCTCTGGCCCGGCTGCGAGGATGTGTACTGGGCAGGCACCAATGACAGCAATTTCAACCAGGGTCCGCGTTCGGATATCCAGGCCAGCGAAGGGCTTTTTGAAAGCACCTGCTCGTTCTTCGACCCGAATTGCACTGGCTCCCAGACGCAAAACTCCACCTCTTTCCAGAATCGGCTGATGGTTGATCCGGGTCAGCTGCAGACCGCCGGCGCTGATTATTTCCTCGACTCCTGGTATGTGGTTCAGTACGACGTCGATATCTGGAACTCGATGGGCTATCGCCGGATCAACCCCAACCCGGTCAGCAATGGCTGGTCTTTCGGCCCGCTGGGTACCTTCACCCAGGGACGCGTGCTGGACCAGTGGGTCAATCCCGCCAACCCCGGTCCGAATGCCGACCACGTGAGCATTGTCGTGCCTTCGGCCACCCCCAGCCTGCGCTACCCCTTCAATATGCCGCAAGGCCACATCAATGTGGCCATGCGGGTCAGTGAAACCGGCAACGGCTACCGCTACCGATACGCCGTCCAGAACTATGATTTTGATCGAGGCGTTGAAGCCTTTCGGGTGCCGTTTCCAGACGATGCCGAGCTGTTCAGCGCTCAATTTGTCGGCGTTGACAGCGAGCCGGGCGACGACTGGACAGTGACGGTAGCCGATGGCTATCTGAACTTCGAAGCCCCTGCCAACAACCCCTTGAGCTGGTTCAAGCTGTTCACTTTCGAGTTTGAGACCGATCGGCCGCCGGCAGCCACCGAGATCACCCTGGATCTGGGAGGAGATGCGGTCGTGCCGGCCTGGACCGAGGCCATGCTTGGGCCGGATCCTGTCGTTGCCGTGATTCCGGATGATGCCCAGCTGGTCAGCGTCTTCCCGGCCGGCAGCTTCACCTTCCCGCTCGCTCTGCGCCATGCCGGCGATGGTTCCGGGCGGGCGTTCGTGGTCGAGCGCGCCGGGCGCATTCGCATCATCGACGCAGACAACACGGTGCTGGCGACGCCGTTTCTCGACATCACGGCGCAGGTTGACGAGTTTTTCGAAGGTGGCCTGCTTGGCCTGGCCTTCCACCCTGACTTTGCCAGCAACGGTTTGTTTTATGTCAGCTTTACCAGCACCGGTTCGCCGCTGACCAGCCGGATCGTGCGCTTTGAAGTCGACAGCGACAATCCGAACCTGGCCGATCCGTCTAGCCAGTTCAATATCCTGTCGATTGCCCAGCCGGCCGGTAATCATAACGGCGGCGATATTCACTTCGGCCCTGATGGATTGCTCTACATCGGACTGGGCGACGGTGGCCCGGCCAATCAGAGTCAGAACCTCTCCACCTTGCTTGGCAACATGCTGCGCATTGATGTCGACAACGATGACTTTCCCAGCGATCCCAACCGCAACTATGCGATTCCGGCCGACAATCCCTTTGTCGGCCAGACTGGTCTGGATGAAATCTGGTCTTACGGTCTGCGCAACCCGTATCGCTTCAGCTTTGACCGTGCCACCGGTGACTTGTGGATCGGCGATGTGGGTCAGGCGACCTGGGAAGAGATCAATCTGCAGCTTGCCAGCTCTGCAGGTGGCGAGAACTACGGTTGGGATGTGTGCGAAGGCGCCTGGCAGAACGGCAGCACCACCGTGCCCTGCAGTCTGGCCGGCTCGACGTTGCCGGTCATCGAATATCGACGGCTCTCACCGCAGTGTTCGGTCACCGGCGGCTACCGTTACCGGGGGCCGTTCCCATCGCTGCAAGGCCTGTATGCCTACGGGGACTACTGCAGCGGGCAGGTTTGGCTCGCCCGTGAGCAGGGCTCAGCCTGGAATTCCGAAGCTTTCGCTTCGGTGGGCTTTGGCATCGTCGGCTTTGGTGAGGATGAAATCGGACACCTGTATCTGCTGCGTTCGAACGGAGAGGTTCTGCGATTCGTGGCCGATTCGGCGCCAGCGCCCCAGCTCGATTCGGTCAGCCCGGACCAGGGTCTGGAAAGCGGCGGCACCCAGGTCAGCCTGGCCGGGGCGGGCTTTGCGCCCGGCACCACTGTGGTCTTCGGCGCCAATGCCTGCCAGGATGTTGACGTGCTCAGCGAGACCGAAATCAGCTGCGTGACCCCGGCGGCGGCACCCGGCAGTGTCGACGTGACGGTGACCAACCCCGATCAGCAAAGCGACACCCTGACAGCCGGCTTTACCTATGTCCCCCTGCCCGAGCCGGCCCTGAGTCTGAATCCGCCGGAGTTGGCCTTCGGTGAAGTACAGCTCGGCGAGGAGGCCTCGCTGGAAGCGGAGCTGAGCAACAGCGGCACGGCTACGCTGACGGTCAGCTCGATTGACTGGCAAGGCGCACCCTACAGTCTTGATGCTGATGATTGCGGCGGGGTCAGCTTTGAGTTGGCACCGGAGCAGAGCTGCGTGTTGAGCGTCAGTTTCATGCCGGACGCTGTGGCCTTGTATCAAGACGAGCTGCTGATTGTGTCGAACGCTGCCAGCAGCCCGGACAGCCTGGGTCTGACCGGCAGCGGCATACCCATCCCGGGTGAGCTCGCGGTTGAACCGATGGCGCTGGACTTCGGTGCCGTTTTCGAGGGCTTGAGCGAAACCCTGGCCGTGGTGCTCAGCAACGTCGCCGAAGTCGGGGCCCTTGATCTGGACTTGTCGTTTGCAATCACCGACGGCAACGAGGCATTTGCGATCGACGAGGCGGCAAGCGACTGCGATGCCGAGTTGTCTGCCCAGACCAGCTGCACGCTGATTGTCAGATTCTTGCCGCCGGCGATGGCCCCCTATGCCGGGGTGCTGCGGGTGGAGGCCGACGGCAATGCTCAGGATGTGCCCCTGGACGGCGAAGGCATCGAGCTTGAGCCAATGATCTTCGATGACCGATTCGAGGAACCTGAGGAAGGGTAGCGAGCCAAGGGCGCGCGGGCTTCGACGCCGGTCGCGCCTGCGCCCAACCCAATCGTGCGCGAATACTTCGATCGCCAGTTTTCCCACCAACCCAGCGCTGCGCTGG
>REEQ01000164.1 GCA_007695005.1 Wenzhouxiangellaceae bacterium | reverse complement strand
AAACCAGGCAGACACGGCCATCCCGAGCCCACACCACATCGAGGCCAGCACAAGCACCAAAGTTCGATCCTCCAGGAATTCACCAACCGACTCCTCGGACATCCATCCGGCAGCCAGCATCCAAAGCCAGATAAAGACCAGGACCGCTGTACTCACCCAAAACCCGAAACGCCCGCCCTGCACAAACCACCAGGCATCGCGTCGGGCATGATCGAGAACGGCAGCAACTGAGTCGTCCACGCGCCCTGAGGCTTGAAAATGCAGGCGCAACGATACAAACGCGCCAAAAACATAAACGCTGGCAAAAAAGCCCCAATAAATCCAGGCCATCCAGCCATTCATCCATGTTGTTGACCAGATCAGAAACGCACCAACTCCTGCCAGAGCGACTGCATCCAGTAGCACCCACCAGCGGCGACGACGCAGTCGCTTTCGGACCCCATCCATCGCTGACAGCGCGATTGCGGGCAATACGAAGCACGGAGGCCTTCAGGCTTGATGGATCCTCCAGCCGGGGCAAAGCCTGCCAGACAGCAACCAGCATGTCCTGGACCAGCTCTTCGCGCAGGGACGCATCGAACTCGAAGCTGCCGGCCAGGCGCCACAAGGCCGGGGCAAACTGCCCGGCGACCTCATCCATGCCGGTCGCGTTCTGCTTGGCGTTCTGCTTGGCCTCCTGTTTGCTCCAACTACCAGAACCTCGCAATGGTGCGCTGTCACTGCTGGCATTCACTGAACGGGCAACTCCAGCCCATCAACCAGTTCGGCCAGCAACTCGGTCAAGACCTGCCTGCGTTCGGGGGCGCCAGGTCCCGGGTCGCACGTCACCCACTCGTCATCCTCGGGAAAAGCCTCATATGCTGTTGACCCCGTTATAGCCGTTTTGGTGGACAGTAACTTGACTCAGGCTGAATGGAACGGGTAGTCTGATTTCCTCACACCCCTCCCCGCCCCCCTAAACACATCCTTGGTGATGTTTGGAGGCTCCATGCGCATCGTGCCGTTGCTCTTCGTTCTGCTTGTCGCTCTACCTCTGTCCGCGTACAGCCAAATCAATGACACCGGCCAGACCCAGTGTTTTGACGAAGGCCAGCTTGCTGCCTGCTCCGTAGCGAATACCGGAGACGGAGCTTCACATCCGCGCCAGGACGCGCGCTTTGGCCGCGATGCGCAGGCCGAGGCCGGATTGCTGGACAAGGTCGGAGGCGGCGTGGCCGGGTTCGACTTCACCGCACTGGATGCCAGCGGGGATGACACTGAACCGGGAGGGCATGAATGCGTTCGTGACAATGTCACCGGGTTGGTCTGGTCCGCGGAAACCACGCGCAACCGCACTTGGGACCAGGCTATCTCTGAGGCCTCCAGCCTCGTTCGCTGTGGCTTTAGCAACTGGCGTGTTCCCACTCGCCGCGAATTGATATCCATTGTTGATCACGGTGCGAACCTCCCCGCAATCGATACTGAGTTCTTTCCGGATACATTTAGCTTCTTGTACTGGTCGAATGCGTCTTATCAGCCCAACTCAGCTTTTGCCTGGGTAGTCAGCTTTGTTTCTGGTGGTTCCGACCCCATCAGCGTGGAAAACAGTCCACACGTGCGTTTTGTGCGTGGAAGCCAGCTACCCATTGGCCCCTTTACAAACAACAGCGATGGCACGGTTACTGCAACCAGTACCGGGTTGATGTGGGACAGGTGCCCCTGGGGCCGGGAGGGTTCCAATTGTACTGACGGCGATGCAGCCATCCACAATTGGGCAACCGCTTTGGGGATTGCATTGGTTGCCAACGACACAAACCATCTTGGCTACGACGACTGGCGTCTGCCCAGTCGTTCCGAGCTGGAATCCCTGATCAATTTGGCCAGGAACAACCCGGCAATCTCCCCCTTGGCGTTCCCCAACACCCCGGGCGCTGATTTTTGGTCGTCAACCGTACGCACGGCTAATCCCATCCAATCCTGGACCGTCAATTTCCTCGGCGGGGCAACCAATTTCTCACTCCGGAGCGATGAACTCCATCTTCGCCTAGTGCGAGGCGGTCAGTCGTTCGATGGGTTTGTCGCTTTTAAAGTCGGCGGAACCCTATCCGGTCTGGCCGAAGGGAACAGCGTGACGCTCCAGATCAATGGAAATGACGATCTGATCCTGAGCGAAAATGGCAACTTTGTCTTCCCCACGTCCGTTCAAGACATGAATCCCTACGAGGTATCGGTGTTCAATCAACCGGACGGGCAGTACTGTTCGGTGGAAAACGCCGGTGGCACGATAGCTGGAGAAGATGTCAAGGACGTGGCCGTTGAATGTGCTTCTATCGATTTGAGTCTGAGCCAAAACGAGGTCCAGTTCACGAGTCTGAACCCGGGACAGAGGGCAGAGCAGATGGTCATGCTGACCAATACCGGGCAGCCCGACCTGGTCATCGAACAGTTCCTGGCGCCGGAAGAACCATTCGGTGTCGACCCCATGGATTGCTTGGCGCTGCCGCGAACCCTGGGTTCCGGCGAATCATGTTCCGTCATCCTGAGTTTCGAATCGATGGCTATCGGCGCAATTGAAGACGAGCTCTGGATCGTCTCCAATAGCTCCACCTCGCCGGACCGGATTGGACTGTCCGGCAGTGTCTTGCCCGGGATTCCGATCCCGACCCTCGGCTGGGCGGCCGTGGCGCTGTTGATCCTGATCATGCTCCTGGCGGGCATCCGTTTCGCGCGCTTGTCCTGACATTGGTGAGGAAGGCCCCAGCCGGAACCTGACCAGGTCGGCCAATGAGCGATCAGCGCCCCGGCAGCGGCAACGACCCAACCGGCATAGTGCGTCAAGAGCATGGCGACCGATGGATAGAACTCAGACGTGCGGCCGATATCGAAGTCGGCCAGGCTGATGATCAGGGCAATGATGGTGACCACCAGCAAGACCTGGGCGAGGACACCGATCATCACGCCGGCCCCGGCCATGCGCGAGACGAAAACCCGGCTCCGGCCGCGGCCGTAGTTGCGCCAGGCACCGAGGGTAGCGGTCAGAGCCGGAAAGGCGGCCACAGTTCACCGCGTGAATGCAGCAACGCGAGCGCCATGCCGGTGAACTGCTTGGCAGTAGACCCGATATTGACCGGGCTGCCGTCAGTCAGCGGCACGCCGAAGCCAAGGTCAACCATGCCGGCCGCTGCGGTTTCAACCAGCTCCCCGTTGCGCACGACTCCGATCAGCAAATTCGGCGTGGACTCGTAGAAATCACCGAGCAGCTCTGCAAGCGTCTGCCCAGCGACATTGAAAGGCAAGCAGGCTGCCAGACCAGCCATCAGTCTGCCGCATCGTGCTCGCCCAACTCGGCGGCGAGGCGCTCGGTTTCCAACAGCCTGCGACGGCCAAGCTCGGCAGACCAGGCAGACACCGCCATCCCAAGCGCGCACCACAAGGTAGCCAGCGCAAGTACCACGGCGCGGTCTTTCAGAAAAACCATGAGCGCAAGCTCGCCCATCCAACCGGCAGCCAGCATCCAAAGCCAGATAAAGACCAGGACCGCTGTACTCACCCAAAACCCGAAACGCCCGCCCTGCACAAACCACCAGGCATCGCGTCGGGCATGATCGAGAACGGCAGCAACTGAGTCGTCCACGCGCCCTGAGGCTTGAAAATGCAGGCGCAACGATACAAACGCGCCAAAAACATAAACGCTGGCAAAAAAGCCCCAATAAATCCAGGCCATCCAGCCATTCATCCATGTTGTTGACCAGATCAGAAACGCACCAACTCCTGCCAGAGCGACTGCATCCAGTAGCACCCACCAGCGGCGACGACGCAGTCGCTTTCGGACCCCATCCATCGACAGCGATGGTGTCTTGGTCTGCTGCCAGTCGGCACGCAGGGATTCGAGCAGATCGGGAGCGGGCTTATTCATGATGACAGCCTCTCGGTCAGTCGGGCGCGGGCACGGTTGATGCGCACCGCGACGTTGTTTTCGGAAATTTCGAGCACTTCGGCGATCTCGGCGTGAGACAGGCCTTCCAGAAACAGGGTGACCGCCTCGCGCTGGTTCAGCGGCAGGGCACACACCGCCGCCAGCAAGCGTCGCTGGCGCTCGCCGGCTTCGGCCTGCTGGTATGGACAGGCCGAATCCATGTCCAGGGCATCATGCCACTCGGCAGGCCTGGGCCGACCGGCCTGGCGCGCAACATGGCTGACGGCACGGTTGCGGGCAATGCGAAACACGTAGGCCTTCAGGCTTGAGCTATCCTTCAGCCGGGGCAAGGCCTGCCAGACGGCAAGCAACATGTCCTGGACCAGGTCTTCGCGCACGGCAGGATCAAACTCGAAGCTTCCGGCCAGGCGCCACAAGGCGGGGGCGAACTGCTCGACGATCTCATCCATGCCGGTCACGATCTGTGTTGTCTCCTGCTTTCTCCAGGTGTTCGAAGCTTGCAGCGGTGCGCTGTGAGTGCGGGTATTCACTGGACGGGCAGCGCCAGCCCGTCGGCCAGTTCGGCCAGCAGATCACGCCGGCTCGAACGCAATTGCCAGAGTCCATCCGGGCCCGGCCGAAGCAGGTCGAAACCCTGATCATGTTCGACCAGCCAGGCGCTTTCCAGTCCAAACGGCGAAGATTCGTCGATGACTGCTCGTCCCTGCTGCGCCCGCGACTCAAGCCATTCCTGCCCCGCGCGCTCCCACGGGAAGTGGCTTACCCAGCGCAGTTCGACTCTTTCGCTGTCGGATCGAACGGCAGCGGCGATCAGGTTGCTGGGCCAGGTCAAATCATGATCAACCACGCGCCACCCTGCCGGCAGCGTCCAGACGATTCCCTGAACGCGGTCGACAAACAGACCCGCGCTGACTTCCGGCAGCGGCACCCGGTCAGGATAGCGCTCAAGCTCACCGTCAGCCACGCGCCAGGCCAGCACACGGGCGTCGATCTGCCCGAACATTTGCATGGCCGGACCGGCATTCAACTCGCCAATTCCGCCGTTGAGATCGGTCCAGAGGAAAGCAAAACGCGCCGCATCGGCCGGACCATCGGCCGGAATCGCCGCGTCGATGGCCAGCCAGTCCTCGCCAATATGCACCTCGGTCCAGGCATGGCCGGCCAGCATGCCATGGGCGTAGACGTAGCCGGTGACATAGCGGGCCGGAATACCGACCGCCCGGGCCAGCGCGGTCAGCAGCACGGCGTATTCGGTACAGGTGCCGCGCCGATTGGCCAGCACCTCGCTGGAGGACGCCAGCACCACGCCCATGTCGAAGGACAGGTTCTCGGCCACCCACTGCTCCAGCATCAGCGCCGCCTGCCAGCGATCATCAGCCTCGGCGGTGATCGAGCGGGCCAGTTCCACCAGCTCCGGCTGATTGACCTGGAGCAGGGAATTCGGCTTGAGATAATCGCCAAGCGCATCGTCCACGTCAGCCGTCAGCGGCACACTTTGACGCGGATGTCGACGCTCGACCGCCACGACCACCCGGTCGCTGGTCTGCTCAAGCACTCGCTGATGACTGCTGTTGAAGTCCGGCCAGCCAAGAGCGGGATTGCGATGACGCAGCTCCAGCTCAAGGTATTCCAACCGGCGCGGGCTGGGCAGACGAACGCCGGTCTTGAGCATCGTGCCCTCGAACACCTCATCTGGCAGCTCACCGCCGGATTGGGCCAGTGTTGCCGCAGTTTCATCGGCCAGGGTCGTCTCAAGCAGGCCGAAGGGTCCGGGCATGCGAGTGATCACATTGCGCCCGTCGTCGTCGATCATTCGAACCAGCGGCGTCGGCAGCCCTGGCAGGTGTTCTTCTATGACCCGCAGCGAAAATTCGCCAACCATCTCGAAGCCGACCAACTCGGCCCGGACCGCGCCCGGCTGCATGGTGAAAGGAATGAACGCACTGTAGCTGACCTGGTCGCCAGGTTCGCTCAGGCCAGCCAGCAGGGCCGCGACGGCCCGAGGGCCGGTCAATGGCTCGGTCAAGGCCTGCCGACGCTCGGGAACGCCAGGTGTCGGGTCGCGCGTCACCCACTCGCCGTTCTCGGCAAAAGCGTCGATGACCATCACCTGGTCAGACACCTGAATTCGCAGTCGCACTGACTCAAGCAATCCGCCAGCCGTCTCGACCGTTTCCTGCACGGTGCTGGTTTCTATCCGGGTATCCAGCCGATTGATGACCATCACCGTGCTTTCGCTGACCTGCCAGTGATCATCGCCCTCGGCCAGCACCTCGTGCACCGAGCCCACCGGTGACCCGTCGATGGTCAATACATGCCAACGCTCCAGGTCCGCGCCTTCGGCCTGGGCATGATCGCTGCAAAACAGCAGGATCAGGACCAATATCAAACTCAAGCATCGCTCGGTGTTCATCGTGACAGCTCCTCGGCACGCGCCGTGATGGGATATACCCATTCAGTCACGAATCGACGTCAAACCTTACAGCGATTCCTCCAATGCTCCTTCGACTGCGGTCCAGAAGGCCGAGTTGGCCAGGGCCTCCCAGAAACCAGCAGCGAACGACTGAGGGCGTGGATCGCCAAGGCAGAACTCACCTTTCCGGAAAAAATGATCCAGTTCGGGAATGGTTTCGACATACAGCTGACGATTGGCCGTGCCCCTACCGAAATACCGCTCGAGCCGGGGGACATTGGTTTCCGGCATGACCATGATGTCATTTGAGGCGAACAGGGCCAGCATCGGTTGGCTGATCGCAGCCAGATCGTCGGCCGGATCGTAGCGGACGATGCGAGACAGGTAGCCCGCTGGCACGATGCGCCCTATTCCCCCCATGGTAGAGAGCATCAGCCCCAGCCCGCTTCGGCGCAAGGCCACGGCGCGGCGCTGATCGCACTGCCAGCGGTTGACGGTATCTTCGACGATTTGCTGGCGCACGCTGATAGAAGGCCCGGCCAGGCTGATCACGAAGGCCACGCCATCAGGCGTCCGCGCTGCAGCCATCACTGCAATCCAACCACCCTGGCTGTGGCCCAGCAGGCCGATGCTTGTGGACTGGATGTCGGGATGGGCACGAAGCATATGCACTGCGGCGAGTGCATTGGCTGCACGGTCGTCGAAGTTCTGCTTGCGCCAGTTGCCTTCGGATCGCCCGATACCGGGCTTGTCGAATACATAGACTGCATAACCATGCTTGGCAAACCATGCCTGCAGCTCCGGCCAGAACCAGGACCGCTGATCGCCTTCCCAGCCCGTCAGGTAGCTTTCATCACCGGAACCGGCGAGAAACACCACGGCTGGAAACGGCCCTTCCCCCGCAGGCAGAAACAGGGAGCCTGACAAGGTCCCGGCTGCGGACTTGAAGTTCAAGTCGATCCGCTCGGCGTGCACCGGGCCGAACACAAGCAACGAGAACAACCCCAGAATTGAAAATCGTTTCAGCATACGGCAGCTACGCGCCATCAGGCACATGGACTCCTCCTAATTCTCTGCATTTCACACCGAATCGCGCTCTACCAGAGTCGGCCCCTTATGCAGCAGTGACGAAGCTCTAGCCGACAGGGTTCGGCAACGGCAATGGCTCAGGGTAAACCAACAGGATCTCACCCCGCCTGTGCCAGAAGCCACGGCGAAATCCGACCACCTCGGCTTTCCCTGCCACTCGGCATCAGGCACAGCGACAGCGCCTCAACCCTGGTCGGCTATATCAGCTTCAACCAGCAACGCGAGCAGGTCCAGGGACTGCTGCCAGCCCAGGCGGCAGACCTCAGATGGAATCACATCAGGCAACCTTTCCTGGACGATGTGCAGGTCGGTGCCTCAGGAGACCCTGGTGAAGGTATAGGCCTCGTTGACATCAAGCTCTATTTCCAACGAGCCCATGTCGACGATGGCGCAGATGCCCGTACCGATATGGCCGCCACCTGCAGCAACGCCTCATATCGCTCGACCAGGGTGCCGGCCTCATCGACATCGGACTGGCTGGCCAAGTCACGCTGACACAGTTCGCTGCGACGATTGAGTGTACGACGCGCGTCAGACAGCGAATCCTCAAACTCTCGCACGGCACTTGCGGCGGACTG
>REEQ01000056.1 GCA_007695005.1 Wenzhouxiangellaceae bacterium | reverse complement strand
TGCGAGCGACGCCTTGATTCGGGGCCTGCTTGGCACCCTGAATGTGATCTACATACCTGCCGGGTTAATATCAAAGCCTGACAGTCGCGCCAAACCGCTCTTGCCGGGCCGACGCCAGGGCCCGAAGCATTCCGTTGGTCAATGGCGGTCCAGGGTTCAGGAGTAGGGTGATCGGGCCGTCGACTCGGCGCGCTCGAGCAGCGCATCGCGCATCCGCCGATGGAAAGGCTGGTCGCCAAACCAGATCAGGAAATACTTTTCTGCGGGGCCTTGCTCGTCGCAGCTCTGCAACAGCTCGCCATTCAGATGCAGGGCCAGACCCCGTTCAGGTGAGAAGCTGACATCGTAACGATCACCGACGTCGGCGTCGACGTAGGCTCGAGCCAGGCAGGCCAGGGGCTCAGGCAGTGGGTCGTCCGTTTCCAGACCAAGGTTGCGGCGCAGCAGGTCGTATGCGGCATCGCTGAGATCCTGACCGGAGAATCGCCGTGCCAGCTCCAGCGAAAACTGCTTCGGTACCGGTGCCAGCACATCGTCGCGGGCGCGTCCGCAGTCATCCAGGTAAAGCCTGGCGGTGCCGACTCTGAACAAGCCACCGACGCGCAGCTCCAGTTCGGAGCAAACGGGCATGTCCAGCGGACCAGGCGTGCTTTCGGCCAGGGCCGGGCAAGCGAGCATCCAGCCCCCCCAGACCAGACCGGCAGCGCGTTGAAGGTTCACAGGCGAGCCCTCGCTCTGCGCACCGCGAAGCCGACCAGCGGCAGATGGGCATAGAGAGCATGACCGCTATCCCAGAAATCCTGATGCAATACGACCTCTCCGTCGGCGTTGAAACGCAGATGAGAGACGCCAATGGAGCGGGAGTGGATGTCACGCCCGGCGGCTCGGGTCTTGAATTCCATGGTCCAGCGCACGAACACATCATCTTGATCCCTGATGATCTGATCAATGCTGATGACGCTGCTGTCCAGACTTGCCCCGGTCTTGCCCATGTAGCCGGCCAGACTGTCGCGATCTTCAAAGGTGTGGATGGTGTCGTTGAAAAACAGCCGCTCGGCGTAAAGCTCGGCCATGAGTTGGCTAATCTCGGGCGCGGTCAGGTCGGCGTAAGCGCGGGCAAAGCGCTCCAGGCCCCGTTCGATACCGTCGACATGCCCCGGAAAGTCGACGAGCGCTTGTCGGTAACGTTCCAGGCTGTCGTCCATGCGTTTGTCTCCGCGCGCCATGCAGCCGGCGGTAGCAATTGCCACCACGGCAAGCAGAATCAAGAATTTGCTGATCCACCCTGTTTTCATGCGCGAGAGTGTGCGCTTGGCGTGTCAAGCACCGGTGAATGCAGCGGCACGGCGACGACAGACCAGGAACACTTCGTCGACACCATCGGTGTCGATCATGCCGTCATTCAGGACCAGGGCTTGCTGGCGTTTCAGGGCCAGTGGCATGAACAGGCGGTTGTAGAAGCGCATGGCGGTGCGCGGATGATGCTTCAGGAACCACATGCCAAGATCCAGTAACCAGGACGAACGTGGCTTCATGCCGAAAACGGCGCTGCGTTCGACAACGATACCGTGCCTGTCCAGCAACTCCAGCAGCTGTTGCGGCGGGTAGCGCCGGTAGTGTCCCACGATTTCGTCGAACGGGGTCCAATATTCCGGATGCAGCGGTGTTGACAGCAGAATGTTGGCGCCAGGACGACTGACCCGGGCCAGTTCCGAGACGGCCCCCAGGTCGTCGGCCACATGCTCGATGATATCGAGCGCACAAACCAGATCGAAGCTGCCGTCGGCAAAGGGAAGCCGTCCGATGCCGGCCTGATGCGTCTTGCCGCCCTGGCTGGCCAGCGCGTCCAGCGCCGGTTCGCTGATGTCGGCAAAGTGCGTGTCCTTGATCGGCAGACGCGGCCGCAGGCCGGGACCGACCTCAAGGCGCTGGCTAGCGCCGGCGGCCAGTTCGCTGACGACGGGCCAGGTATTGAAACGTTGGGGTTGAACCAGCCGGGCACTGGACCAGAGACGGTCGTAAAAGACCTGGTTGGTGTGCTCGACGCTGGCCTTGCTGCGGGCCGTGTTCACGTGACAATCGGAATGTTGGTCAACGCGCAATGATGGCTGCAGCACGCAGCGAGGTCAAGGCTGAAGGTCGGCAAGAATCTTGCGAAGTTCCATGCTGATGTCGTGATCTTCTCCCAGCTGTTCCAGGGCAAGGACCTGGTCACGGAGCGCCGCTGTCCTGGCCTCCGGATTCCGCTCGGCTGCCAGCAATGCCTGGACCTGCCACAAGCCAACACCCAGCGTGAAAGGCCACGGTGCTCCGATCCGCTCCAGGGTCTGGCGCGACTCCCGCAGGCGCGCAGCGGCAGCCAACGGATCGCCTTCCAGAGCGTCACTGCGAGCCAGCGAAGCAAGGCTCAGTTGTACAAAAAGAGAATCCTCTTCCAGATTCCGGCGACTGATGGACAAGGCTTGCTGCAGCTCGACCCGGGCTTGGGCAGGCTGTTCCATGCGCAGCAAGAGCCGCCCGAGATTGAGGTGGCCAAGGGCGGTTTGCAGGTGATTCGGACCCAAGGTATCGAGCCGAATGCTCATCGCCTGGCGCTGAAGTTCCAGGGCATCGTCCAGTCGGCCCAGGTCTTGAACCAGGATGGCCAGGTTGTTCAGTGCAATCGCAAGGTTGGCGTTAGGTCTGGGGGAGGCAGCTTTCTCAATCAGAATAGCCTGTCGGTAATGGTGTTCAGCTTGCTCCAGGTCGCCCAATCCGTGCCAGGCATAACCCAGGTTGTTGTGAATGCTGGCGATGTCCGGGCGCTCCGGGTCAACGGCCAGCCACAGGGCCAGTGATCGCTCCAGTCGAGCAATACTTTCCTCGTAACGTTCGAGATTATTGAGGATCACCGCAGAATCATTCAGCAGCGTACCGACGAATTCTTTGGATGCGCGGTGCGGCAGTTTGTCGATGATCGCCTCATATTGGACCAGCGCGGTTTCCGGACGATCGCGCCGAAACTCGATCCAGGCCAGATGTGATCTTGCCCGCAGGCTGCGCTCATCATTGGGCCCATAAAGACGATGCTTGATGTTGACTGCCTCCCGAATGCTGGCCTCCGATGCGTCCAGATCCATCAGGCCCAGCTGGATGTAGCCGATGGTGCGCAGCAGGCTGCCTCTAAGGTCGTCCTGGCCGATGAAGCGCTCCTGAACCATGCGGTCGGCTCGGGCCACGACTTCGCGAATGGTCGCGTCTGCGCCGGTCTCGAAAGGGTCGGCCTGGACCAGGATCTCCTGCAGAAAACGGTTGATCTGCAAGGTGCGATCGCGCTCCTCGCGGGCCTTGTCGGTTTGCACCACTGCAATGATCAGGCCGATGCCCAGTGCCAGCATGATGGACGTGGTGGCCGAGAGACCCAGCCAGTGACGACGTGCGAATCGAGATGCCCGGTAGCTCATGGTGTCCGGCCTTGCGCTGACCGGGAAGCCTTCGCGGTAGCGTCGAATGTCCTCGATCAGCGCATCCACCGAAGGGTAGCGTCGCTCGGGCTCCTTGCGCAGGCACTTCAGGACAATGACATCCAGGTCGCCCTTGATCTGCCGCTTGAGCTGCTCCGGGCTGACCCGGCGTTCGGCCGCAGCGCGGCCGCCATCGCGAGTGCTGATCGCCGTCAGGCTTGGGGGCGGAGGGTCGGTACGACAGATCAGGCGTTCACAGTCGGGCAGGGCGGTTTCAGCGGTAATGCGATAGGCTGGCTGGCCGGTCAGCAGCTGATACAGCAACATGCCCAGCGAATAGACATCGCTGGTCGTTCCGACGGGCTTGCCCAGAAATTGTTCGGGACTGGCGTAGGCTGGTGTCAGCATGCGTTGCCGGGTGATGGTCTGGGCATGCCCGATGTTGTGCTCGTCGAGCAGCTTGGCAATGCCGAAATCCAGCAGTTTCGGTACCGATTCCCGGTTGACAAGAATATTGTCAGGCTTGATGTCGCGATGAATGACCAGATTGCGATGCGCGAACGAGACCGCATCGCATACCTGTTCGAACAGGCCCAGGCGCTGGGCTACGGTCAGGCGCCTCTGATTGCACCAGTGATCAATGGGTTCGCCATCGATGTATTCCATGGCCAGCCACGGCACACCGTCCTCGGTCGTTCCACCATCGAGCAGATGGGCGATGTTGGGATGTTGCAGGCTGGCCAGTACCTGCTGCTCGAGCGCAAAGCGGCGCAGCTGGTCGCTGCCGGGCAACTCCATCCGAACCAGCTTGAGGGCGGCCGTCTGGGCAAAGTCGCCCGAAACTCTGCGGGCGCGGTAAACCGATCCCATGCCGCCGGCGTGAATGAGCTGTTCGATTTGCCATGGCCCGATCTGTCTGCCAAGCCAGCGAGACTTTCCCTCCATATCGAGAATGGCCGCCGACTCGGTGACGACGGCTTGATCAAGAAACCCGGTGCTCGCATCATGCGCGGCCAGAAGCGACGCCACCTCCGATTTCAGCGTCGCGTCTTCGCCGCAGGCGGCCTCAAGGCGAGACTTGCGTTGGGCCAGGTCGTCAATGGAAATCAGCTGGTCGAAGAGCTCGTTGACCCTGCGCCAGCGGACCGGATCCATGCTATTGACCGGCTTCGTCATCTTCGGCGTCCTCGCCCTGGACGCGGCGGAATAGCCAGGCCCGGGCAAGTAGCCAGTCGCGTTTGACCGTCGAGGGCGAAATGTCGAGTACGTGCGCGGTCTCCTCAATGGTCAGACCGCCGAAGTAGCGCAGCTCGACCAGCCGGGCCTGGCGGGGGTCCAACTGCTCGAGTTCAGCCAAGGCTTCATCCAGTTGTACCAGTTCTTCTGCCCGCGCTTCACTCATGACTTCGAACTGGTCGTCGATCGGAACCTCCAGACGACGATCACGCCTTTGCGCACAGCGTTTGCGCGCATGATCCAGCATCACTCGACGGATCATGGTCGAGGCGAGCGCGAAGAAATGGGTTCGGTCATTCCAGTCAGCCTGGCGTTGGCCAGCCAGGCGCATCCAGGCTTCGTTGACCAGCTCGGTGGCCTGCATGGTGACCGGCACATCGCTGGCGCGCAGCTGCGCCCTGGATATGCGTTTCAGCTCGGCGTAGACGATCGGCATCAGATCGTCGCCCGCTGCCCGGTCACCCGAGGCCCAGGCCTGCAAAAGCCGAGTTACCTGGTTGGACTGGCTCACATGTTTCCTGCCCCTTGATGCTTGCGAATGCCGTCGATTCTACTCTCCAGGCTGTCGATATTCCAAGGTTCCCAACGGCCGAAGTGCTGTTCTTGCACGCTTTTCAGGCCGGTGTATGATGAGCGGTGGGTAAGTGATGCGGAGGAAACTTATGAGTCAGGGCAAGGATACATTCGATACCTTATCCGAGGAGACCATGCGGCGGGCAGAAGAGCTGTGCTCGGGGCTGTCACTGTCGATGAGCCTGGACAGGCGCGGCCAGGCGCACCTCTACAACGGTGCCGTCACCGATCTTGAGCAGCCCAGGGGGCGCAACACTTCGGTTGTGGTTGCCGAAAATGGCGACAAACCCTGGTTTACCCTGATCTCGGATGAGCCGCTGGAGGCCTGCCGTCATGCCTTGCTGGTGTTTCGCAAGCCTCCCGGTCAGGATCTCAAGTATGTCGGCCGCTACAAGGCCTCGACACCCGGCAAGCGGGGCGAGCAGGATCGCGATCGTTTCGTGACTACCTTCGATATCCTGCGCGATGCTCGCCGGGGTTGATCAATAGTCGTCTCGTGGTTTAGCCGGCCAGTCAGGTGGCTTATCTTGTAGCACCCTCCTGGCTGGCATAGCCGCTGCCACGGTCGGCAACAGTGTCATGGCCCTGGCGACGGAAAATCGCCAGCACCATTATCAGCAGCCACAAGCCGCAGAGCAGGTCGATGCCGGTAGCCCCGTAATAGACGCCGGGGAGACCGACCAGTCCGGGAACAATCAGCATTACCGGCACGTAGAACACCAGCTGACGCGAGACCGAGACCAGGGTCGCCTTGCCAGGCTGTTCAATGGCCGGCAGCAGGGCCAGGGCGGTGAAGGTGACCGGCAGTAGCGGCAGCACCAGCATCATGACTCGAAAATGATGCAGATCGGTGCTGGAAAATGTCATTTCCGGCAGCATCAGCATCAGGGTCTGTGCTGGAAACAGCGTCATCAAGGCCCAGATCGGCACAATGATGAGCAGGCCGGCGCCGACGAAGGTCCAGAAATTCTGGCGTATCCGCAGCCAGTTGCCGGCGCCGTAGTTGATGCCGGCCACCGGCTGGAAGGCACGCATCAGCCCGAATAACGGCGTCAGCATGAAGATCAGCACCCGCCAGACCGCGCCGTAAAACGCAATATCCGACTCGGTACCGATTCGAACCAGCACATTGAAAACCACGATCGCCTGGATCAGGCCCATGGAGCTCATGATCATGGCTGGCATGCCCAGTTTGACGATGCGGCGGGACAGCGCGGGATGCAGGCCGACCCAGCGTGCATCGACCGGGTAGCTGGCACGGCCGCGGGCGAAGCGCATCCAGACCAGCGCGGCGCCGACGAGGCCGCCAACATTGGTTGCCCAGGCCGCTCCGGCCACGCCCCAGCCGAAGCCGGCAATGAACAGCGGCGTGAGCAGGATATTGATGGCCAGACCGATGGCCATGTAGCCTGCAGCCAGGCGCATCTTGCCTTCGCCGCGCAGAAGCATGTTCAGGCTCATGCCGGCGATGGCGCCCAGCCCGCCCAGGGCCGAGGCACGCAGGTAGCTGGCGCCGATATCGATCAGTTCGCCACGCCCGCCCATGGCCCGGACCAGGGGTTCTGCAAACAGAGCACCGATCACCGCGTAGCCCAGCGCCAGCAGGCCGGCAATGGCCAGCACCGTGCCGGGCAGGCAGCGCATCAACTCGCGGTCGCCGCGGCCGATGGCAATCGACAGGGCAACGCCACCGCCGATGCCCGCCAGCGAGCTCAAACCCAGGGTGAGCTGGGTGATCGGGTAGGCCAGCACGGCCCCGGCCAGGGCCTGCTCGCCAATCAGCTGGCCGATGAAGACCGCATCCAGGATCGCGTTCAGGCCCCACAGCAGCATCACGGCCACGGCCGGCCAGCCCATGGTCCAGGTCACCCGCCAGGGTGAACCGGTCAGGATCAGCCTTGCCTGGGGGTCATGCTGGGTCGGCGCCGGTGTGCTCACGATGGCATCAGCCGGTGCGCAGGATGCGAACCGGCGGTGTCGACAGCACCGACCGGTTGCCCAACCAGCCGCTGCCTACCACCAGAACCACCGAGGCGACAAACCCGGTTAGGAACAGGCGCAGCGAGGGCTGATAGGCAAAGTCGAACAGCTCGCGGGCCAGCAGCCAGCCGGTGGCAGCCGATCCGACCGTGGCCAGCAGGGCGGCAATCACGGCCATGATGCCGTACTCGATCAGCAGGCCGCGCCGGACCATCGGGTTGTCGGCACCCAGGGTCCGGATCAGGGCGGATTCATGGCGACGCTCGTCGCGGGTGGCCTCAAGCGCGGCCAGCAGCACGACCAGGCCGGCCAGCAGGGTGAACAAAAACACCACCTGGGCGGCGGAACTGACCCGGTCGATGATGTCGCCGATACGCGCGATGATGGCCCCGACGTCGATCACTGACACGTTCGGCCATGTCCTCGACATGGGCCTGAGCACGCTGCCGTCGCCATCGGCCAGGTAGAAGCTGGCAATGAACTGGTGCGGCAGCAGTTCGCCGGCATCCGGGGTCAGCAGGACGAAGAAATTGACGTTGAAGGAGTTCCAGTCGACCTCGCGAATGCTGGTCACGGTGGCGGTGAATCGCCGCGCACCGGACTCGAAGGTCAACTCGTCGCCCAGTTCGACACCCAGGCGCTGCGCCCACATGTCGGCCAGCGACACTTCTCCGGTGGCATCGGGAGCGAAAAACTCGCCGGCAATTACTCGGTTGGCCGGCGGCAGCTCATCAATCCAGGACAGGTTGATCTGGCCGGCCATACGGTCATCACGCTGCAGCTCGCCGCTGGAGGCAACCAGATTGACGTTGGCCATCGGCCGGACCTGCAGATTGCGCGCACCGACCCGGATCAGCTCATCCTGGACCGCGTCAACCTGGTCGGGCTGGATGTTGACCAGGAAGTGATCCGGCGTGTCCGGCGGCAGGCTGCCGCGCCACTGCTCCAGCAGTTCGGCGCGCACGATCATCAGCAACAGCAGTGCCATCAGGCCTAACCCTAAGGCCGTGACCTGGACAATGCCGGCGCCGCGACGGCGATGCAGGCCGGCCAGGCCGAAGCGCCAGGCGGCCGTAGCCCGGCGCGACAGCAGCCGGGTGAAGATCATCGCCAGCCAGCCGAAAAGGGCAAGGGCCAGTGCCAGCACGGCGCTGCCGCCAAGTACGATCAGGGCCAGCCGGGTATGGCCGAGCTGGAACACCGGGATGGCCAGGGCGCCGGCAATGGGCAGCAGCCAAAGCAGCCGTGACAAGCCGATCCGGTTGTCCAGCGACCGATTCAGAATCCGCATCGGCGGTACCTGGCGCAGATTGATCAGCGGCGGCAAGGCGAAGCCGGCGGCCAGCAGCAGAGTGAACAGGCCGCCGCCCAGCACCGGCGCCAGGCGCGGCGGCGGTAGTGCGCCAGCGGGACCGTCGGCCAGGATCTCGGCAATCATTGCCTGGGCACCCAGCCCGGCCAGCCCGCCGATGATCACCGCCACCAGCACCAGCCACAACAGCATCAGCGACAAGGCGGCCATGACCTGGTTGCCGGTCGCGCCGAAAGATTTCAGCAGCGCGACCAGGTCACGCTGGGCCGAGGCAAATCGCAGCGCCGACAGCAGGATGGCAACGGCAGCCAGGATCACCGTGGTCAGGGCGGCAATCCCGAGGAACCGCCTGGCCTGCGTCAGGGCCAGGCCGGTCTGGTCTTCGGCATCTCGCACCGTGATGATGCCCAGCTCGGCATCGTCCAGGCGCGGTTCCAGCCAGCGGCGAAAGGCGTCTACATCGCCTTCGCCGCCGGCGACCAGCAGCCGATAGCGCGCCCGGGCGCCGGGCCCCAGCAGTTCACTCTCCAGCAGGTCGGCCAGGTTGACCATCATTCGCGGGGCGAGCATGAAGCGCGATCCGCCGCGATCCGGCTCGAACACCAGCGAGCGGCTGATGGTCAGCTCACGGGTGCCCAGGTCGGTCATGTCGCCGGTGTCGGCGTCCAGGTAGCGCAGCCCACGCGGCTCCATCCACGCCTGGCCGCGCTCGGGAATCCCGACGTGGCCCTGTTCCTCACCGCCCAGGCGGTCGGCCAGCAGCAGCTGCCCCCTGAGCGGATAGCCCTCGGACACGCCTTTGACGTCGATCAGCATGCTGTCGTCGCCGATGAACACCGCGGTGCTCATTAGAATGACTTCGGAGGTCTCCAGGCCCATGGCGCGGGCTTGCTCGACGATCTCTGGATTGATGCGGTCGCGCCCGGTGACAACCAGATCAGCGGCAAGGGCCTCTCCGGCCTCGCGCTCCAGCGCACGCCCGACCCGGTCGGTGAACTGACTGACCGCGACCAGCGCGGCAGTTGCGACAATCAGGCCGGCGGCCAGCAGGCCCAGGGCGCCAGAGCGGCCCTGGCGAAGCAGCAGGCGCCCGGACAGGGCAAAGGCATTCATGCCGCTACTCATCCCTTGTCGACCAGGCGGAAGCGCTCGCGACCGCTCTCGCTCTGGGCCCCATCCTGACCGCTGATCAGGCTGCCGTCCTCGATTTCCTCGATCCGGCCGCAGCGCCGGGCCAGGTTCAGGTCATGAGTCACCAGGACCAGGGCGGTGCCGTGCTCGCGATTGATGTCGAACAACAACCTGGCAACGGATTCGCCGGTGTTGCGATCCAGGTTGCCGGTGGGCTCGTCGGCGAACAGCACCGCCGGGTCTCCGGCAAAAGCGCGGGCGATGGCCACGCGTTGCTGCTCACCGCCTGACATCTGGCGAGGGTAGTGGGCCATGCGATGACTCAAGCCCACTTGCTCCAGGGCGCGGGTGGCGCGCTGGCGAGGCCGGTCCAGGCCGGCGATCTCGAGCGCCAGCATGACGTTTTCCAGCGCGGTCAGGCTGGGCAGCAGATGAAAGGACTGGAACACGAAGCCGACCCGGCGCCGGCGCAGGCGGGCGCGTTCGTTTTCGTCGAGGCGGTTGAGATGCTCGCCTGCCAGCCATACCTCACCTGTGGTTGGGCGCTCCAGCCCGGCCAGTAGGCCGAGCAGGGTGGTCTTGCCCGATCCCGAGGCGCCAACAATGGCCAGCGTTTCGGCTTCGTTCAGGCTCAGGTTGATATCCTTGAGAATATCGAGTTGGCCGCCCGGCGCCTGGACGCTGAAGCCCACGTTGCGACAGGAGAGAATTTTTTGCCCATGATCCGTCATTGCTGGTCCATTGTCAGAATTATGCTTTCGGCCGCCGCCATGCTGGCAGCCATGATTATTGCGGCACCGGCCGCCGCGGCTACCGTACTGGTTATCGGAGATAGTCTGTCAGACGCCTACAACATGCCGCGTGAAGCTGGCTGGGCGCACTTGTTGTCGGAAAGGCTGGGCGAAGACCGACGGGTAATCAATGCCAGCATATCCGGGGAAACCACGGCCGGGGGCTTGAGCCGCCTGGCCGGTCTGCTGGCTGACTTCGAGCCCGACGTGCTGCTGATCATCCTCGGCGGCAACGATGGGCTGCGTGCGCTGGCGCCGCGCCAGATAGAACAGAATCTGGCGGCACTGATCGAAAAGGGCAAGGGCTCGGGCGCCCGCGTCGGTCTGATGCAGATCCGCATGCCGCCGAATCTGGGGCCAGCCTACGTTAGCCGCTTCGAGGCCATCTATCCACGCCTGGCCGAGGCACACGGCGTTACCCTGCTGCCGTTCTTCCTCGACGACCTGTTCGATCAGCCGGGCATGATGATGCAAGACGGCATTCACCCTACCATCGAAGCCCAGCCGCTGATGCTCGAACGCCTGTGGCCGGCGCTGGAGCCGCTGCTGGTGGAGTAAGCGCCACCGCCGAAGTGACGGTGGCTTGACCGGTCTCGGCCGCGGCGTCCTGAGGTGGTTCTCGCGGCGCTACTCCGAAAAGCGATCCTGGAACAGCTCGGCTGCCACGCCGACCAGAATACGAGCGGGTGCTGACTGCGATGTTTCGTGGCTGGGTGAGGCCAGATAGCGGGCGCTGAGCTTGACTGCACCGCTGCCTTCCAGGGTCAGTTCGCATTCAAAAACCCGCACGCTCGAACCCAGCTTTGCGGAGTGGGCAGTTTCACAGCGCTCACCGTTTTCGGACTCGATAATCACGACGCCACCGCGTGGACGGCGCACTTCTCCGTCGACGGCGACAACGACACTGACACTGCCGCCGCCAGGGATCAGCGCTGCCGACAGACTGTCAATCCGGACCTCAGCAGGCTCAGGCAGCCAGCGGCTGAACGAATGAGAGCCGAGGCGGCCGACAGTGAACCACTCGCCGGCAATGGCTACGCCGTTGTCCCATGGCACGATGGTCCGGGTTCGGGGGATCTGGTTCGCACCGCGCAGCAATCCGTCCGAAGGCGCAGCAAAGTTGGCCCAGTGGCCTTCCTCGTTACGCCTAAGCTCGGTGCCACGATTCAGGAAGCCCTGGTAGGTTTCGCCAACCCACAATTCATCGCCCAGGCGTTTGATCGCCCCAAGGCCACCGGGCGGTCGATCCACGTCATTGAAGCCGGGGAGCGTCTCCCAGTCGCTGCCGCTCCAGAACATCAGGTTGGGGAAGGCGCGTTGGAAGTTCGGTGAAGAAACGCCCGTCGAGGCGACCATCAGATGATCGTCGAAACTTTCAAAACCGCGCACTTCCCCGACGGGTCGCAGGTCGCCGCCTTGCCAGGGCGCGATCCAGCCCTCGCCGTTCCAGCGGGCCACACCGCCGGTAGGTGTATTGCCGGCCTCGACGAACCGGCCACCTACGGCCAACTCGTCGCCCAATGACTTCAATGCCCAGACCTGCGGGTCTGAGCAGACATTGCCGCAGTTGACGCCAGGTGACTGTCCGCTGGCCGTCAGCGGATGCCACTGCTGGCCATCGTGGCGGGCCAGGAAATTGACCTGGGTGGCGCTGGCCTGGGAAAACTCACCGCCTGCGTAAATTTCCCCCTGGTGGATCTCGATGGCATGGACCGGCCCGTTGAGACCGTCGATGCCTTCCCACTGCTGGCCGTTCCAGCGGGCCAGGTAAGGCATCGAATCGTCGCCGATCTGGGTAAAGCGACCCCCGACATAAAGCCAGCCCTCGTGCGGCATCAGCACCAGGATTTCGCCGTTGGGCGAGTCCTCGGGTGGCATTGGCGTCCAGTGCTGGCCGTCGAAGGCGATCAGGTAGTCCGCCAGATGGCCCTGGCTGCGACTGAATTCACCTCCCAGCATTAGCTGATCATCCAGCCATGCCGCGCTGTTGATTCTCGCCGGGACTGACCAGGCGCTGGTTGGCAGCTGTTCCGGCGGGGGGATTATTGGATGCCAGGCCTCGCCATCGAATGCGAATACCTCGGCAAAGTTGATTATGCCGTCGCGCTCGAAACTGGCGAGGGCGTGAAGTTGGCCATTGAGCCGGGTCAACCAACGTGCGCCGGACCAGACCCTGTCTGAGAAGACAGGGGCAATGTCCGGCAGTCGCTCGCCCCAGTTTTCCCCGTCCCAGCGGATGATCTGGTACTCATAAGGACCGTCATCCAGGCTCATTAATCCCGCTATCACCAGGTCATCACCGTCGGCAATGAAATCGGAAAAAGAGATGCCACCTTGTCCCTGCGTCGGCGCCTCGCTGGGCACTCCGGGAAACCGCAAAAACTCGGTGCCATCAAAACGCACCGCACTGCCGACGTATTCATCATCAACGCGGGAGAAGAACCCGGTCAGAACCAGCTCGCCCTTGAACTCGGTCATTCGCAATACGGAATTGTTGAGGCGGGGGCCGTCAGAACCGGGCCGGGGCAACCACTCCTCGCCGTTGAAGCCGGCAAGAAAGATGCGATCGTCACTGCTCCACTGCAAGGAACCGCCCAGATACAGGGTGTCGCCGACCACGGCCATGGTCCGGATCAGGCCCGATGGCTTGCCATCGAGCGCTGCATCGAATGGTCGCAGGGTTTCACCGTCCCAGCGGGCCAGCCCATCCGCCGGGAGCCCGCCAGCACGGTCAAAAGGGCCACCGATAACCAGCTGGCCTTGATACTCGATCATGCTCAGCGTCGGCGTGGGCGCTGGGCTGTCCCTTTCCAGGCCAATGCCTGCCGGCCCGGGCAGCGGCTGCCAGTTTTCTCCGTCAAAGCGCGCAATACCATTGAAAGTCTGGTCGTTGACGGTCAAAAAGCTACCGGCCAGGTAGAGCTCGTCCTGGAATTCGATGAACTGGTGAGCGCGGGTGAAGGAGGGGTCGGGAATAAAGTCCGCGCCGCGCCAGGATTCGCCGTCCCAATAGGAATACACAGCCGCGTCCTTCACATTCGGTGCCCACATCCGAAAGCCACCTGCCAGCAAGGTGTTGCCAAACCCAAAAAAGCTCACAGGGAAGCCGGATACGAAGTCAAAGAGTCGGCGCTGGAAGCGTTCACCTGCCGCGGTCCAGAAACCGCTGGGGTGATACAAGTAAACGGCAGCCTGGCCCACGGTTGGTGTGTCCAAGATTGACGTGCCGGAAACGACCAGCAGGTGGTCGAGCGCGGTCAGGAATCCAACATCCTGGATGACTCGAACATTGAATAAATCAATCGCTTGCGTCCAGGAACCGTGGCCACCGAAAAAGGACAGGCCGCCACTGAACTCGCCGCCGGCGGCGACTTGGCCGTTGAACAGCGCCAATGTCAGGATCGGGCCATCAAAGCCGTTGTTCGCAACGGCCAAACCGCCCCAGGCTTCACCATTCCAGGCCGCGATTCGATTGGCTGGCTCGCCGCCGGCCTCGCTGAAGCCTCCGGCGACAATCAAATGGTCCTGGAAAACCTGCAGGGCGCGGACAATGCCGTTGACGCCATCGGTAGTGCCATTATCCAGCGGGTGCCACTGGCTGCCATCGAAGCGGGCAAGGTTGTTGACGGCGACCCCGCCGATTTCGGCGATTTGGCCACCAACAATCAGCTCTCCGTTGAACTTGGCCATGGCGTGGATGCTGGGCTGAGGAGCATCCGGTGAAAGGGGTTGAGGGTTGATGCCAATCCAGGTCTTACCGTCCCAGGCGGCAATGCGTCGAGAGGTCTGTCCGCCAATGGCGCTGAACGAGCCGGTCACGTAGAGTCGGTCTTCCGTTGCCAGTAGCCCCTCGATCCACTCGATGTTTCCCGTCTCGCCAACGGCATGCCAGCCACTGCCGTCAAAACGGGCGATATTGAAGACGGGGGTGTCGCCTGCTTCGCCGAAACTGCCGGCAACGTAAAGGTCGCCCTGGAAAACAGCCAGATCGTTGACAAAGACTTGCGCGCTGGTAGCACCCAGGTTGAGGCCTGAACCCTGGTCGTCGCCAAAAGGCAACCAGCGATAGCCATCGAAACGGGCCAAAGCCATGGAGGCGAAGCCGCCGACGGCGGAAAAATAGCCGCCAACGACCAATTCATCCCGATAAATCACGGCGGCACCGATCGGCCTGTCAGGGCCGACACCCGGCACATCCGGCTGCCAGCCAAACGGCATGGCACGCGCCTGCGTTGTTGCCAGCAGGCCGTCGTTTTCGTCTCGGACATCAAAATGCACCGAGGAGGGCACACGGCTGAGACTGAGCAGTGTCACGCGATCGTCAATCACGCGATGTTCGACAATGCGATCCGGAAGCCCCTGGATTCGAACCTGCAGCTGAGCAGGACGCTCGCCGCGCCAGACAACAGCGTGGGTGGCGCCACCTTCATCGATCTCGTTCAGGGCGAATGCGTGCAGCAGCGTCTCTTCAGCCATGCCTGATTGACTCAGGATCAGTCCAAGCAGGACCGGGATCAGCCAGGGCGGAGCGAGGATTCGGCCTTGTGGCAGTCTGTCGAACAATTTTTCCAGGCACACAGTCTCAAGCTCCAGTTGAAGATCAGGGCCGGCGTCCAGGCTGGCATCACCTCTTTCAGCACGGATGCCCGGCACCGGAATATTACGGTCGCTCCCGCTGCAAGCGTTAGGTCCAGAACGACACGGGCGCTGGACTGAAACGACAGCAGCGCCGATAATTCGGTCGGCATGTCCGCACCATCCCCTATCGCCGATGTTGGTATTGGCCAGTTTCTGGCCCGCGCCAGCAATCCTCATGTCAGCGTCAGCGAACGGGTGGCCGAGTGGCAGGGGTGCCTGTCAGACCTGGTGCTGCCGGTCAGGGCGGAGGTGGACCTCGCGCCAGGCAAGGCGCCTGAGGTCGGTGATTTCCAGGCAAGCCTGCGCCTTGGTCGCTTCGGCCCCTCGGGCTGGCTGGCGATTGATGCCTCGGCCCAGATTCTGCATCGGGGTCGCGAAGAGATAGCGGCAGGGACTGGCCCTTGGCTGTTTGTCAGCACGATGACGCGTGGCTATGGCTGGTTGAATGCTCGCGGCAAGCGCGAGCTGGTGGAGACCGGGCAGACCGTGTTTGTCGATTCCGCGCAAAGCTATAGCCTGGAGTTCGACGCCGATTTTGCCTTCGTATCCGCCATGCTGCCGCGTGCAGACCTGCTGGCCTTGCAGCCTCATGCGCCCGGCGCACATGCCAGCCGCGTTCGCGAGCCGGTGGGTGCTACCCTGCATTCATTTCTCAAATCCCTGGCGAACCCGGCCGATCTTGCCGAAAACGAACCGTGGGGCAATGGGCGCCGTTTGTACGACCACTTTGTTGGCCTGGTCTTGAGTGCGATCGAGCCGATCGCGCTGGCGTCGGCCAGTGATCCGGCTTTCTCCCGGCAAATCCTGCTCAGTCGTATCCAGAGCACCTTGTTGGCAGCGTTGCCGCACGGGCAAGTCAATAGTGCATGGATCGCCGAGCGATTCGACCTGTCGGTCCGCCAGGTGCAACGACTGTTCCAGGCGCAAGGCACGACTGTGTCGAGATGGCTACTTGATCAGCGTCTTGAGCGCTGCGCCGAGGCCCTGGCCGATCCAGCAAATGCAAATCTGACCATCGGCGATATTGCGCAGAACTGGGGGTTCAGCGATTTATCGTATTTCAGCCGGTGTTTTTTCAGGCGCTACGGTGCGCAACCCGGTCAGTACCGAGAAGCCAAGCTGACGCTTTAGGCCGGGACAGAAGACTGGCCGCAGGCTTTGCGAATACGAAGTAATCAACCAACTTAAGGTTCAGGCTGAAAAACTTGGTGCGCTCGGTGGTGATGGTTTTGAAAAAACCGGGGGCTCAGACTTGGCGGAAATGACATCAGGCTGCCCCGATGCGGGCATAATTGCAAAGCCACTGGCGTTACTGCCCAATTGATCCAAAGCAAAACGATACAAAATCATGTCCGAACGTGAAATCATGGAGTACGATGTTGTGGTCGTCGGGGCTGGCCCGGCCGGACTGGCCTGTGCCATTCGCCTGAAGCAGCTCAAGAACGATCTCAACGTCTGCGTGATTGAAAAGGCCAGCGAGATCGGTGCCCATATCCTGTCCGGGGCGGTGATTGAGCCGGAACCGCTGGATCAGTTGCTCGAGGGCTGGCGCGACGATCCGCCGCCGATCTGTGTGCCGGCCGGGACCGATGAGTTCCTGCTGCTGTCGAAATCCGGCAAGCGCAAGCTCCCAACCCCGCCGCAGCAGAACAACCACGGTAACTTCATCGTTTCACTCGGTGCGATGTGCGCCTGGCTGGCGCCCAGGGCCGAAGCGCTCGGCGTAGACCTGTTCCCGGGCTTTGCCGCAGCTGACCTGGCTTACGATGATGCCGGCGCGGTCAAGGGCGTCATCATTGGCGACATGGGCGTGGATCGGCAGGGCAATGAAAAGGACAGCTACGTCCAGGGTATCGAGATCCACGCGGCCGTCACCGTGCTCGGCGAGGGCTGCCGCGGACACTTGAGCAAGCGTGCGATCTCGAAATACAAGCTCGACGCCGACTGCGACCCGCAAACCTATGGCATTGGCATGAAAGAGCTCTGGCAGCTGCCCGAGGGCCGGGTCGAGCCGGGCCGTATCCAGCATACGGTCGGCTGGCCACTACCCAAATCCATTTACGGCGGCAGCTTCGTCTATCACCTGGACAAGAATCGGATTGCGCTGGGTTTTGTCTGTGGCCTGGACTACAAGGACCCGAACTTCTCCCCGTTCGAGGCTTTTCAGCAGTTCAAGCACCACCCGATGATGCGCGAGTTGCTGGACGGCGGAGAAATCCTGTCAGCTGGCGCCCGTGCCCTGGTCGAGGGTGGCTACCAGTCGCTGCCGAAAGTCGAAATGCCCGGCGCGATCCTGATTGGCGACTCGGCCGGCCTGCTCAACGTGCCCAAGATCAAGGGCACCCACCAGGCGTTGAAGTCGGGCATGCTGGCGGCCGAACACCTGGCCGGCAAGCTGGCCGCCGACGGCTTCGACAAGCGCCTGCGTGACTCCGACATCGTCGCCGAGCTGAAGAAGGTGCGCAATATCCGCCCGGGCTTCAACAAGGGCTTCTGGCGCGGCATGACCACGGCGGCGATCGAGACGGTCACCGGCGGACGATTGCCGCGTACCCTGAGCAACCACGCCGACCACGAACAGTACCGGCGTCTCGACCAGGAAGGGTTTGATTACGACTGGGTCGACCGCGAACTGCCGCCACGCGACCGCCTGGCTTCGGTCTATTTCGCCGCTACCGCCCACGATGAAGACCAGCCCATCCATTTGAAGATTGTTGAGCCGGATGTCTGTTTCACGAAATGCGAAGAGGAATACGGCAATCCCTGCACCCGTTTCTGCCCGGCCAATGTCTACGAAAAGGTCGAAGACGAGGCCGGCAAGCGCATCCAGATCAACGCCGCCAACTGCGTGCACTGCAAGACCTGCGATATTGCCGATCCGTATCAGGTGATCAATTGGGTGACACCTGAGGGCGGATCAGGGCCGAATTACACGAATCTTTAATCATCGCTGCCAAACAGCAGGCTCCGACCATGTCCAATTCTTTCGGCCACGTTCTGACCGTCACCACCTTTGGCGAGAGTCATGGGCCGGCGATTGGTTGCGTGATAGACGGGTTTCCGCCGGGGTTTGCGATAACGGCAGAGGAGATCCGCGATGAGCTGATGCGACGGGCGACCGGACAGAGTCGCTGGACCTCGCAGCGCAAGGAGGCCGAGGATGTGCAGATTCTTTCCGGCATGTTCGAGGGCAAGACGACCGGTACGCCGATTGCGTTGTTGATCTACAACACCGACGCCCGCTCGAAGGACTACTCCAAAATTGCTGCCCAGTTCCGGCCGGGACATGCCGACTACACCTATCACCACAAATACGGTATCCGCGATTATCGCGGCGGCGGCCGCTCTTCGGCGCGTGAGACGACGATGCGGGTGGCGGCCGGGGCGCTGGCGCGCAAGTATCTGAAACTGCGCTACGGTGTCGAGATTGTTGGCTGGCTGGGTCAGCTCGGCGAGCTGGTCTGTGATCAGCACTTCGATGCCGCGGTGATCAACAGCAACCCGTTCTTCTGCCCGGATGAGAAGCGCGTTCCCGAGCTCGAGGACTACATGAAAGCGTTGTGGAAGTCCGGCGACTCGGTCGGTGCCCTGGTCCGGGCCCGGGCCACCGGCGTACCCGTCGGTATTGGCGCGCCGGTGTATGCCAAGCTCGATGGTGACCTGGCCGCGGCGATGATGAGCATCAATGCCACCAAGGGCGTGGAAATCGGCGCAGGCTTCGGCAGCGTTGCCCACAAGGGCACCGAACACCGCGACGAAATCACCCCCGAAGGCTTTCTGTCCAATCATGCCGGCGGCATTCTCGGCGGTATCGCCTCCGGCCAGCCGGTCGAAGTATCCGTCGCTTTCAAGCCCACATCCTCGCTGCGCCTCCCGGGCAGGACCGTGGACACCGACGGCAACCCGGTCGAAATCATCACCACCGGCCGCCACGATCCCTGCGTCGGCATCCGCGCCGTCCCAATCGTCGAGGCGATGCTGGCTCTGACTCTGCTGGACCATATCTTGCTGCATCGCGCCCAATGCGGTGACGTGCCGGCGCAGACGCCCAGGGTGCCGGGATAAAAAGGCGGAAAAAGGGAAACGTGGAAAGGCCGCTTTCCCGTATCCCTTTATCCCTTCATCCCTTCCAATCCCCGACCCATCCCGGTTAGCATTCAAGCTCGCTCCATCAACTACCGTCTACAGACATCATGACAACACCCACAAGAAACGGCTACCGCGTTGCCGTCGTCGGCGCTACTGGAGCCGTCGGCGAGGCCATGCTCGAGATTCTGGCCGAGCGCAAGTTTCCAGTTGCCGAGATCGCGGCGTTGGCCAGCAGCCAGTCGGTGGGGCGCGAAGTATCCTATGGGCGGAAATCGGTGGTGGTTGATGACCTGGCGACTTTCGACTTCAAGGGCTGGGATTTCGCCCTTTTTTCGGCCGGTGGCAGCGTGTCGGCCGAGCATGCGCCGCGCGCGGCCGCCGCCGGCTGCATCGTCATCGACAACACCTCGCATTTCCGCATGGACCCCGAGGTGCCGCTGGTGGTGCCTGAAGTCAACGGCGAGGTTCTGAAGGCATTCAAGGGCGGCATCATCGCCAATCCGAACTGCTCGACCATCCAGATGCTGCTGGCCGTGGCCCCGATCCACCGCAAGGCAGGTGTCGCCAGAATCAACGTCTGCACCTACCAGTCGGTGTCCGGCGCCGGCCGCGCGGCGATGGAGGAGTTGGGCCGGCAATGCGCCGATCGCTTCAACTTCCGCGACCCGGAGCCAGAAGTTTTCAAATTACCGATTGCCTTCAACGTGTTGCCGGCCATTGATGTGTTTGAAGACAATGGCTATACCCGCGAAGAAATGAAGATGCACCGCGAAACCCGTCGCATTCTGGGCAGTGACGATATCTTCGTCAGCGCAACTGCCGTGCGTGTACCCGTGTTTGTCGGTCATGGCGAGGCGGTGCACCTGGAAACGAATGCGCCAATTGAAGTACCGGAGGTGGCCGAACTGTTGTCCGTGGCTCCAGGCGTGAAGCTGTTGCAGGGTGAGGAGCTGGCCACGCCCCTGACTCATGCCACGGGCAATGACGAGGTCTGGGTTTGCCGTCTGCGCCGTGACCTTGCGCATCCGCGGGGACTGGCTTTCTGGGTGGTTGCCGACAATGTCCGCAAAGGGGCGGCGCTCAATGCCGTGCAGATCGCCGAGAGCCTGATTGCGCTATAAGGCTGGCTGAATGACGGGTCAATCGGTCGATCTGCCGGTGCGGCATGCCGTCCCAGGTTCCTTATTGGCTGAAGTCATTGGTATACTCGCTTGAAATATCGATAATTCACCTGCTGAGAAGGTGGCTGAGTCCATGCGAATCCTGAGTATCAAGTCCCTGTTGATCGGTGCCCTGGGGACGGCACTGCTTCTGGCCCCGGGCGATGCCCTCAGGGCACTGGGCCTGGGCGAGGCCAGGGTCGGTTCCTACCTGGGTCAGCCGCTTGACGTCACCGTACGCCTTATTGGCGCGGACGATATGGCGCTGGACTCGCTGACCATCGCGCCAGCCTCGGCAGCGGACCATGAGCGGCTGGGCGTGCCGTCCGAAGCGCTTGCCCTTGGGCTGGATGTCACCGTCGATCGACGCGTCGATCCTCCGACACTGCGCATTCGTTCGCGGCGGAACGTGGACGATCCGGTGGTTCAGGTCCTGATCGATGCACGTTGGGCTTCCGGTCGCGTGCTGCGGGAATACACGCTGTTTCTCGACCCGCCGCTGCTTGATCTGGCCCCGCCCGTGCGACGTCCCGAAATCCAGCCAGTGCCCGCTGAGCCGGTCGCAGAGCCTGCGCCGCCGCCTGCGGCCGAGGTGCGGCCGGCACCGGCTCGCCCCGCGCCTGAGCAGCGTCCGGAACCCGCGCCGACAGCAGAGCCTGCCGTCCAGGCTCGAATCCGTGATGACGTCGTTGGGCCGGTTGGTGCAGGACAGACACTTTGGGGTATCGCCATGGCCTGGCGTCCGGATACCAGTATGACGATGAATCAGGTGATGCTGGCTATATTCGAGCGCAACCCGCAGGCCTTTATCGACGGCAACGTCAATCGTTTGCGGCGTGGTGCGGAGCTGACCATGCCTGATGTGGACGCTGTCCTGGCCACGTCGACTGCAGAGGCGGAACGCCGGATTCGTGAACAGATGCAAGCCTGGCGCCAGGAAACGCGCCCAGGCGATGTGCCGGTCATTGCCGATCTGGCCGTTCCTGATGTTGAACGACGGGTAGCAGCCGAGCCTGAGCCGGTTGCGCCGGAGGTGGTTCATCGTCTCGAAGTGGTGCCTCCTGATCGAGAGGCCATGGACGAAGGGACTATGGTTTCTGCTGATGCCATGCGCGAGGCGCACACGCGACTCGACGGGCTGGAAGACCAGATGTGGGCAGACTCCCTGGAGTCCGACGAACTCTACCGCCATATCGCCAGCATTCGCGAAGCAATAGAGTCGGGGGAAACCGCTGGTTTGGCCGTAGCCGACGAGGAGATGGCGAGACTGGAAACGCGGCTGCGTGATGCCCGGCTGGCGCGCGAAGAGGCAGATCGCCAACTCGCCGAAATAGGTCCGGAGGACGATGAAGTCAGCGCTTATTTCCGAGATCTCGAGGAAGAGTTTGCCGTTGGCGATACCCCGGCAGAGACGGTCGCTGACGAGGAACCTGCGCCGCTTGCCAGGGATCCGGCTGTCGCTGAAGTTCAGGCGCCACCGGCGCCTGCTGCTGGCGAGCAGCGCAGCGGTTGGGGCTGGCTGCTTTGGGCGGTGTTGATTGTGGTGGTGCTCGGTGGTCTGGTTGGCGTCCTGTTCTGGCTGCGCAGCCGCAGCGCTGCGACTGTGACCGGCGCTGATGACAAGGGTGCCGCGCTGGCCAGGGCCCGGGCTCGGCTAGCCTCCCGGCCGACAGACCTGGCTGCCCACCTGGCCCTGCTGCGAGTCTTGTCCGAGCGAGACGATCCGGATGCATTCTCGGCGGCTCTGGACGATATGTACCGCCATGTCGATGATGATGGCGATTCGGTCTGGCAACAGGCCCTGACCCTGGCTGCAAGCAGCGCTCCGGAGCACCCGTTGCTGACGCCGCCTGAAACCGCTCAAGTCGGTTTTGAGGATGGCGATGAGGGGCTCGACGATCGAACTCGCGAAATGCTGGGCATACTCGACAAGCCGGAATCACCGGATGATCAGGCGTTTGTCGCCGAGGTCGATGTCGATGACACCATGGACGAGGAAGACGAGTTCTTCGCGCAGGTAGACGAACAGCAGCGGACGCGGCTCCAACCGTCCTCCGGCCCGGAGGACGATGAGCCTGCAGGCGAGGAAATCGAAGGCGTGGATCTCGATTTGGCCGAGCTTGCCGATCGCCTCGATGGAGAGCGCGCTGAGGGCGAAGCAGTCGAGCCCAATGCCGAAGCGGGTTACGAATTCGACTTCTCCAGTCGTTCGGATGATGCTGCCGCTGATAGCGACAAGCCGGACGATGATGCCAGTTCGGCCGACGAGCCGCTGGATCTGGACGACGACACCATGCCGGGCATTGTCGACGCTGATGAAGACGACATGAGCGACTTCGAGCGTGACCTGCTGGAGATCGAGGGTGCCGGCGGTGATGACTCTCAGCAGGAGACACCTGCGGCAGAAAGCGAGCAGCCATCTGATGAGGAATTCGAGGCCTTCCTCCGCGATGAGAGTGACCGAGGCGAAGAAGCTTTGGCTGATGCATCCGCCGACCACGCCGGTGCTGATGAACCCATCGAGGAAATCGACCCGTCAGATGCCGGTGTCGGTGACGGCGATTTCAGCTTGGCTGATGATGACGCAGAGGTCAAGCTGGATCTGGCGCGAGCCTACCTTTCGATGGATGACCCGGATTCGGCACGGACCTTGCTGGAAGAGGTACTTGCCGGAGGCTCTGCAGAGATGCGTGAGCAGGCGCGCCAGCTCATCGACAGCATTTCCTGAGTCGTCAGCCAATGGTGTTCGGAGAGGCGTATCTCTGCGCCGGCACTCCCGTTATCGGCAGGCCTGCTGCCATGATCGTTGCAGGCTGACTCATGCGCCTTGCGGTGGGCGTCGAATACGATGGCAGTCAATTTTTTGGCTGGCAAGTCCAGCGCCAGACACCCACGGTGCAAGCGAGTGTCGAGCGTGCCCTGGCCTGCGTTGCCGATCATCCGGTCGCGGTGCATTGCGCCGGCCGTACCGACACCGGCGTCCACGCGATTTGCCAGGTCGTTCATTTCGACACCGATGCCCAGCGCAGTGAGCGTTCCTGGGTGCTGGGGGGGAACAGCAGGCTGCATCCCGGTGCCAGTCTGCTCTGGGTACGCCAGGTAGATGACGCCTTCCACGCACGCTTCTCGGCCCGTCGCCGCAGCTACCGTTACCGCATTCTCAACCGCTGGATCCGACCCGCAATTGACCGCAGTCGCCTGACCTGGTGGCGCCGACCACTGGACGCCGAGCGCATGGATCAGGCCGCACAGGCGCTGCTGGGTGAGCACGATTTCACCAGTTTTCGCGCCGTTGGTTGCCAGGCGCGCTCGCCGGTTCGCCGGGTCTACTCGGTGGCGGTGCGGAGGCAGGGCCATGAGGTGTTCGTTGACATCGAAGCCAACGCCTTTGTCTACCATATGGTCAGGAACATTGCCGGCTCTCTGATTGCGGTTGGACAGGGAGATCAGCCGGTGGAATGGATCAGCTTGCTGCTGGCGCAGAAGGATCGAACACGCGCTGGTATCACAGCGCCAGCCGAGGGTTTGTATTTCATGGCTCCGAGTTATCCTGATTATCCATCTTTGCCAACGGCCGGACCGGTTGATTTTCCGCCCGATGATCGCAGCCTGGCACCATGATCAGGGTCAAGATATGCGGCATCACCCGGCTCGAGGATGCGCTGGCGGCGGCTGACGCCGGCGTTGACGCCATCGGCCTGGTCTTTGTCAAAGCCTCGCGACGCTTCCTGGCGCCAGAGGCGGCTGCGACCATTTGTCGGGCATTGCCGCCTTTCGTAAGCCGAGTCGGGCTTTTTATGGATGCCGATCCGGACTGGGTCGAGCGCTGTCTGGCCGAGGCCAGGCTGGACTGGCTTCAGTTCCACGGCAAGGAAAGTGCAGCCTACTGTGCCGGCTTTGGAAGGCCATGGATCAAGGCCATTGCGATGGCCGATGCCGAGCAGAGCTGGCGTAGCCATGCCAATGCCGACGCCCTGCTGCTGGATTCACATGCCAGTGGCGAGCTGGGCGGGACAGGGAAAAGCTTTGACTGGAACCGCATCCCGAAACTTGATAGACCCTGGATTCTGGCCGGTGGCTTGAACCCGGACAATGTCGCCGAGGCGTGCCGCTTGTTGCGGCCGGACGCTGTGGACCTTTCCAGCGGCGTGGAAATCCAGCCCGGCATCAAGGATGTTAAGCTGATCAATCGATTCATGGAGAACATCAGACATGGTTGAACAGGCGCTTGAGCTTGAGCCTATGGAGCAGTTGCCCGACGCGGGCGGACATTTCGGTATTTTCGGTGGGCGCTTTGTCTCCGAGACCCTGATGCCGGCGCTGGAAGAGCTCGATGCCGCCTGGCGTCACTACCTGAAGGATCCTGATTTCCTCGCCGAGATGGACCGTGATCTGGCGCACTTTGTCGGCCGGCCGTCACCGCTGTACCTGGCCGAAAACCTGACCCGCCAGCTCGGCGGCGCGCGCATCGTGCTCAAGCGGGAGGATCTGAATCACACCGGGGCCCACAAGATCAACAACACGGTCGGGCAGGGGCTGCTGGCCCGGGCAATGGGCAAGCGGCGCGTGATTGCCGAGACCGGTGCCGGCCAGCACGGCGTCGCTTCGGCCACGATCGCGGCCCGGCTCGGGATGGAATGCGTCGTGTACATGGGCGCTGAGGATGTCCGGCGGCAATCCGTCAACGTTTACCGGATGAAGTTGCTGGGGGCAAAAGTCGTTGCCGTTGAGTCGGGGTCCCGCACGCTCAAGGATGCGCTTAATGAAGCGATGCGCGACTGGGTGACCAACGTTGACGATACTTTTTACATCCTCGGCACGGTGGCCGGTCCGCATCCGTATCCGGCGATGGTGCGTGACTTCAATGCGATTGTCGGCCGCGAGGCGCGGGCACAGATGCTGACCGAGTACGGTCGTCTTCCGGATGCCCTGGTTGCTTGCGTCGGCGGCGGCTCGAACGCGATTGGCCTTTTCCATCCGTTCATCGACGATACTGATGTTGCCATGTACGGAGTGGAGGCCGCCGGTCGTGGCTTATCCGGCCTCGAACATGCCGCCAGCCTGTGTGCGGGTCGCGTCGGTGTCCTGCATGGCAGCCGAACCTACCTGCTGGATGATGACAGCGGTCAGATCAGGCATACCCACTCGGTCTCAGCCGGCCTTGATTATCCTGGTGTCGGTCCTGAGCATGCCTGGCTGAAGGACAGCGGTCGGGCGCGCTATGTCGGGATCAGCGATGCCGAAGCCATGGAAGCGTTTCATGCCCTGACCAGAACCGAAGGCATCATGCCGGCACTGGAAAGCGCGCATGCCATTGCTTACGGGATGAAGCTGGCTGCGGAGCTGCCAAAAGACCAGATTGTGCTGGTCAACCTGTCTGGCAGGGGAGACAAAGACATCAACACCGTTGCTGAAGTGGAAGGAATAGAGTTTTGAATCGTATAGATCGACGTTTTGCCGAGCTCAAGCGCGCCGGTAGAGTGGCACTGGTGCCCTATGTGACAGCCGGGCACCCGCAGCCGCAGTCGACCGTTCCCGTGCTGCATGCGGCGGTGGCGGCGGGAGCTGATCTGGTCGAAATTGGCATGCCGTTTTCCGATGTCATGGCTGATGGTCCTGTGATTCAGAATGCCCACGAGCGGGCGCTTGCCCAGGGTACTGGGCTGGAGCAGGTGCTGGACATGGTTCGGGACTTCCGACACGAAGATGCCGATACGCCGGTCATTCTGATGGGCTACGCCAACCCCATCGAGCGGCGCGGTGCGGCGCGTTTTTCCGCTGAAGCTGCCGAAGCCGGCGTCGATGGGCTGCTGATCGTCGATTGTCCGGCCGACGAAGCCGATGAGCTCAAGGCGCAGCTTGCGGGGCAGGGTATTCATCAGATCTTCCTGGTTGCACCGACTACGACTGAGCGTCGTCTTGATCATGCTGCTCGTCTCGCGGGTGGGTTCGTCTACTACGTGTCGATCAAGGGCGTAACCGGTGCTGCCAGCCTGGACGTGGATGCGCTGGCCCCGATGATCGAAAAAGTTCGAGGCCATATTGATTTGCCGGTGGCCGTTGGCTTTGGCATTCGGGAGCCGGCCCAGGCCGCAGCGGTGGCAGCGGTGGCCGACGCCGTGGTGATTGGCTCGGCGCTGGTAGACCGCCTTGACCAATGCGCCACGGTAGAGGAGGCCGTAGCGGCAAGCAGGGATTTCCTTGCCCCGGTCCGCGAGGCGATGGACAATAGCGTCCCGATTCACGCTGAGCAGGCAGTCAGAACGACATGAGCTGGTTCCAGAAATTGATGCCGGCCCGGATCCGTACCGAGGGCGGCAAGAGCCGCAAGGTGCCGGACGGGGTCTGGACCAAATGCAAGTCCTGCGACGCCGTGCTTTATCAGCCCGAACTGGAGCGCAATCTCAACGTTTGTCCCAAGTGCGGGCACCACATGTCCTTGAGCGGCCGGGCGCGTCTTGAGTCGTTTCTCGACGAGGGGGACCGGGTCGAGCTGGGTGCCGAGCTGGTGCCGGTAGATGTGTTGAGATTTCGTGATACCCGCAAGTATCGCGACCGACTCGTTGCCACCCAGAAGGCGACCGGGGAGCGCGATGCCATGGTTGTGATGCGTGGCACCGTGCTGGAGACAGCGCTGGTTGCGGCGGCTTTTGACTTCAGGTTCATGGGCGGGTCGATGGGGTCTGTGGTCGGGGAAAAGTTCATGGTCGCGGTCAACGAGTGCCTCGATCGAGAGCTGCCGCTGGTGTGCTTTTCCGCATCGGGAGGTGCGCGCATGCAGGAGGGCTTGTTCTCCTTGATGCAGATGGCCAAGACCTCGGCGGGTCTGGCCCGAATGTCTGAGTGCGGTCTGCCTTTCATTTCCATCCTCACCCACCCCACCACCGGCGGCGTATCGGCAAGCCTCGGCATGCTTGGTGACATCAACCTGGCCGAGCCCAACGCCCTGATCGGTTTTGCCGGGCCGCGGGTGATCGAGCAGACCGTGCGAGAGAAGTTGCCTGAAGGGTTTCAACGCGCTGAATTTTTGCTGCAAAAAGGCGCTATTGACCAGATCGTTGATCGTCGCGATTTGCGCAAGCGCGTCCATGTTCTTCTCAGTCTCCTGGTTGGGCAGCGCGCAGCGCCGGTGCACGAAGGAGAACTGGTGGATCCGGAGCCGGGGACTGATCCCGAGGCGACGTCTGGCGACCTGGCACCTGCCAGCGAGGAGTAGCCAGGGTTGATCGGCAGCGAGCTAGCCGGCTGGCTTGCCAGGCTGGAACAGCGAACGCCGGAGGCCAGGATCGAGCTCGGTCTGGATCGTGTTCGCCAGGTCTTGCAGCGCCTCAATCCGGCCCTTGATGGCTTGCCGGTGATTACCGTTGCGGGTACCAATGGCAAGGGCTCCACCGTTGCCTATCTTGAAGCCATGGCCAGCGCTGCCGGCCATCGCAGCTTCGCCTACACATCGCCGCACCTGCTGCGTTTTGCCGAGCGCATGCGTATCCAGGGTCAGCCAGCCAACGATGATGCGATTGCTGAAGCCCTGGCCAGGGTGGAGGCTGTGCGAGCCGGGATGCCGCTGACTTATTTCGAGCACATCACACTGGCCGCGCTTGATCTTGCAGCGCGCTCAGCGGTCGATTTGCTGATTCTTGAAGTGGGCCTGGGTGGGCGCCTGGATGCGGTCAACGTGGTCGATCCGGATGTCGCTGTGATTACCTCGATTGGCCTGGACCATGTTGAATGGCTGGGCAAGACGCGGTTGGCGATCGGGCGCGAAAAGGCAGGCATAGCGCGTCCGGGCCGGCCGTTGATCGTTGCCGAGCGTCGCCTGCCGGCTGGATTGAGCGATGTCCTGGAGGCTGGCGGCGCCAGACTGCTTCGCTCCGGCCGTGAGTATCGGGTTCGCCGCCATCGTTCCGGGTTTCGTTTGCGTCATCAGGCCCTGAAGCTTGAGCTGCCGATACCGGCGCTTGGAGGTGCTTGCCAGGTGGAAAACGCCGCCGCGGCGGCGTTGGCCCTGCTTCAGCTTGGTGAGCCAATTGTGCGTGATCCGGCCGCGTTGGCCAGAGGCATCAGGCAGGCACGGCTAGCGGGTCGCCAGGAAGTCTTGAGCAGGCAGCCGCTGGTAATGATCGACGTGGCCCACAATGCGGCTGCGGCGAGGGTCCTTGCTTCCAGCCTTGGCCCCGCTGAAGGACGCAGCGTGGCCGTCTTTGCTGCCCTGGCCGACAAGGATGTCGAGGCCATGGCGAAGACGCTGGATGTCTGCTTTGATCACTGGATCGTGACCGGGCTGGCGGGTGTGCGGGCGCTGCCCGTCGAGCTGCTGGCGAACCGTCTTGGCGCGGTCCCTGTCGCCGGTAGCGTGGAAACGGTAAAATCACCCCCATCTGCCGTTCGCCGTGCACTCGAATTCTGTGGGCGCGGCGGTAGGGTGGTGGTATTCGGGTCGTTTCATACGATCGCCGAAGCCTGGCCGGAACTGGAAAAGCTCGGATAGGATGACATGGACAAGGTTTTGAAACAGCGCCTGATCGGTGCCACGATCCTGATTGCGCTGGCGGTCATCTTCGTGCCGATGCTGTTCGATGCGCCTGATGATCGCCCGGCGCGCGAGCTGACCATCGAGCTGCCAGATGCGCCTGGCGATCGGGCGCCGGTTCGACGACTGCCGCTGGATCCAGACCAGGCCCGTCGAGTCGCCTCGGAATCTACCGCCGAGGCACCTGGCCGGTTCGTTCCGGAGACGCCGGTTGTGGTTCAGTCGCCGGCAGAAGAGATCCGGCTTGAATCACTGCCTGAGCCAGACCCGGAGCCACTGCCTGAACTGGACGTCGTCACATATGAGCCAGAGAAGGCTCCTGATCCGGAGCCAGAGCCGATCACAGAGCCGATCACAGAGACTGTCCCCGTTCCGAGGTCTGAGCCGAGCTTGCCCAGGCAGGAGACAGCGCCAGCGGCGGTCGAAGCGGCGCTCACTGCCTGGCTGGTGCAGGTGGCAAGCTTCGGTTCGCGCCAGGCGGCGTCAGAGGTGGTCGAGCGACTGGGCCGGCTGGGGCATCTGGCAGGCATCGATCCGCTGGTGCGCGGAGAAACCACCTTGTACAGGGTGGTGGCAGGCCCCTATGCAGCTCGAGAAGACGCCGAGCGGGCGCGCACTCAGATTGTACAAACGGTGGCCGGCGTCGACCCGATCGTGCGCTCGGGTCCGGTGCCGACCGATCTCGCTGCGCCGGGTGTTGAGGGTGGCGTCGCCTATGCAGCGCAGGTGGGTTCCTTTGCCAGTCGCAGCAATGCCGTGCGTCTTCGTGACCAGATCCAGAGCCATGACCTGCCAGGCTTCCTGCACGAGGATCAGGCCGGTAGCCGCACGATCTGGCGGGTGCGGATTGGCCCGGTCGGGAGCCGGTCCGAGGCTGAGGCCCTGCTGGCTCAGGTTGCCGACCGCATGGGTCTCGAGGGACTGGTCGTTTCGCATCCATGAGTACCCCCGATCTGGTGATCCTGGGCATAGTGCTGGTGTCCATGATTGTCAGTCTGTTTCGTGGATTCATTCGCGAGGTGTTTTCGCTGCTGGTCTGGATGGCCGCCGTGTATTGTGCCTTGCAGGCATCCGGGCCGTTGGCCGAGCAGATGGACGGCTGGATCGAGATGCCCTCGGCGCGGCTGGTTGTTGCCTTTGTCGGGGTCTTCGTTCTGGTGCTGGTTGTCGGGGCCTTGGTCAACTACTTGCTGGGCAAACTGATCGCGAGTACCGGTTTGAGCGGGACGGATCGATTGCTGGGTGCCGTGTTTGGTGCACTGCGTGGTCTGGCGATTGTCCTTGCTGCAGTGATCATCGCCCGGTTCACGCCTTTTCCCGACGACCCCTGGTGGCAGCAGTCAAGTTTGTTGCCGGAATTCGAGCGGCTGGCGATCTGGGCCGTGGCACAATTTCCGGAATCATTGCAGGCCCATGTGCCGGTCACCGCCGACCTGCCTGCGGAAGCTGAATTGGAGTCAGATTAGAAATGTGTGGAATTGTAGGAATCTTTGGTCAGTCGCCGGTGGCAGCGCGTCTTTACGATGCGATGACCATCCTCCAGCACCGGGGGCAGGACGCTGCCGGCATGACTACCCTGGATCGCGGTCGGATGCGCTCGGCCAAAGGTATGGGCCTGGTTCGGGATGTGTTTGGCGAACGATCGGTAGCCGGTCTGACCGGCGATGTGGGCATTGGTCATGTTCGATATCCCACTGCGGGTTGTGATCGGCCCGACGAAGCGCAGCCGATGTATGTCAATTCACCGTTCGGCATTGCCCTGGGTCACAACGGCAATCTGATCAATGCCGAAAGGCTCAGTGCTGAGCTGTTTGACGAAGACCGCCGCCATATCAATACCGAGTCCGACTCTGAAGTCCTGCTCAATTGTCTGGCTCATGAACTGGTGGCTGGCCCCGACCTGGCCCTGGGTCCAAAGCAGATCTTTGCCGCGGTTGACGGTGTTCATCGCCGCTGTCGTGGCGGATATGCAGCCGTTGCCCTGATAGCGGGGGTCGGCCTGCTGGGTTTTCGCGACCCGCACGGGATCCGACCGGCCGTGCTGGGTGTGCGCGATAGCGACGATGGCAAGGAGTACATCATCGCCTCGGAGTCCGTAGTTCTTGATATTCTGGACTTCCGTCTGGTGTCGGACCTGGCTCCTGGCGAGAGCGTACTGGTTACTCTGGATGGGGAACTCCACCGCCACGTCAGCCCGGAAGCCAGACCACACACGCCCTGCATTTTCGAGTATGTCTATTTCGCCCGTCCGGACTCGATGATCGACGACCTGTCGGTCTACAAGGTCCGACTGCGCATGGGCGAAGCCCTGGCTGAGAAAATCCTGCGCGAGTGGCCGGACCATGATATCGACGTGGTCATCCCGGTGCCCGATACCAGTCGCACCGCCTGCCTGCCACTGGCTCACATGCTGGGGGTCAAGTATCGCGAGGGCCTGATGAAGAACCGCTATATCGGGCGCACCTTCATCATGCCAGGGCAGGAAGAGCGGGCCCGTTCAGTGCGGCGCAAGCTCAACACCATCTCGCTGGAATTCCGGCGCAAGAATGTTCTGTTGGTCGATGACTCCATTGTTCGCGGTACGACATCGAAGCAGATCATCCAGATGGCCCGCGAAGCCGGGGCCAACAAGGTCTACCTGGCCTCAGCCTCACCGCCGGTGCGCTACCCGAACGTATACGGCATCGATATGCCGGCGGCAAGCGAACTGATTGCGGCCGGACGCAGTGAGGAAGAGGTCTGTCGCCTGATCGGCGCCGATCGTTTGATCTACCAGGACCTCGAGGCGCTGGAAACGGCCGTGCGCGGCAAGAACCGCAAGCTGGCCGGCTTCGATACCTCCTGTTTCAGCGGTCAGTACGTCACCGGCCTGGACCACGGTTACCTGGAAGAACTGGAAGCCCGACGGGCCGATGCCGTGCGCATGGAGCGACGCCAGAACACGGGCTGAAAAACGGTCAGGAACCGCGTTCCGGCCCGAATTTCCACAACCCGAAGATCAGCCAGATCAGCATCAGCGCGCTGGTCCCGGCCAGCACTGGAAGCGGTCCGAACTGGTAGATCAGGGGCAGCGAGGCGGCGGTGAACAGGCCGCCGCCGACGACCGGCTCGAACAGCAGCTGCTTGTAGCCGAAGGCCTCCATCGCCCCGCTGCGTCCGCGCGGGTCCGACATGCGCACCAGCAACAGCCCGACCACGGTCATGCCCATGCCCTGGCCGAAGTTGGCCAGGCCGTTGGTCACCCAGTCCCTCGGAAACATCCAGCGCGCCAGGACCAGGAACCCGAACAGGTTCCAGGCCACCCCGGCCAGGATCAGGGACAGCAGCACGACCAGGTTGTCGCCCAGCACTTGCAGCGACAAGGTGGCCAGGGCGGCCACGATCAGCAGGTCCAGCGCGACACCGCCAATCCGGTTCATCAAGCGCCGGTCCATCAGGCGGGCGTATCCCAGCTTCGAGCCTGCCAGCTGCACCAGCACACCGCCAATCATGGCCAGCGGAAACAGGGGAATGTGTTCCATCAATTCCGGCCAGCCCAGCGGCATCAGCAAATGCCGTTCGGCCAGCACCATGCCCTCCAGCAGCAGCCAGCCCAGGCCAATGGCGACCGCGACAAAGCCCAGGTGTACCGACAGCGGCTCGATGGACTGGTCTTGAAGTCGTTCTTCCGGGGCCGTGGCATCCATGTTTTCCGGGCTGCTCATCGCCTCGCTTTCCTCGTCACTGAGCTTGTCCGGCGCCGCCAGATGGCCGCGCCAGACTGCCCAGTTGATCAGCACGGTGCCAAGGACCACGCCCGCCACGACCCCGAAGGTCGCCATCCCCAGGGCCAGGTCCGCGCCGCTGGCAAAGCCGAGTTCCCGGAAGGTATCACCGAGTCCGGCCGCCGTGCCATGTCCGCCCTCGAAGCCGATCTCGATCAGGGCTCCGGCCATGGGATCAATACCGGTCAAGGGAGTCAGCAGCAGCACAACCAGAGACAAACCGACCACGTACTGACCCCAGGCCAGGGTCTGGCCGTGGGCCACCATGGGCCCGGCCTTGCGCCAGATCTCGCCGGGCGGGGAGATCGACTTGCCCAGAAACAAGGTGGCGAAAACCACGCTGATCAGCAAACCGGGCATGGCTGACCAGACCTCCATCAGCCCCTCGTTCCACAATCCTTGCTCGAAGCCATCGACCGTGACCAGGCGGCCGAGTACCTGCGGCCCCAGCAGCAAGGCCAGGGTGCCGGCAATGATGGAGCTGGGCAGGAACAGGCGCTGGAACAGACGCAGCTTGCGCCGGATCCACTTGGCCACGAGGATGAGCGCGCCAATGGTGAGGACAGCGTACAGGGTGGTTTCGGTTGTCATGCTGGGCAGTTTTCGATGCGTATTGCGGCGAACTGATCTGAGTTTGATTCAGGTCAAGGGGATTTACTTGAATCAGATCTAAATTAGTAATGGACGAGGGCTTTTTCCGGCAATCGTCGACAATTCACGTCAAAGGAGGGTACACCATGCTGAATTCATTGACAGCCGAAACGCCGAACCAGCGGTGTCCATCAAGCATGCTTCGCGCCGCGGCGGCAGCGCTTGTCGCACTGACCCTTGCCTTGGCTGTGCCGGCCTGGTCTGCGATCGAGATCAGTGGGGCGATCGCGACTGACACCACGCTGGAGGCGGGTGCGACCTACCATGTCACGGGCACCCTGACCGTCGGGGCTGACGCCATCTTGACCGTGCCTGCCGGAACGGTGCTCAAGGCGAATTCCGGAGTCAGGATCCAGGTTGATGGCGGGCTGGTGGCCAACGGCACGGCTGGCGCTCCGGTGCACTTTACCGAAGTGCGCGATAGCTCGGTGGGCACGGATCTGGACCCGGAAAGCGACCCGGCTCCCGGCGGCTGGTTCGGCATCGATATCCGCAACGACGGCAGCGCCACGCTTAACGAGGTGCGCCTGCGCTATGCTGGAACGACTCATTCGGTGACGTTCCCACAGTCCATTGTCAAGACCGGTGCGGGCA
>REEQ01000160.1 GCA_007695005.1 Wenzhouxiangellaceae bacterium | reverse complement strand
TCGAGGTAGTCGGTCAGGTTGACCCACAGGCGGCACCGGCCTTCGGCCACCTCCAGCATCTGACCCTGCTCGGCCTGGCGATGGTACTGGGCCTCGCCCTTCTGGCGCCGGCGCAGCTTGAACACCAGCCGACGCGGGTCGACCTTTAGCGCTTCCGGAAGGGCACTCAAGGCCACGCGCAGCCGGGCCTGGGCCTTGCCCGGGTCGATCGAGCGCGGGGCCTCGTATTCCTGCACGTGCAGCCACTTGCCGTCGCTGGTCTCAAAAACGTCCACGGCCAGCGCGTACTCGGGAATATCGGCATCGTAGAGCCGGTAGCAGCTGATGCCTTCGCGCCTGAGCCATTTCTTCAGCTGGCGTTCGTTCTTGTGCAGGCGGTTGACGAAGTCCTCGGCCGGCTCCGGGCGGTCTTCCCCGCCATCGACGGCAATCTCGAAGCGCTCCAGTCGGCATTCGATCGGGCCGTTGAAAAGCTGCCAGCTCTTGTCCGGTTTCAGGCCGATCTGGCAGCCGGCGCCGTTCAGGATGAGCGCGCGCCAGCCGCCGAAATGGCGCTTGAGGCTATCCCCGATGCGCAAATAAAGCGGTACCAGCTCGTGGTTTTCGCCCAGCCGCTCGCCGTAGGGCGGGTTGGTTGCCAGCAGGCCACGCTCCAGGCCTTGGGGCGGTCGCGCATCGGCCAGGTCGCAGGCGCTGACCTGGATATGGCGCGCCAGGCCGGCGCGGCGAATATTGGCCCGGGCCAGTTCCACCGCCTCCGGGTCGTGGTCGAAGCCGATGATCGGCGGCAGGCGCTCCAGGCCCTTTTCCTGGCGCTCCAGGGCCTCATCGACCAGGGCTTTCCAGGCCTGGTCATCGTGGCCCGGCCAGGCCAGGAAACCGAAGCGCGTGCGCAGCAGGCCCGGGGCTGAGTCGCTGGCCAGCCAGGCCGCCTCGATCAGCAGCGTGCCCGAGCCACACATGGGGTCGACAAAGCCGCCGCCGGCGGCGGCCAGCGCCGGCCACTCGGCCCGCATCAGCATGGCCGCGGCCAGGTTTTCCTTCAGTGGTGCGACGTTGCCGCCGATGCGGTACTCGCGCCGGTGCAGGCTGTCGCCGGAAAGATCCAGCGCGATCGTGACCTGGTCGCGGACCATGTGCACGTTGATCCGGATATCGGGGGTCTTGATGTCTACCGAGGGCCGGGTCCCGGTTTGCTCGCGCAGCTGGTCGACGATGGCGTCCTTGACCCGTTGCGAGGCGAAACGGCTGTGAGTGATGACCGCCTTGATGCCGGTGAAATCCACCGCCAGCGTGGCCTCGGGGTTGAGGTGGTCCTGCCAGGCGATGGTGCTGGCACCGGCATGGAGGGCATCATCGTCCGCGGCCTCGAAGCGGGCCAGCGGCAGCAGCACCCGGTTGGCCACCCGCGACCACAGGCAGGCCCGGTAGGCATCTTTCAGCTCGCCTTCAAAGCTCACCCCGCCCCGGGTCGGGCGCACATTCCCCAGGCCGAGCTCGGTCAATTCAAGGGCCAGCAGATCTTCCAGCCCGCGCGGGGCGGTGGCAAAGTATTCGCTCATGCTGCCAGTATCGCGCAATCAGTCGACTTCGATACGGTCGGACGCGGTTTCGAGCAGGTGTTCCTCGTCGCTGGACCAGGGTTGGCCGTGGCGGGCCAGGGTTTCTGCGAGCAGTTGATCGAGTTGGGGGAGCCAGTCGAGCAGGTGTTGGCGGAAGCTGGCGGTTGCCGGGGTCAGCAGACGTTGTCGTCGTCTGACCAGGTGCCAGCGTACCGGGACCGGGAAGTGCGGCAGTTTGACCAGGCGCAGCAGGCCGGATTCCAGTTCCAGCAGTACTGCTTTCAGGGAAATAACGGCCAGGCCGTGGCCGCCCATGACCGCCTGCTTGATTGCTTCATTGCTGCCCAGTTCCAGGGCGGGCCTGAGCTCGGCGCCAAAGTGGGCGAGCCATTCGGCGGTCCATTGCCGGGTGCCGGAGCCGGGCTCGCGAACGAGGAAATGTTCGCCGCTGACCGCCTCCAGGGTCAGGTCCGGCCGTTGCACCCAGGGGTGGTCGGGGTGGGCGATCATCACCAGCGGGTTGCGGCCAAGAGCCTCGCTGATCAGTTCCTTGTCGCCTGGCGGGCGGGTCATCAGGTAGGCATCGTCCAGGCCATCGGCCAGCCGGGCGAGCAGGCGTTCGCGCGGCACGATGGACAAGGTGGCCTGGATGCCGGGATGAGCCTGCTGAAACCGGCCGAGCAGATTCGGCAGCAGATATTCGGCGGTGGAGACGGCGGCGATGCTCAGGCGGCCACGCTCTACGCCTTGTCGCGCCGCCAGGCGCTGCTCGAGCAGGCGCAGCTCGTCGTCGATGCGACGGGCGGCTTCCAGAGTGTCCTGGCCGGCAGCGGTCAGGCGCAGGCGACGGCCGATGACTTCATGCAGCGGGGTGCCCAGGGTTTCAGCCAGCTGACCGAGCTGAATGGAAATGGTTGGTGCGGTCAGGTGCAGCTGCTGGGCCGCACCGGAAATCGAACCGGTGTCGGCCACCACCTTGAGGATATTGAGCTGGTGCAGGGTCAGGCGCATGGCGGCAAAGATATTTAGATAAAAATCTAAGTTAACACCTATTCGATTTTACTATTATTTACTTCTCTTGCGGGATATCTTGGTCTGGTCCACCCACGTCGACCACCACCTCAAGGAGAAGATCATGGACATGGCTGTGAATACTCGCAATCTTGCCCTGCAGCATGCGCTGGTGCCGGTTCGCCAGGCGCGCCCGGTTGCGCTGGCAACGGGTGATGGCATTGGCCCGGAGATCAGCGAGGCCGTTTGCCGGGTGCTGGAGGCCGCGTCTGCCACGGTGCGCTTTGTGCCGGTGAGTATTGGCGAACAGAGCTATCGCCAGGGCGCCAGTTCCGGTATCCCTGACGAAGCCTGGCAGGCGATTCGCAGCCACCGGGTGTTGTTGAAGGGCCCGATCACCACGCCCCAGGGCGGCGGCTACAAGAGCGTCAACGTGACCTTGCGCAAGGCCCTGGGCCTGTTTGCCAATGTGCGCCCTGCCGGGCCTGGCATCCGTGGGTGCAGACCCGTCATCCGGACATGGATGTGCTGATCGTGCGCGAGAACGAGGAGGATACCTACGCCGGCATCGAGCATCGCCAGACCGCCGAGGTGACCCAGTGCCTGAAGCTCATCTCGACCCCCGGCAGCGAGCGGGTGATTCGCTACGCCTTCGAGCTTGCCCGTGCCCAGGGTCGTCGCCGGGTCCATTGCTTTACCAAGGACAACATCATGAAGCTGACCGACGGCCTGTTCCACGACCGCTTCGATCGCATTGCCAGGGACTACCCGGACATCGAGGCGAAGCATCTGATCGTCGATATCGGCACGGCCCTGCTGGCTGACCGGCCCGAGCAGTTTGACGTCATCGTTTGCCCGAATCTGTACGGTGACATCATTTCCGATGTGGCAGCGCAGATTAGCGGCTCGGTTGGCCTGGGCGGCTCGGCCAATATCGGCGATGGATTTGCCATGTTCGAGGCCGTCCATGGCTCGGCGCCGGACATTGCCGGCATGGATGTGGCCAATCCGTCCGGCCTGTTGCTGGCCGCGGTCCAGATGCTGCACTATCTCGGCGACCACGCCAGTGCCCGCCGCATCCACGCCGCCTGGCGCGCAACCCTGGCCGACGGCCTGCACACGGCGGACATTTTTCGGCCCGGGCACAGCCAGGATTTGCTCGGCACGCGTGACTTCACCACGGCCATTATTGAGCGGTTGCGACCGGCAGCGCTGGCTGAAGTCGATGACGCCCGGCTGGCCTGGGCTGATCTGCCTACCGACTGGCCGCGGTCCAGCCGCAAGCCGAACAAGCAGCTGATCGGGGTTGACGTGTTCATCGACTACGACAGGTTCGGTCGCGATCCGCAGCGCCTGGGCCGGCGCATCGAGGCGCTGACCGAGAGCAGTGAGCTGTGGTTGACCCTGATCACCAATCGCGGTGTGCGCGTCTATCCGCAGGGCTTGCCGGAAACCCGCTGCACTGACCACTGGCGCTGCCGCTTTCGCTCGTTCCATGATCAGCCCGTCGCGCACCGGGTGATCATCGATCTGCTGGCACGCTTCGAGGCCGACGGCCTGGATGTGATCAAGACCGAAAACCTCTACAGCTTTGACGGCAAGCCGGGGTTTTCGCAGGGCCAGGGCGAGTAGCCCGCCACGCCGGCCAGCGCGATGAAGATCAATCCCGGCCGAATGGCCGGGCTGTTTGCGTCAGGCCGCTTCGGCCGAGCGTGCCGGCGCTCCGCGAGACTTCAGCCTGGCCTTCCCGAGAATGAGCTCAGCGGCCTTTTCGGCAATCATGATGGTCGGGGCGTTGGTGTTGCCGCCGACCAGGGTGGGCATGACCGAGGCGTCGATCACGCGCAAGCCTTCTATGCCGCGCACTTTCAGCTCCGGGTCGACCACGGCGTGCGGGTCGGTGCCCATCCGGCAGGTACCGACCGGGTGGTAGATGGTTTCGGCCTTGGTGCGGATGAAGTCGATCAGGGCATCGCGGCTGGTGATGTCGTTGCCGGGGAAGATCTCGTGGCCGCGGAATGGCTTGAAGGCCGGCTGCATCAGCACCTCGCGTGACAGGCGCACGCACTCCAGCATCATCTCCAGATCTTCGGATTCGCTCAGGTAATTGGGATGGATGGCGATAGGCTGGCGCGGGTCATCCGAGCGCAGCGCCAGGTAGCCCCGGCTTTCCGGGCGCAGGGGGCAGGCATGCAAGGTGTAGCCGTCGCCGGGCAGGCGATTGCGACCGTGGTCGTCGAGCAGGGCGGGGACGAAATGCATCTGGATGTCCGGACGGTCGGCGCGACCGCGACCGGAGACCAGAAAGCCGCCGGCTTCGGCAATATTCGACGTGCCTTCGCCTTCATGGTGCAGGAAGTAGCGCAGGCCCACGCGCAGCTCGCTCAAGTGGTCATAGGTGATCGGCTGCGAGCAGCGCGTCAGGGTGCAGATGTCGAGGTGATCCTGCAGATTGCGGCCAACCTGGCTGAGCTCGTGGCGGACGCTGATGCCGGCGCTTTCCAGCATCGGTGCCGGCCCGATCCCGGACAGCATCAGCAGCTGCGGAGAGTTGAGCGCTCCGGCAGCCAGCAGCACTTCGCGCTCGGCAAATGCCGTCTGGGTAAAGCCGCGGCGGCGGAAGCGTACGCCGTTGACCCGGTCGCTGCCGCTGAACTCCAGGCCCAGGGTCATGGCACCGGTCAGCACCGTCAGATTCGGGCGGGCCCTGGCCGGGCGCAGGTAGCCAACGGCGGTCGAGCAGCGCCGACCGTCGCGCTGGGTGACCTGGTACAGACCGAAGCCGCGCTGGGTCGGCCCGTTGAAGTCACGATTGCGGGCAAAGCCGGCCTGCTCGGCGGCCTGGATGAAAACATCGCTCAAGGGGTTGACGAAGTGCAGGTCTTCCACGCTCAAGGGCCCGCCGACACCGTGCAAATCGGTTGCGCCGCGGGTCTGGTCTTCAGACTGGCGGAAATAGGGCAGCACCTCCTCCCAGCTCCAGCCGGGATTGCCCAGCGCCGCCCAGTCGTCGTAGTCGCTGCGGTGGCCGCGCGAATAGCACATGGCGTTGATCGAGCTGGAACCACCCAGCACTCGCCCGCGCGGCCAGTACAGACGGCGATTGTTCAGTGCCGGCTCGGGCTCGGTGTAGTAGTTCCAGTTCAGCGACTTGAAATTGACCAGCTTGGCCAGGCCGGCGGGCATGTGAATGAAGGGATTCCAGTCACGCGGACCGGCCTCCAGCAGCAGGACGCGAACCGATGGGTCGGCGCTGAGCCGGTTGGCCAGCGTGCAGCCGGCCGAGCCTGCGCCAATGATGATGTAGTCGTAGTTCCGGGGCATGACCGGGTTACCTCTGAGCTTTGCAGAGTTTATCTCACTGTTGAATATAGCCCGGTGAATTAGAGCAGGGGGCCTACAGGCGGGCGGTATTCGCGATGAACAGTTTTTCCACCAGATCGCGTTTACCTCCCAGCCGGTGCCGTTTTGCACTGCCGTAGCCGTTCTGAGGAAAGATGGTGATTTCAATGCGCAGACGCCTTTTGCTTGTTCCCGCGATAACTGGCCTTGGCCTGGCCTTGATGCTGGCCTCGGCCCCGCTGTTGGCGCGCGAAAATGTGATCCTGGTGCTGGATGCATCAGGGTCAATGTGGGGCCAGATCGATGGCCGCTCCAAGGTCGAAATCGCACGCGATGCCGTTGCTGGGCTGCTCGATAGCTGGAATACGGATCATCATCTTGGCCTGATGGCCTATGGCCACAACCGCCGCGGCGATTGCGCTGACATCGAGCTTCTGATTGAACCAGGTCCGCTGGACGCAAGCCAATTCCGGCGCACGGTCAACAGCCTGAACGCGCGCGGCATGACGCCGCTGTCGGCGGCGGTCCAGCAGGCGGCTGCGGTGCTGCAAAGTTCGGAACAGCGGGCAACGGTCATCCTGGTTTCCGATGGCGAGGAAAACTGTGGCCTCGACCCTTGCCAGATCGGCAGTCAGCTCGCCGCCGAGGGTATTGATTTTACCGCCCACGTCGTCGGTTTCGACCTGGGTGATGCAGACCGCGAAGCCGGGCTGCGCTGCCTGGCCGAGAACACCGGCGGGATGTACTTTCGCGCCGATGATGCCGCCAGCTTGAGTCAGTCCCTGGGCACGCTGGCTTTACTGAGCACCGAAACCGTGCGGCAGGGCGGATCGGCTACCCTGAAAGCACCGGCCAGCGCGGTCGAGGCCACTCGCATCATGGTCGGCTACACCGGCCCGGCCGAGCGCGGCGATTATCTGGCCGTGGTTGATGGCGAAGGGCGCGAGCGTGGCTACTCCTGGGTGGGGCAGGGCGAGACGCAGGGGGAGCTGTTGCTGCAGTTGCCGCCGGGGCCCGGAATTTACGCCTTGCGCTACGTCGCTGCTCTGCGCGAACCGCCGGTGCTGGCCGAGCAGGCCCTGGAGCTGAGTCCAGCCGAGGCCATGATTACCGGGCCGGAAAACGTCCCTCAGGGCAGTCTGGTCAACGTGCAGGTACGCGGGCCGGTGGGCAATGGGCGCAACTGGCTGACCATTGTTCCGGTCGGCGCCGGCGCCGGTGAGTCGCTGGGCTGGCAGCACCTGACCGAGCCTGAGCAAAGCTTCGAGCTGCTGGCTCCGTCGGAACCCGGCGAGTACGAGCTGCGATTCGTGCTTGAAGGCAATTCGGTGCTGGTGTCAAGGCCGCTGCGGGTCTCGCCGGCCGAGATCCTGATCAATGGTCCGGAGCAGGTCGGTGCAGGCGAGCGCTTTGATGTTCGCCTGGTCGGCCCCAAACACAGCGACTTCTGGATCACCATTGTCGAACCTGACGCCGGTGATGGCGCCTATCGCAGCTGGGCTGCGCTGGAGATCGGGCGCGACAGCTATGATCTGATTGCGCCCAGCGCGCCGGGTAACTATGAGCTGCGCTATCTGCTGACCAATCCCTTCCGGGTGATTGCGCGCCAGCCCATTGAGGTGCTGGCCGCTGCCGTGCGCTGGCAGGCGCCTGCTTCGGTGACTGCTGGCGAGCGCTTCAGTTTTGTCGCCACCGGTCCGTCCGGCGAGGGCAGTTACCTCACCCTGGTGCCGGCCGGAAGCCCGGAAGGCCACTATGAAACCTGGCAGTGGACAAGCGCCGATGGAGTGTACGACTGGATCGCGCCCGACAGCGCCGGCAGCTGGGAGCTACGCTATGTGCTTGGCGATGGCGCGACGGCCGCAGCATGGCCGCTGGCGGTCCAATAGCAAGGCGACCGCGCAGGGCTGCGATTGATCGGTCGGCCGCAAGCTGGCTGTGGCTGGCCAGCCTGCCGCATTCCTTGGCGCGGTATGCACGGAAGGATTGATTTGCCATGATTCTCAGTGGTATCATCGCCGGCTATCTTTTAACTTTGCAAGCAGGCGCCGCCATGAAAGCCGACATTCACCCCAACTATCGCGAAGTGGTCTTCCAGGATCTGTCCAGCGACCTGATTTTCAAGACCCGCTCCACCGTCCGGACCAAGGAAACCATCGAGTTCGAAGGTGCCGAGTACCCGCTGGTCAAGGTCGAAGTCTCGAGCAAGTCGCACCCCTTCTACACCGGCAAGCACAAGATCATGGACACCGGCGGCCGCGTCGACA
>REEQ01000148.1 GCA_007695005.1 Wenzhouxiangellaceae bacterium | reverse complement strand
GCAGGCGAATCCGTCAGGAGCCCTGAATGAGGCAACACTTATGCAGGTACTAGTAATTGCGGAAACACGACTGCCAGCGTCCAGCCGAAGGCCACTGCGCTGGGCAGTGCGCTGACCAGGGGGTCGCCGGTGGCGCGATACACCCAGCCGCTGAGCAGGCCGTAAAGCAGGAAGTAGGGCACGATCACGGCGGCGATGATCAACAGGAAAAACAGATCCTCGAACGATAGCGCGACGGCGAGCCCCAGCGACAACAGAAAGCAGAACCTGGTCAGCAGATGAGCAGCGCGTGGCACGTCCGGCCCCCGGGTCAGCCATTCGTCGGCCATGAAGTAAGCCATCGTTCCGCCCAGCATCAGCAGCAACAGCGGCAGCCTGGGTATGGTGACGGCAAACGAGGTGATGAACTGATCAAAAACCAGCCCAATGGCGCCGGCCGCGTAGAGGGTTGCAGCGCTGGCAGCCAGCAGGGCGGCGATCGGCCTGCGGCGGCCGGAAGCTCGGGCAACGGCACCGCGACGCCGTTGCAGCCAGAAGCAGAAACCGGCAGTCAGCAGACCGTAGACGGCGAAGTGCACGGCCAGATAGCCGCCGACCAGCACGCCGAGGAAGTCTGCCGGGAAAGCAAACAACAGTAACGGCGTTGCCACTGCCGGTAAAAGCGCTGCCGGCCATAGTTCGCGCCAGCCCGGATTCAGGCCGCGCCCGGGATCGACCACGCGCGGCAGTAGCTTGCTGAGCGGCCAGGCCAGCAAAACCAGGCCCGACAGTAGCAGGGGAATGGCCAGGCCGCGTCTGTCGATGTAGGCCTCAGGGCCGCTGCTGTTCCTCGCAAAGACCTGATCCAGCCAGGCGACCGTTTCCCGCAGCGCCGTTGGGCTGTAGAGCACGCCGACATGCTCGACGCCGGGGGCGAAAACAGCGCGCCGGGCGCTGCCGTCACTGAAGCTGCCTACGGTCTCGCCGGCAACCGCTTGTTCGTTGATCAGTCTGACCACACGCAGGGCTTCGGCCTTGAGCGGGCCTTCCAGATTGCCGACAATCACCAGCAGGTTCCTGGGCGCGTCTGCGGTCACAGCCGGAGAGAACATCGACACAGCGACAGTGGCCTGAACCCTTGGGTCGGACAGGGCGTGACGAACGATGATGTCAGAGGCCATCGAGTGCCCCAGCACGGCCAGTCCGGGGCCGGCCTCGGGCAGGGCGAGGGCAAAGTCAGCCACGGCAGCAGTCTGCTCGACCAGCGATCTGGTCGCTCCCTCGATATCCATCACGTCTCCGGTCAGGGGCTCAAGATTGCGCCCGTGGCCGTAGTAGTCGAAGCTCACCGCCAGGAAGCCGTGTCGAGCCAGGGTAACGGCAAAGGCCTGCATCAGTTGCTGAGAGCCGGCAAAGCCGTGGGAAATCAGAACGACTGGCAGTTCCTGGTCGGTATCCTCAAGCCCCGACCGTGCTTGTTCGCTTGATGATTCCGGGCCGGGTCGATAAATCGTTACCGGTGTCGAGTCCAGCCAGCCCCGCTCAATGACAAGGCCGTCATGACTGCGCCAGAGCAGGGTCAGTGCGCTTGCGATCGCCGCGATCGCAATCGTTGCTGCCAGTCCGGCAAAAGTCTGTTGCAGTTTCATGTGCTGGCTGTCCGCATGTTCCGGATTGCAGGCACCGGGCAAGCGCGAGGCACCCGGCTGAATGTTTCAAGAGAGCTGGCCCATCGCCGTACTGTGCTCATTGCTGACGGTCCTGTCGCTATTGATTGGCACAAGAGTATCCGTGTCCACCAACCGGATGGCAAATGCTGAACCGGATCCGTTTGACGGCTGGCTGTTGGCAAGCTGTTGGCAAGCTGTTGTCTTTGTCAAATGCCTGGGAACCGCTGAGGTTCCGTTGGCGTCTTCTGGCTTATCTTTGAAATGTTGCCAGGTCTTGCGGAATCTTTCGGCCGCTGCCTGGTCTTGTTTCTCCTTGCTGTCCGAGAACACTTCTCATGGCTGTTCGCCCATCATGATCCAGCAAAACCTGATCAAGGCTTTGATCGCCCTGGTGGCCTTTGTCGTGGTCATGGCAGTGCTTGGCCTCGTGTTCGAGGAAGAAATGACCGTTGCAACCACCTGGGTTGTGGAGCGGGTTGGATTTCTGGGACTGGCCGCCATCCTGCTGGTGACCGATACCCTGGTGACGCCGTTCCCACCGGATGTGCTGCTCGCGGTGATCGCCAAGAGCCCGTTGTCTGAAGACTGGCCCGTGTATGTGGGCATGCTCGGCCTGGTGTCCGTGGTCGCGGGCATGAGCGGTTATACCATCGGCCGTTGGCTTGGACATTTCCGCTGGTGCCAGCGCCTGTTCGGCGAGTTCAAGGAAGATCACCAAAGTTTTATCCGCAACTACGGGTTTTGGGGTGTTGCCATCGGCGCGGTCACGCCATTGCCTTATTCGGTGACTTGCTGGTCTGCCGGGGTGCTCGGTATTCCCTGGACCAAGGTGCTGGCGGCCACCCTGCTTTTCCGCATCCCCAGGTTCTACCTCTATTACTGGCTGCTGTCGACCACCGGCAGTTTGTTTTCTGCGGGCTTCCAGGGCCATTGACGCGGCAATCCAGTAGATTGGCGCGTTATTGCTCGGCGGGAACGGCCGGGGCCGGGCAGCGAAGGCCTGCACGGACATACGCCGCAAATACTGTGCAACGAACACCGCAGGTATTTCCTTGCCGGGTCAATGATTACGGCCGATACGTGACCGGAATTGCCTGAAGCGCACGGCCGGGGCGTCGGTGATGGCGCCTCGGGCATGCAATTGATCTGGAATTGCCCACGGCCTTGGCCTGATTTCGCGAACCAATGCCGCGGTAAATGGTTGTTGGCGCGAAATTTGCTTGATACAGGGCATGGACGCCATGACTCACACAGAAACAAACTCGCGCGCGCGGATCCTGTTCGTAGACGATAGCCGGGTGATGCGCCTTTGTGCCCAGAAGATACTGGGTGACCAGTTCGAGCTGCTCCCTGCTGATTCAGCGGAGTCCGCCTGGGAGATACTGCTTGCCGATGACTCCATCGAGCTCGTCTTCACCGACCTGCAGATGCCGGGAAAGAGTGGCTTCGATCTGCTTAAGGATATTCGCCAGAGTGCTTCGACCAGCCTGTCGGAGCTGCCGGTGGTATTGATCACCGGGGCCGAGGACCGAGAGGACAAGCGCCGGGAAGCACTTTTGCTGGGGGCGACGGACTTCATCACCAAGCCCTTCAATGCAACCGAACTGATGGCCAGGGCCAGGGCTTATGCCGACTCCGGCCAATCCCTTCGACGCCTGCGTCTGCTCGAGAGCAATCATCATCTTGATCAGGCGACCGGTCTCGGCAACCGCGCCTATTGCGAGTATCGTCTCGCCCAGGCCATCAGCTTTACCCGGCGTCATGGTCAAGCGCTGACCCTGATGCATCTTCAGCTTCAGGGCCTGTCGCGTCTGCTCGACGAAATGGGCAGCGAATATGCCGGCCGTGCCGAGCAGCGCATAGGCCAGACGCTGGCTGCGCGAATCCGGCGAGAGGACACGGTATTCAGAACCGGAGCCGAGAGCTTTACCTTCCTGTTGCCCGCCACCAGTCCGGTAGGTGCCGAGTCGCTGCAGGAGCGCTTTTTGCCGGATCTCAACGAGCTCGGGCTATGCGCTTCTGGCGATGTTTTTGATGTCAGTGCGCGCTTCCTCATTCAGCCGATACGACTGGACGATAGCGGCGATCCGGCAAGCTTGATCGAGAACGGCCTGGCTGGAAGAGTCGGCCGGGAAATCCCCTCGACGACTGGCGCAGACGGTGGGGCATCGGTGCCCGACCTTGAAGAGGTCCTGCGCCTGCTCGAGCGCGGCGAAACCGATCGGATCAAACCGTATCTGGGGCATTTGCGCCAGCGCATGCAGCCGCTGTTGAAATTGTTGGCGGAGCCCTCCTGACCGCGGCAATCGCGGGCTTCGGGTCCGAAATGCGCGCTAATGCAAAGTGAAATCGACGGTTTGAGCTGAGTGTGCTTTCCCGCTCTGCGGTTCGGGTCAGAACTCAGTGTGCTGCGGCTGGCTGCCGATGAGATTCAAGTTGCGCGGAGACGCGTCGGCTGGCCTGGTGTTCCTCGCCGTAGAGCAAGACCAGGATGGATCGTGCGCGCATCAGATCAGCGACTGCTTCCTCGCTGCGCCCGAGCGCCTGCAAGGCGCGTCCGCGAACTTCCAGAGCTTCGGCCAGATGACGATTTTCGTTGTCAAACATGGTCTCCAGGCGACCCAGATTGCGCTCGACCTGGATCAGCGCTGCAGCTGCTTGCCCTGCGGTCACCAGCGCGTGGGCGCCATGCTGGCGAGCAGTGACACAGTTGGTCGAACGGTTCTGCTCCTCGCTGGCGCATAGTTCGTCAATGCGCTCCAGCAAGGACATTGCTTGCGAATGATCGCCGCGACGCGCCAGCGCCAGCGCCCAACGCCCGCTTGCATCGGCCTCGTCCGGGTTGCCGAGTCGGGCATACATGGCCACCCCTTCCGCCAGCAGAGCAAGACCGTTTCCACCCCTGGTTTCCTCCAGCTCGCCGGCGCTGACCAGCGCGTCTGCATGCCAGGCGTGATCACCTGGATAGAGCTGCTGCGCCATCGCAAGGCGCCGCCGTACCAACTGTGCCTCCGCTTCGAGGTCACCGCGTGCGTCGGCAACCAGGATCAGGCGCGACAACAGCGGCAGCATGGCTGCAGATTCGCTTTCGCCGCGGCGTTCGGTGGCCTCCAATGCCTCCGCCAGCGTAGCTTCAGCCTCGTCGTAACGTCCCAGAGCTATCAGCACAGCGCCAAGATTGTTGAGTGCGGCGATGGCCTGAGGCGAATGTTCATCAAGGCCATGCAAGTGGCCGTCCACAGCTTCCTGAAGCCAGAAACTGGCATCGTCCAGGCGTCCGCTGTGATAGCTGGCCACGGCAATGTTGTTGGCGGTGGTGGCGTAGGATGCCTGGTCGCGATCCCGGTGCTGCTGGCGAATCGGCAGGGAGCGATTGGCATAGCCAAGAGCAGCCTCCGGTTCGCCGCGCATCAGTGCCAGGAAGCTGAGGTTGTCCAGCGACTCGGCCACTGCCGGATGTTGGTCGCCGTGGGCGTCAATCGCCAGTTCCAGGGCCTGGCGGATTCGGGTCTCGGCCTCTCCCAGTCGACCCTTGACGGCCAGGATCTCGCCAAAGTCATCCAGCAGGTCGGCCTTCAGCGCCGGGTCGTCGTCGAAGCCGGCATCGATTCGCGCCAGCGCATCCTCGAAGGCCTCGTCCATGGTCATGCGGCCGCGCTCGGCCACCATCATTGGGTCATCGTCGCGGAACAATGAGGTCAGGAAGGTCACGGCGCGCTTGGCTCGCGCCGCCTGCTCCTCAGCCAGGCCTGCCTGGGCGATGGCGGTCAGGGCTTCCGCCTCGGCTCGGGTGGCTTCCAGATCGGCACGTTGGGCTTGACGCCGTGCTTCGGCGGCCTGGTTCAGTGCCGCAGCCATGCCCCCGGTCAGAGCCAGAATGATCAGGGCAGTGGCAGCGACTGCCCCGCGATAACGGGTCAGGAATTTTTTCAGGCGGTACCGGGTGCTGTCGCCGGCGGCCTGCACCGGTTCATTGTCCAGCCAGCGGCGCAGATCGGCGGCCAGGGCCCCGGCGCTGGGATAGCGCCGTTCGGGTTCCGGGCGCAGCGCCTTGAGCAGCACCAGCTCCAGATCGCGGGTCAGTTCGCGTCGGTAGCGGGCGCTGGCCAGGTCCGGTTGGGTCGTGCTGGCGCGCCGCAGAACCAGGCTGGGACGCTCGATCGGTGCATCATTCAGTTCGCTGGCCAGCTCGACCAGCGATGCCGTGCCGCGCCGGTGCGGCAGGCTGTCGGTCAACAGCTCATAGCCGAGCAGGCCCAGGGCATAGACATCGGTCGCGGTGCTGATCGGCTGGCTGAGGATCTGCTCAGGCGCGGCATAGGCCGGCGACATCGCGCGCAGGCCGGTGGCGGTGACCCGGCCATCGGGGGCGTCTTCAAGCAGCTTGGCGATACCGAAGTCGAGCAGGCGCACGCGACCGCTGTCGTCGACCAGTACATTGCCGGGCTTGAGATCGCGGTGGACGACCAGGCGCTGCTGGGCGTAGGCCACGGCGTCACAGACCGCCAGCAGCAGGCGCACGCGCTCACGCACCGGCAAGGACTGGCGCTGGGCGTAGTCGGTGATGGGCAAGCCCTGGACCCGTTCCATGACGAAGTAGGGCAGGCCATCGTCGGTCATGCCGCCGTCGATGAAACGGGCGATGCCGGGATGTTCCAGACTGGCAAGGATGCGCCGCTCCTGGATGAAGCGGGCGAGAATATCGTCGCTGTTCATGCCGCGGCGCAGGATTTTCAGGGCGACCTGCTGGCCGCTGCCATCGGCATCCTCGCGCTCGGCCAGCCAGACCTCGCCCATGCCGCCGCGGCCGAAGATCTCGATCAGACGATAGCGGTCGATCAGGCTGCCGGCCCGGTCCCGATCCAGCCTGGCCGCCAGTTCCGGGGCAATGCCGTCGATGGACTGCTCGAGCACGCCGGAGTCGGCATCAGCGCTGAGCATGCTGGCCAGCTCGGCGGCCATTTCGCTGTCTTCGCTGGCGATCTCGGCCAGGCGCCGGTTCCGTAGCGCCGGGGCCAGCTCGGCCAGCTCATCAAACAGTTCGGCCTGGCGCTGCCAGCGCTGCTGGTCACTGTTACTCATGTCTGTTGCTTTTCTCGCGGTGGCAGAGCCCGGAGTTTGTAGAATATCCATTCCTTCCTGGCCAGGAACTGTTTTTTGAAATTGAAAAGGCAAGCCTGACCACGGAACAGACGGAACAAACGAATCCGAGCCGCGCTTGAGCCAGGCTGGCTTGGCGCGGCTGGATGCCCAAGCTCAGGACTGCGCGGGTACTGCCTCCAGCCGCGTGAGCGGTGTGGACCTCAGCCTCCCGAAGCGCAAGCAGCCGATTGTCACTCAACCGAGCGTCCGGGAAGTACGCACCCATTGGAGTCTGCTGTAAAGGGTTGTTCATGTTGACGCTGGCAGGGTAAGCCTCAAGTGTTTGCCAGTCATTAGCCCCGACGCGGTTCATGGGCACTCACCTGCAGGCCAACCGCACCCTGCGTGAACTCAAGCGCCTGGAGTTGCGACTGGATCAGCTCAAGTCACGGAATGCCCGAGCCGGATTCCTCAGCGGTGGCAGCTTCTCGATTGAAGTGGTTTTCAAGCCAGGCTTCAGCCGGTTCGAGTACGGCGGCGCGATCCAGAATGAGGCTGACGTGGTTGTGTTCTTCCAGCAGAACCAGCTCTGCATAGGGCAACGCGTTGGCCAGCTGGCGGCTTTGCTCGGCCGGGACAAAACGATCCGCTTTGCCGTGGATAAGCAGTACGGGAACCGAGACATCGCTGGCGCGAGCCAGGGGAGCGGCATCAGCCAGGCTGGCCAGGCTGTGCTGCTCTGCGTGAACCAGTGCTCTCTCGACCCTGTTCGGGTTCAGAAACGGCTTCATGCTGCGTGGTGCCATATACCGAAGACCATCCGGAAAGACGGTCATGAATTCTCCATACGGTGCCACCGCGATCACCCCAGCCACCGCGTCATGCCCGGCTGCGGCAAGCAAGGCGACGGCCGCTCCCATGGACGTGCCAAGCAGGACCAGGGGTGGGCTGAAGTCGGGCAGCTCGATGAGGTGGTCAATCAGGGTTTTGAGCTCCAGCGACTCGTGTACACCAAAGCTGATGGTGTCGCCACCCGAGTGCCCGTGGCCGCGCAGATCGGTCAGCACGCTGTCCCAACCCTCTTCAGCCAGTCCCAGTGCGTGGAAAAAAAGCTGGCGATAGTCAGCCTGCCAGCCATGAATGAGCAGAACCGTCCCGCTTGCAGGTTGGTGGGGCCCGCCCTGCCAGTTCACACTCAGTTCAATCCCGAATGAGTGTTCATCGCGATGCTCGAATACATAGCGATGGGGATAGCTGCCGGCAGGCAGTCGAAAACTGACCAGACGGCTCCCATCGTGCGGGGAATTCAGCTCAATCCGCTGACTGAAAAAAGGGCGCTCGATCAGATCGCTCCACGACGGCTCTCCTTCATTGCCGAGCCAGTCAAAACTCTGCCCCTGGTTGGGTGCGGCAATGATGCGATTGCCAATCGTGCTGGCACAGCCGGCCAAAGCGAGCAAGAGCATGATGGTCGTCAGCGGGCGAGCGAAGGAAGACAGAGCCATGCTCCATTGCTATCATTATTG
>REEQ01000162.1 GCA_007695005.1 Wenzhouxiangellaceae bacterium | reverse complement strand
CACTAGTGGTCCGTGAGAAAGGCCTGGTAGTCGGCCAGGGCATCGGCGAGGCCGGCCTGATAGAGGCGCTTGCCATGGGCAGGGCTGGCCAGGTCGGGCTCCGACCCGATGCGCCCGTCCGGGAATTGCCTGCGATAGTCACTGGCATCGCGGATCGGACCGTTGGGGGCCCGCTTCGGTGTCAGCGGCTCATTTCGCATCGAGTCAGGGTAGGCATGCCAGGTCAGTGAAATCTCCGACGGCGTGGCGTGCGAGCCCTCGGCCTCGCCAAACAGCTCCCGGCTCAGCGCGACGATGCGCTGGCCGGTAAACCAGTTGGCGAGCTTCAGCTTCAGCGAGCTGGCGCGCCCGTTCAGGCTCGCTTCGGCCCAGATTTCAGCAAAGGCTGACTGCACCGTAGCGATGTTGCCACCGTGGCCGTTGAGAAAGTAGAAGTGGGTGAAGCCCTGGCTGGCCAGCGAGCCAACCACATCACGAACCACAGCCATCAGCGTGCTGGGCCTCAGAGTGATTGATCCGGGAAAGGCGAGATGGTGCTGGGCCATGCCAATCGACAAGGTCGGCGCCACCAGAATGCCAGCCTCGGCCATGCCAACAGCAATGGTCTCGGGGCAGATGGCGTCGGTGCCGATCATGCCGGTCGGGCCGTGCTGCTCGGTCGAGCCGATCGGAATGACGATGCCCTGGCTGTGCTCCAGGTAGTCTCGGACATCGGGCCAGGTGGCTCGCTGCAACAGCATGTGATCTCTCCAGAATCAGACGGGATTAGAAGAATACCTGCTGCCGGGTCACCGGGGCGTTCTACCTTGATCTGACTTCCGCTCCAGCAATTCCAGCCAGAGTTCGCGCCAGGTTGACCAGCGGTGACCGCCCTCGATGACCAGGATCCGCTCCTCGGGCAGGAGCTCGGCCAGCAGCTGGTTGCCGCGCCCCATCCGGTCGGATCGGCCCCAGCCCAGCCAGATATCGGCATCCACGCCATCGCGCAGACAAGCCCACAGCTCGCGCTCGAAATCTCGACCGGCACCGCCCGGCACCCAGTCCATCGGTCCGCCGGCGCGCTCGATATCGCGCAAGATGCCACCGCCACCGAGGAAGGGTGCCAGCACAATCACCCCGCTAACCGCATCGGCATCACCCAGGCACAGATACAGCAGGCTGCCAAATCCGCCCAGCGAGGGCCCGGAAAGCCACAGCTCGCGGTAGCCGCTGGCCAGAGCCGGGCGAACGATGTCCTCGCCAAGCCGGTCAACGAAGCTGCGCTCGCGGTAGTAGCCCAGATGCGCATCGACGGTGACCAGATCCCAATCCGGGCGTTGCGCCCGGATCAGCTCGATCACGCCCTCCTGGTAAAACCCGTCACCGCGATCACGCGCACCGGGCAGGAGGATCAGCAGGGTCTCGGCCTGGCCCTCGGCGCTGGCCGGGTACCACTGGGCTGGCAGCCTGTCCTCGGTCGGGCGGTTGCCGGCGCAACCGCCCAGGGCCAGGATCAGGGCCAGCAGCAGACCAGCTTGCAGGCCGGCCTGTGCAACAGGGCAACGGCCGGCACGATTCACTCAGCGCAGCCCCCGGCCTTCGACGATACGGCCATTCTCGAACACGATGGTGCGCTGGGCGAAACGGTTTTCCTGGTACACCCAGGTATCGGCATCCATCGGATTGGCCGTGTGCACCGTCGGCGGGTAGCCGCGCGCCATCAGGGCCTGCTCCTTGGTCATGCCCATGCGCAGCTCACCGGCCCTGATTGCCCGCTGCACGTCCTCCGGCAAGCGCTCGATCGGTGTCGGCTGATCGGCCAGCATGCGCTCGGCCAGGGCGTCGATGCTCATGTCCGTATGGCGCGGCACATTCTGGATCGTTACCCGATCACCGTTGTCGACCCGCTCCAGCACCATGCGACCGTGCCGACGATCGGTTTTGCTCACCAGGCGCACCTCGGTGTTGATCGGCCAGACCACACCGCGACTGAAGTTGGTCGCCTGATGGACATCTCCTTCATGATGAAAGCTCATCCGGGTGAAATAGGTACCGCCCTCCTGTGGCTGAATCGTTGGCGGGGCAATCGACTGGGCCATGACAGCGCCACTCAATCCGGCTGCGATCAAGACCAGCATCATCCGGCAAGGGCTCCACTTTTCCATTGCTTGTTCCTCCATTGAGAGTTGACTTGTATTGGCGGTGCAGACCATGCCCTGGGGCCAACCGCACCGCCTGGCAAAGATTCCAGCGCACCATGTTGCACTCTACGTCAGACCGTTGCCAAAACTGCCACTCAACATACTGCCGCAATTCCAGCACCCTGACCAGCCCGGCTGCGGGCTAGACTATCCGGGATGAGGCGCCTGCAGCTGTTCGAGTTCAACGAGGCCGTGTGGCTGCCAGCCACCCTGCGCGCCCTGATCACCGATTATCTGGTCTGCCTGACCCGCATGACCGGCGCCTTCGAACTGCGCCTGCGCCTGCTGGCCCAGGCGCTGCGTCACAGCAGTCAGCCGCAGCGCATTATCGATTTGTGCTCGGGCAGCGGCGGCCCATGGCACCACCTTGCCGACCGGCTCGACCGGCGCACCCCCGAGCCCATCGAAATCGTCCTGACCGATCTCTACCCGGAGACGGCCGAGCACCAGCAATGCCCGCCCGGCGTCAGCCTCCATGACCAGCCGCTGGATGCCACCGACAGCGAGGCCCGGCTTGCCGGCCTGCAAACCCTGTTCAACGCCTTTCACCAGTTCCCGCCTCCGCAGGCAAAGGCCGTGCTGGCCCGGGCCGTCGCCCAGGGTGAACCGATCGCGATCATGGAACTGCTGCAGCGCCGCTGGCAGATGCTGCCACTGATTATTCTGACCCCGCTGATGGTGCTGCTGCTGACCCCGTGGATTCGCCCGTTTCGCTGGTGGCGGCTGGCCCTGACTTACCTGCTGCCGCTGGCCCCGTTGCTGATTACCTGGGACAGCCTGGTGTCATGGCTGCGTTGCTACCGTCCCGAAGAGCTGCTCGAACTGAGCGGGCAGATCGATGCCTCGCAGTTCCACTGGGAAGCGGGCAGTTACTGGTATCGCGGCGCGCCCGTGACCTACCTGGTCGGGTACCCGATCAACGAATGCGATCCAGCAGATGCCGCCGGCGCGCCAGCTGCGCCCACAGCAAACCGCTGACAAACCAGCACACATAAGCCGCCTCCTGGATCGTCAGCCGACATAGCCGCCAGCCCGGGCGCAGCGCTGATTCGGCCGGCACCAGGCTGGCGCTCAACCCCAGCTGAGCGGAAAAGATCCGCAATCGTCCAAGGTGGTAGCGACTAGACAGCAGGGCCAGCGGCTGATCGTTGCCGAGCAGATCGCGGGCGAAACGCAGATTCTCGAAGCTGTCGGTGGAATCCTCTTCCAGCACAACGCGGCCGGGATCGATGTCGGTATTGGTCTCAAGCCAGGCCAGACCGGCACGCGCTTCCGAGGGATGACCACCGCCCAGCAACACCAGTCGGAGTCCGGTGGAGCACCTGGCCAGCTCGGCCGCGCGCTGCAGGCGCTCAACAAAATCCGCCGACGGCAGACCCTGGTCAAGCTGATGACCACAAACCAGCACATAACCAGAGACCGGCTGGCGATTCCGGGCCATGGCATGCCAGCACACCCACAGCCAGGCCAGTATCAGGCTGGCACCCAGCGTGAGCACCAGCACGACCAGGCTGGCAATGAAGGACTCGAGCAAGGCCGGGTCATCTAGAACTCGACGCAGGGAGCGATCATGCATGGCGAAAATTGCGAGTATCCGGGCTGCCGAACTATACTAGCGCCCATGTCGTCATTTCATATTGCCCTGAGTCTGTGCATCCGCAGGGCCCAAGCCGAACACCCCCTGTCATGAGGCCCTTGTCCGTCACCGCCATGACCCTGACCTGTGCCGCCGGCACCGGTCTGGCAGCGCTGCGCCCGGCCCTGATCGAAGGCCGTTCCGGCCTGCGCGCCAATGATTTTCCGCACTGTCAGCTCGAGACCTGGATCGGCCGTGTTGCTGGTGTCGAGGAGACCGAACTGGCCGGTGATCTGGCCGAATTCGACTGTCGCAACAATCGCCTGGCTCTGCTCGGGCTCCAACAGGACGACTTCATTGCCCAGGTCGAGGCGCTCAAGGAACGGGTGCCCGCAAGCCGCATTGCCTGTGTCATCGGCACCAGCACGGCCGGCATTGGCGTAACCGAGGAAGCCTATCGCGAGATGGGCCCGCAGGAGCGTTTCCAGCCGCGCCATCGTCTGCCGCGCGTGCACACGCCCCACACCTCGGCTGCCTTCACCGCCCGGGTGCTTGGCCTCGACGGCCCGGTATTGACCATCTCGACGGCCTGCTCGTCCAGCGCCAAGGTATTCGCCAGCGCCGCGCGCCTGGTTGCAGCGGGCCTGGCCGATGCGGCCGTGGTCGGCGGCGTCGACAGCCTGTGTCTGTCGGTGCTGTACGGTTTTCATTCGCTGGAGCTGGTCTCGAACCAGCCCTGTCGACCCTTCGATCAGGCCAGGAACGGCTTGAGCCTGGGTGAAGCCGCCGGCTTTGCAATTGTCGAACCCGACGCCGAGACCGGCTTCGGACGCCTGCTCGGCTGGGGCGAGAGCTCGGATGCGCACCACATGGCCTCGCCGCACCCGGAGGGCGCCGGTGCCGCCGCCGCCATGCGCCAGGCCCTCGACCAGGCCGGCCTGGGCAGCGATCGAATCGGTTACATCAATTGTCACGGTACGGCCACGCCGCTCAATGACCGGGTCGAGGCCCTGGCCATTCGGTCGGTGTTCAGCAAGCCGCCGCCGGCCGCCTCAACCAAGGGCTGGACCGGCCACACCCTGGGCGCGGCCGGCATCGCCGAGGCGGTCTTCAGCCTGCTCGCGCTCAGCGACGAGTTTCTGCCTGCCGGGCTCAACCTGGACCAGCCCGAGGCCGAGTGGGCGGACTTCATCCTGCGCCAGCCCCTGCGCCGACGGGTCGAGGCGGTCCTGAGCAATTCCTTTGGCTTTGGCGGCAGCAACTGCAGCCTCATTTTTGGCAGGTTGGCAGCATGAGCCAGCGCTTCGACATCATTGGCGCCGGCATCGCCGCGCCGGGACTGCCCGACTGGCAGGCCCTTGAGGATGCCCTGGCCGGATCCGGTCTTTGTCAGGAGCGTCAGCCTGCGCCGTCTTCGCTGCTGTCGCCGCGTGAACGCCGGCGCGCACCGCGCGCGGCCAAGCTCAGCTTTGCCGCCGCCGAACAGGCCTGCGCCATGGCCGGCATGGCACCCGGCGAACCGGTGGCGGTGTTCAGCTCGGCCATGGGCGATTTGGACATCACGGATTACATGTGTCGTACGTTGGCCGATGACCCCGCGCTGCTGTCACCCATCCGCTTTCACAATTCCGTCCACAACGCTGCCTCCGGCTATTGGTCGATTGGTGCCGGCGCCACCGGCGATGTCACCGCCATATCAGCCTGGAAGGACAGCGCCACCGCCGGCCTGATCGAAGCACTGGCGCGACTTGCCTGCACTCCCGACCCGGTGCTGCTGGTCGTCTACGACGATCTGGCCCAGGGGCCGATGCGGGAATTGTGGCCGACCAGCCAGGACTTCAGCGGCGCCCTGCTGCTGGCCCGTCCGGGCCATGGCCGGGCCATGGCCAGCCTGACCGCCGAGCCCAGTGCCGAGCCGGCCGATCCCGGCGAGCTGCCGGCGGTGCTGATCGAGCGCATCGACGACAATCCAGCAGCGCAACTGTTGCCGCTGCTGGCCCTGGTTGCCCGCCCGGGTGCGGCCGTGACCATGGCAGCGGAACAGGGCCCGGGACTGCGGATCAGCCGGATCCCCGCATGAGCGCCTGCGCGGTGATTCCGGCCCGCAACGAAGTCCGGACCATCCGGGCCGTGGTTCACGGTGCCCTGGCCTGTGTCGATCAGGTGGTGGTCATCGACGATGGCTCCGACGACGGCACCAGCGAGGCGCTGGACGGGCTGCCGGCACATATCATTCGCCACCCGCAGTCCGGGGGCAAGGCAGCCGCCCTGGCCAGCGGCTTCCAGCAGGCGCTGATCCTGGGTGCCGACTGGGTCGTGACCCTGGACGGCGACGGCCAGCACGATCCTGCCGATATTCCCCGGCTGCTGGAGGCCGCCCGCGCCTGCCCCGGGCATCTGGTGCTGGGCGCACGCCTGCGCCAGCGTCACCGCCAGCCCGGCATCCGCAAGTTCGCCAATCGCTTTGCCGATTTCTGGATTTCCTGGGCCAGCGGTCAGCGCGTGCCCGACAGCCAGACCGGCTTCCGGGTCTACCCGCGCGGCCTGATCGAGTCCGTCCAGCCGTCCACTGCCCGACGCCACGGCTTCGTTTTCGAAACAGCGATGCTGATCGACGGTGCCCGGCGCGGCTTCCCCTGTGTTGCCGTGGCCATTGACAGCGTCTACAACGACGATGCCCGGCCCAGCTACTTCAAGCCCGGCAAGGATGTCTGGGAAATTTTCTGGTTCGTGTGGTGGCGAATCCTGTTGCGCGCCCTGTATCTGCCCGGTCTGTGGCGGATGCTGACCCGGCCGACCCGACACTATCCGGACAGGCATCGTGAAGGTCGCGTGGACACGGCATGAATATGCTGATCACTGGCGCGATTTCTGTCATTATCGAGTTGTCATGAACGCTGATATCGTTATCCTGGGCGGTGGCCTGGCCGGCCTGACCCTGGCCCTGCAAATTCGACAGCATTGCCCCGGTGCCGCCATCACGGTACTGGAGCGGCGCCGGCATCCGGTGCCCGAATCAGCCCACAAGGTGGGCGAATCCACCGTCGAGATCGGTGCTCACTACCTCGCCGAAACCATCGGCCTGCGTCAACACCTCGAGCAATGCCACCTGCGCAAGTACGGCCTGCGCCTGTTTTTTGACGCCGGCCAGGCCGTCGACCTGGCCGCTGCCGGCGAGCTCGGCGGCAGCGGCGTACTCAGCCAGCGCAGTTTCCAGATCGATCGCGGCGTGCTGGAGAACCATCTCGCCGAACGGGTCGCAGCCGAGGGCATCAGCCTGATCGGCGGTGCCACGGTGCGTGATCTCAGCCTGGCCGAGGATGATGGCCAGCACGAGGTTGGCTACCGTCTCGACGATGGTGAACATCGCCTGCAAGCACGCTGGGTCATCGACGCCATGAGCCGCGGCAGCATCCTGAAGCGCCGGCTGGCCCTGGCCGAGGCCAATGACCATCAGTGTTCGTCGGTCTGGTTCCGACTGTCCAGCCGCATCGACATCAGCGACTGGAGCCGCGATCCACAGTGGCATGAACGCTGTCAGGATGTGCCGCGCTGGCTGTCGACCAATCACCTGATGGGGCGCGGTTACTGGGTCTGGCTGATTCCCCTGGCCTCCGGCTCGACCAGCGTTGGCGTGGTCTTCGACAACCGCCTGCACGACTTCGATCGCCTCAAGACCTACCAGGGAACGCTGGACTGGCTGGCCGAGCACCAGCCGCTGTGTCGTCAGGCAATCGATCAGAGCGACGGCGAGCTGCAGGACTTTCTATATCTTCGCAATTACTCCCACGGCTGCCGCCAGGTCTTTTCCGGCAAGCGCTGGGCCCTGACCGGGGAAGCCGGTGTTTTTCTCGACCCCTTCTATTCGCCCGGCAGCGACTTCATCGGCATCAGCAATACCTATATCAGCGACCTGGTCCAGCGTGACCTGGCCGGCGAATCCATCGCCCGGCGGGCACGAATCTACCAGCATCACTACTTTTCCTTCTATGAGTCCTCGATGCTGCTTTACCGCGAGCAGTACCCGCTGTTCGGCCATGCCCGGGCAATGTGCTCGAAAACCATCTGGGACTATGTCTACTACTGGGGCGTGCTGGCGCTGCTGTTTTTCTCCAATCGCCTGACCGACACCAGCTTCATCGGCCGCCATGTCGTCATGCTTGAACAACTGCGCCGCCTGAATGGCGAAATGCAGCAACTGTTTCGCGTCTGGGCTGAAGCGGAACCGCCGATCGATCCACGAGGTCTGTTCGTCGACCAGACTCACATGCCGCTGCTGGTGCGGCTCAACGATGAACTGGGACAAGTCGCCGACGATACGCCAGAACGCCTGGATCAGCGCTTGATCGCCAATGGCGACATGCTCAGACGGGTTGCCGGCGAACTACGCCGCATGGCACCGACGGCCGTGCGCGACTGCGTCAGTCTGCACCTTGACAGCGCCGGCGGGGAAATGATGCTGGCCGGCTTGCCGGAGCGATTTATCGAGCCGGTTCAGGATCAGGCCGACAAAGGCGCGCTCAGCGCCATCGGCTGAACCCCAACCCCAGAGGCACTCGGACTGCTTCTGCCGCG
>REEQ01000156.1 GCA_007695005.1 Wenzhouxiangellaceae bacterium | reverse complement strand
ATGTGGGTCAACTCAAACGGCGGCACATCACTCGGAACCAATGGTACTCCCCCGAGCCGGGGCCTCCGAGTACATGGGGTGAGCCAGTTCGAGGATCGAGTGGGCATCCACACGTTTGTTCCCGGTCGGCAACTACACGTACGGCAGACAACCACGTCTTCAGCATCGAGCGGCATCACCATCGAGAGGGCGCCTCCATCCACTAATCAATGGGGCTTGTATGTGAATACCTCCGATGGTTTGAACCTCGTCTACAACAACTCGACCGTGGGCATCTTCAATCCCGCCACCGGGGTCTACAGTGCCACGTCGGATGCGCGGCTGAAAACAAACCTTCAGCCGATCGGCGAAGTACTGGATCGCGTACTTGCTCTCAAGCCGAGCAGCTATCACATGAACGGACAAGACGACTTCGCTCCACGCTCCATCGGCCTGATCGCCCAGCAAGTCGAGCCCTTGTTTCCGGAAATCGTCACGCGCATGGATGACGAGGGTGATCTCATGGGCCTGCGCTACTCCGAGCTGTCGGTGCTCAATGTCCAGGCCATCATCGAGCTCAATGCACGGCTGGAGTCGAATGTCGCAATGCTCGCCGACGAAAACGCCGAGCTGCGCGAGCGGCTTGCCGTTCTGGAGAGTTTGCTGCTCGAACAGGTGCCAGTCGTGGCGGAGACTGGGCGGTAGTGGTTCATTCGAATGGTAGCTCATCAGCACCACCGTCAAGCGGTGCTGAAGGCCAAAGACAACGGAAGAGTTCAAGATGAAATCACCACTCAGCCCCCTCCTCGCATTCGCACTGCTCTTCATCGCCTGCGGCGAGCAGCCGCGAGCTATGGCATCCGAGCCTGCCTTGTTCTACCAGCTATCCCCTCCATTCATGGACGCATCGCCAAGCGACCTGACTGTCGCAGGGGACTATCTGTTCTTCTTGGCACACGATGGCTCCGCGACTTGGCTTTGGCGTACCGATGGCACAGTGGAAGGAACGATCAAGCTGACTCCTTCGCCGCGCGTCGAAATCGTGCAACTTGGCAACATCATCCTCTTCTCAAGGTCTGACAATGACACCGGGGCAGAGCTATGGCGAAGTGATGGGACGCCGGAGGGCACGACCATGGTCAAGGATATCCGGCCTGGGCAGAGTGGCTCTTTCCCGAGATATTTTTTTGTTTTTCAGGATCGCGTGTTCTTTGTCGCCAATGACGGCGAGCACGGAGAGGAACTGTGGGCGAGCGACGGCACCGAACAAGGGACCATGCTGGTCAAGGACACCAGGCCAGGAGGTTCGGGCATGCAAGCGCCTCTCAATGTCGCTGTCTTGAACAACAAGTTCTTTTTCACCAATACCCCGGCCCAGGGAGACTGGAAAAACCTTTGGGTCAGCGACGGCACCACGGCGGGCACAACCACGTTTACCGACCCGGAAGAAAACTCGGGGCCCTTCGCCGCACAGATCCTCATTGGCTTCAGCAACCAGATCCTAATTCAAGGACAGCGCGAATTGAACGCTTATCGATCTGATTACTGGCGCAGCGACGGGACATCATTTGGAACGGTCCGGATCACCGATACTTATGAAGACTGGGTTCCGGTTGGATACTCGGCGGGATTGGGAAACAACACACTGCTAGGGGAGACAGCGATTATTCGCTACTACCCAGGCGCCATCAGTTTTGTGCGCAAACCATTGTGGACAGTTGACTGGCCGGACAGCGACATCAGACCTTCAGGGCCATTGGTCTCGCTGGGTGACAAGGTCTACTTCAGTGCAAGAAATATCAGCAACTTCGATGGATTCCAGCTATGGAGAACCGACGGCACTGTCCTGGGGACCCTGGAAGTAGCCGTTGTTGATCCCACGGGTTCATTTGGGCCCAGTGACATTGAGGCAATCGACGGTAGCCTCTACTTCAGTGCACCGGATGCAGACGTGAATCGCCAACTCTGGATCAGCGACGGAACAACCTCTGGCACCCGACTGCACACCATCATCAATCCTACCGGGCATGCTTCCCCGGGCGGCTTCACCTTGTTCAAGGATCGCATCTATTTCAGTGCTGACGACGGCCAGCGGGGTCGGCAGCTTTGGTCCATGGCGCCCATCGACACCAACACCATCTTCACCGACGCTTTCGAGCAGAGCAACTGAACCGGGCCGGATCGATCCTGATTCAAAGGTGGCCCGGAACTCTCGGAGTTGCCTGCAAATGCCTAAACACGACACGAACGGAGCCGGTCATTAGCGCCCTGTCCAACCAGCGATGTCAGCGAAATACTGGATGGTATGGGGTTCTCGAACATCGGACGTCGGCCGTGTAAGGCCGACCTACGCGGGGCATTCGGCTGGCACCGCGCCAGTAGGTCGGGGTTACACCCCCGACGGGGATCTTGGCCCCAGCCCCAGTCCGTCGCAAACCCCGCGCCAGAACCCTCGTGATGAGCCAGTTTCCTCGCCCTTCGCGCGTATAAGACAAGGCCCGATCCAGGCGCTCCAACCGGAACGCCTTCGGGTCATTGCATCGGCGAAGCCAGGACAACGAAGTATGCATACGGTGAATCGGGTTCAGGCAGGCCGTTCGGCCGTGCTGGCGTTGGTGCCGTTCGCGGTGGTCACGCTGGCCTTGGCGCAAGACGTTGGCGACGGCTTCGACCCCGGCGCGAACCGCACGGTCGAGGCGCTGGCCTTGCAGCCCGACGGCAAAGTGTTGCTGGGCGGTGAGTTCACCGAGTTGGGTGGCATGGAACGACACCACGTTGGCCGCGTCCAGTCCGACGGCAGCCTTGATTTGGGGTTCAATCCGCGCGCCAATGGGCGGGTCTCTGCCTTGTCCTTGCAGCCCGACGGCAGCGTGGTGCTGGGCGGGAGCTTCACCCAGGTCGGGGGCGTCGCACGCCAGCGGATCGCCCGCGTCCATCCGGACGGCAGCCTGGACGCGGCATTCAATCCGGGGGCGAACAACGCGGTGAACGCGGTCAAGCTGCAGGTGGATGGCAAAGTGCTGCTCGGCGGCCGGTTCAGCCAGGTTGATGGGCAGCCACGCATGAACATCGCCCGGTTGCATCCGGACGGGACTGTTGATTCCGGCTTCAACCCGGGTGCAAGCAGCGATGTGATGAGCCTGGTCGTCCAGGCCGACGGCAAGGTGCTGGTCGGCGGGCTGTTTTCCCAGGTGGCAGGGCAGCCGCGCCAGGGCATCGCCCGCCTGCTTCCGGACGGCAGCCTGGATGCCGACTTTGCCCCGGCCACGAACGGGGCGATTGTTGCGCTGGCCGTCCAGGCTGACGGAAAAATCCTGCTTGGCGGTACGTTCAACGCCGTGGAAGGCCAGCAACGCAGAGGAATCGCCCGCCTGCATCCGGACGGCAGCCTGGATCTTGATTTCGCGCCTAGCTTCATCAATACCGGCACCTTCGCACTGGTGTCCGTGAGCGCACTGGTCGTGCAACCTGACGGCAAGGTGCTGGTGGGTGGTTCGTTTGCCGAAGTTGACGGGGAGACGCGCCTGAATACTGCCCGTTTGTTGCCGGATGGCAGCCTGGACACCGTGTTTGATGCGGGGATGACGGATGCCGCTGTGGTTGCATTGGCGAGACAGGGCGACGGCAAGATTCTGGTTGGCGGGCGCTTCTCCTTGCTGGGGGGACAGCGGCGCCTGTGTGTCGGTCGCCTGCAGCCCGACGGCGGTGTGGAATTCGATCCGGGTCCGATTTTTGCCGACCGCTTCGAGGAGCAGCCAAGGTGCGCTTCCGGGTTCGGGGCTTCAGACCGTCGACTGAAAACCGGTGTGGTGCCGCTCTACAAGACCCCCGCTGGCATCCAGCTCTATTCCTTCCGCTACCTCGGCGGCCAGACGACATTCACCGGCCCCATGGCCCAGGACCTGCTGGCCGATCCGCGTCATGCGCATGCCGTGCACCGGGGCAGCGACGGGTACTACCGCGTCGACTACGAAGCCCTGGGACTGCCGGTGGACGCTTCCGGGAGCCCTTAGGAAAGCTCGGGCTTGCGCGAGCGGCCGGCCGTTCTCGAAAGGGTTCAGCACGCCCATTGACCGGTTCCGGCATTTGGCATATGCTTAGGCCTATGCCAAGACCGTAATAGAACAATGGCCGAATCAGAACGTCATGTGCGCCTGTTCCGTAACGGGCGCAATCAGGCGCTGCGTATTCCGCGCGAGTTGGAACTCGACGGCGATGAAGCGATCATCCGCAAGGAGGGCGATCGGCTGATTGTGGAGCCCATCCGCAAAGGTCGGCTGATGGCCTTGCTTGCGACCCTGGCGCCGCTGGACGACCCGTTCCCTGACGTGGATGAGGACCTGCCCGCCCCCGATGACTTGACGCTGTGAGCAGCGCGCCGGCCTACTTGCTCGACACCAACATCCTGTCCGACCTGGTCCGCAATCCGCAGGGGGTGATGGCAGAGCGGATCACGGATGCCGGAGAAAGCACCGTCTGCACCAGCATCATGGTGGCCGCAGAGATCCGCTACGCCGCCGAGAAATCGGGATCCATTAGCCTGGCTGACCGGGTCGACCTTCTGCTGTCCGCCATTGATGTACTGCCGCTGAAGGCACCGGCCGACCGCCGCTGCGGGCAGCTGCGCCATCACCTCACCCGTCAGGGCACACCCATCGGCCCGAACGACCTGTTGATCGCCGCCCATGCGCTCAGCGCGGAATTGACCTTGGTGACCGCCAACGTCAAGGAGTTTTCGCGCGTGCCCGCACTTGCGGTCGAGAACTGGCTAAGGCACTACCCCTAGAGCGCATTGGCCAGCTTCGCGGGGCGCCTGACCGGCAGGCCTGCAGTGGCTGGACTCGGAAAGCCGCCCGTGTACAATCGAGCGGAGCCCGCGGCGATATCGTGGCGATGGAGATCACCCAGCTTCTCAGGGATGCAGAGTCCGGCGATCAGGCAGCGCTTGATCGTCTGTATGAGGCGGTGTATTCACAGCTGCGGGCCCTGGCCGCGCAGCAGCGGCAGAAATGGCGCGGCAATGACACCCTGAACGCCACGGCGCTGGTGCACGAGGCCTATCTCAAGCTGGTGCAGTTGCCGGATCCCCAGTGGGAAGACCGCAGCCATTTTTTTGCGGTTGCGGCGCGGGCGATGCGGCATATCCTCGTCGACGAGGCGAAGCGGCTCAAGGCCGTCAAGCGCGGCTGCAACCCGCACCAGGTTGACCTGGCACAAGCCGAGGCCCTGTTGGTCGACGACGATCAGGGCCTGGCCAACGACGTCCTGGCCCTGAACCAGGGCCTTGAATCACTGGAAGCCCGAAACCCTCGCCAGGTGCGCGTGTTCGAGTGCCTGTTCTTTGCCGGTCTCGCGGCCGCTGAAACCGGCCAGGCGCTGGGCATCTCCCTGAGCACCGTGCGGCGCGACTGGGAGATGGCCAAGATCTGGCTGGACCGGTATCTGAGCGAGGATGCGCGCTGATGCCTGCTCGGCCGGGTTCGGAAGGAATTGGGGACGCACTCGCTCCCGAGGTTGAGGCCTTGCTGATGAGCAGCCTGGATTCGCCGCCGGAGTCGCGGGACGAGTATCTGGCCCAGGCGACGGATGACCCCGAGCTGCGCAGTCGCGTGCGCGAACTTCTGGCCGCTCACGCGCGCGGCGAGCGCAGCCTGCGGCGGCTGGCGCAGCGGATCGGCGCCGGGAGCGAACCCAGCCCGACGACGCCCGAGCGCGCCGGTCCGTATCGCTTGATCCGCGAGCTGGGCCGCGGCGGCATGAGCGTGGTCTATCTCGGCCAGCGTGATGACGGCTTGTTTGAACACCAGGTCGCGGTCAAGCTGCTGGTGCCGCGTCCTGGCAACGATGCGCTGCTGAAGCGCTTCGAGGCCGAGCGCCAGCTGCTGGCCCGCCTCGGCCACGCGCACATCGCGCGGCTGCTCGACGGCGGCCGAACCGAGGAAGGCTGGCCTTATTTCGTGATGGAGCTGGTCGACGGCGTCCCGATCGACCAGTACTGCGACGATCAGCGCCTGAACATCGAGCAGCGTCTCGGGCTGTTCCTGCAGGTGCTGGACGCCGTGCAGTACGCGCACCGCAACCTGGTGGTGCACCGCGACTTGAAACCCTCGAACATCCTGGTATCCCCTGCCGGCGAGGTCAAGCTGCTGGATTTCGGCATCGCCAAGCTGCTCGACGAGGATGGTCTCGAAGCCCGGCCTACCGAGCTGACCGGTCTCGGCGGCCGACCGATGACGCCGGCCTGGGCCAGCCCCGAGCAAGTGCTCGGCCAAGCGGTCACCACCGCCAGCGACGTCTATGCGCTGGGTGCCCTGCTCTATGTCCTGCTCTGCGGCCGCTCGCCCTATCAGGGCCCCCTTGATGAACCCGAAAGCCTGCGTCGAGCCATCCTCGAGACTCCGCCGCTACCGCCATCACGCCGCCTGGGGGACCTGGGAGACGGCCACGAGACGATCGCAGCGGAGGTCCTGGCGGAACGACGAAGTACGCGACCCGCGCGCCTGCGCCAGCAACTGCAGGGCGATCTCGACGTCATTTGTGCGGTGGCCTTGCGCAAGACGCCGGAGCGCCGCTACGCCACGGTCGAACAGCTGGCTACGGACATTGAACGGCATCGGGCGCGGCTGCCGATCCGGGCCCGACCAGACACCCTGGGCTACCGGTTCGGCAAGCTGGTACGCCGGCATCCGGTCGGGCTGCCGTCCGCGCTCGCCATGGCGCTGATCGTCGCCGCCGCCGTGTTCGTGCATACCGAGCGGCTGGAGGCCGAGCGGAATCGGGCCGAGATAGAGGCAGCCCGCGCCGAAGCGGCTGCGGAAAGCGCGGTTCGACAGGCCACCCGGGCCGGTCTGATCAGCGACTACCTGGTCGGTCTCTTCCGCGCGGCCGACCCCCACTTCGCCAGCGACCACGCCACCCTGACCGCGATGGACTTGATCGAACGGGGCGTGGAGCGGACGCACGAACTGGCCGATACGCCCGACCTCCAGGCCAACATGCTGGTAACGCTGGGATATGTCTACCGCAACCTCGGAGAGAACACCCGCGCCGTTGAACTGATACAAAGCGCCGTGGACATCCTGGCCGCGCATCCCGGGGAGTTCGCAGGCGAGCATATCGATGCGCTCAATGCGCTCGGCCTGGCGCTGGCGGAAAACGGCGCGCACCACGACGCCGCCGAGCACTATCGATTGGCGCTGGCGGAGGTGGCGTTAGATGATGAAACCCGGCGCGCCTCGATTCTCAACAACCTGGCGGCAACGCTGAATGCGCTCGGCGATTACGAGGGCGCCGAGGCGGCCCACCGTGAGGGCCTGGCGATCCGGCTGCGCCTGGAGATGGGTGATTACGAAGAGGCGCTATCGAGGAACAACCTCGGCGCTGCGCTGTGGCGCCAGGGTCGCATCGAGGAGGCACTGGAGGAGTTCGAACGCGCGCTGGAGCTTCGCCTCAATGACCCGGATCTTGGGCCGGAACACCCCTACACCACCACCAGCATGGGCAACGTGGCAGCCAGCCTGATGGCGCTGGGCCGGCTGGAGGAATCCTATGCGATCTACACCGAGGCCTTGCGCTTGCGGCGAAGCGCCCTGGGCGAGGACCATCCGCGTATTGTTCCGCTGCTGCACATGATGGGCCGGGTTCGCTGGGGTCTGGACGATGTGGACGGTGCCGAACGCTACTGGACCGAGGCGCTGGCCATCCGGCAGGCCCGATTGCCGCCGGGCCACGCCAGCATCGGCGCCAGCCTGAATGCCTTGGCGCGGGTCGCGCTCCATCGCGGCGACCTCGAGCACGCCGAATCGCTGTTGCTGGAAGCCCTGGAGATCAAACGCGCAGCCTACGGCGACGATCATCCCGGGGTCGCCGATCTCCGCGCCAACATGGCGAGGCTGCGCGAGCGCCAGGAACGCTTCGACGAGGCGCGCGACCTGCTGGCGGCAGCGCTGACCGTGCGCCTGGAACGGCTCGGTGTCGAGCATCCGGCCGTGCTCGAGACCAAACGGCAGTTCGTCGACCTGGAACTGGCGGCGGGCAATCGGGCAGCGGCGCTGGACTGGTCGCACCAAGCGCTCGGCCTGATGGGCGCCAACAACACCGGCGAGGAATCCGAGCTACTCGAGCTGCAGCAACAGATCAGCGAATTGACCGCAAGCCTGCGCTGACCCCGCTTTCCAGGCAAAGTCCGTTGCATCGGCCTGCAATCGCTGCCCGCTCGTCGATCAAGCTCAGCCCATTCAGGAGCGGCTCAACCAACCGCCAAGCGCACGCGGTCCGGCTGCGGCTCGCCCACGAACAACCGACAGGCCTGGTCATTGATCGCCGAGTGGGGATAGCCGGTACTGGCCAGAAAGTCATCGAAGCGTGGCTGGTCGGCTTCGGGCACCAGGAACCCGGCCAGCACGCGGCCGT
>REEQ01000155.1 GCA_007695005.1 Wenzhouxiangellaceae bacterium | reverse complement strand
TCGGCCTTACACGGCCGACGGTCCATGCCAAAATCCATCACCACCGCCCGCTACGCGTGCCCGAACCGGATCGGAGCCCTTGCCGGGCTTCCATCACACATCGCCATTCATGGAGACACCCCCAACACGGACCGCCGGGGGCGTAGCCCCGGCCTACGGTCTTGCGCGGGAACCTCGGGTTGGCCCAGCACAGCTTTGCGGGGGTGGTGCGGTTTGCCGCGGGCCGGAAGCACCGGCCCGGAATGCCGTCATGCGTCGCGTTCGTCGGTGGTTTGGGCGATCAGGGGGTGTTCGCGGCCGTCCATCCACATCAGGATGTCGTAGAAGGTGCGGATGTTTTCGACGAAGTGGACGGGTTCGTGGCCTCGGGCGTAGCCGAAGCGGGTTTGCCGGTGCCAGCGTTCCTGGGTGAGCAGGGGCAGGTGATCGCGTACGTCGATCCAGCGGTCAGCGTCGCCGCCGAGGCGTTGGGTCAGCACCCGGGCGTCTTCGAGGTGTCCAAAACCGACGTTGTAGGCGGCCAGCGCCAGCCACAATCGATCCGGTTTTTCGATCCGATCGGGGAGGCGGTCGATAATGCTGCGCAGATAGCGTGCGCCGCCGTCGATGCTCTGGCGCGGGTCAAGGCGGTCTTCCACGCCAAGGTGGTTGGCGGTGCGCTGGGTCAGCATCATGATGCCGCGCACCCCGGTTCGCGACACCGCGTCCGGGTTCCAGTGCGACTCCTGGTAGCCGACTGCGGCCAGCAGGCGCCAGTCCAGATCGGTCAGTTCCGCCGCTTCTTCAAAGTAGGGCCTCAGCGGCGGCAGGCGCTCGCGCATCTGGCGCATGAAGGTGAAGGTGCCTACCGGTTCGAAGCTTTCGACATGGTCGTAATGACGCTGGCGCAATTCGGCCAGCCAGCCGTTGTCTTCAGCGGCGGCAAAGTATTCCCGCATCTTCTGGACCAGCGAGTCGTCGTCGTCGCGCAGTACCGCCCAGGCCAGGTGCTGGGGTTCGTCCAGCTCGAATGCCGGACGCACGGCCGGGAAGAAGCGACGATTCAGATCAAGAATGTTGGAATCAACGATGGTGTAGTCAATTTCTTCGTTGCTGATGGCATCAAGCAGGTCCTCGATGCTGGCCTGGCTGTCCACGGTCCATTGCAGTTCCGGTGCCAGGCGCTTCAGCAGCGGCTCATAGCTGGTGCCGCTGACGATGACCAGGCGGCCATCATTCATGTCTTCCAGGCTGCCCGGACGGCGATTGCCGCGCCGGTAGACCACCACCGGCGCGACCGCATCATAGGCGGGGCCGAAGCGCAGATCAGCCTGGCGCTCGAGCGTGCGTGAGAGGTTGGCTGCGATGAAGTCGCCGTGGCCCTGGCGCAGCGCCTTGAGCAGCTCGCTGATGGTGGGCAGGGTGATGACCTCCAGCGGAACGCCGACATGGTCGGAGAAGGCCAGGGCCATCTCATATTCGAATCCGGTCTCGCCGTCGGGCCCCTGGAAATAGGTGGAGGCGCCGTTGAGGGTCAGCATGACCAGGCTGCCGCGCGCGTGAATGCGCTCGACCTGGCTGACCGGGCTGTTGCCCGACAGCGCGAACAGAAGCAAAGCAACGGCCATCAGCAACAGACGCCAGCCCGGCACCCGCGGGCGGAAACGGGTGCTTTCCGAGCTGCTGAATTGCTGGCCTGATGCTGTCACGTTGAGCGCTGTCTTGATCCCTGTTGCCACGGTCGGCGGCGGCCGATTCCGGTTGCCATTCTCGCCTTTATAGCGCATTGGACCCCTGATCTCAGCCTAGCGAGGTCTGATATACTTAACGGCTTTTTCCACGCAATCAGACCATGAGCGCGCCAGAACGTCCCATCCGTACCCGATTCGCTCCGTCGCCGACCGGCTTTCTGCATATTGGCGGCGCCAGAACGGCCTTGTTTTGCTGGCTTGCCGCACGTGCAACGCAGGGTCAGTTCGTGCTGCGCATCGAAGACACCGATCGCGAGCGCTCCACGGCCGAGTCGGTTCAGGCCATCATTGACGGCATGGCCTGGCTTGAGCTGGATGCCGACGAAGGGCCCTACTACCAGACCGAGCGCATGGATCGCTATCGCGAGCTGGCGGCGCGGCTGCTGGCCGAGGGCAAGGCTTATCGTTGCTATTGTTCGCGCGAGCGACTGGACCAGTTGCGCGAGCAGGCCATGGCGGCCGGTGAAAAGCCGCGTTATGACGGCCATTGTCGCAATCTGTCCGAGGCTCCGTCCGATATCGAGCCGGTGATTCGTTTCCGCAACCCTGATCAGGGCAGCGTCGTGTTCGAAGACCGGGTGCGCGGACGGATCGAGATTGCCAACAGCGAGCTGGATGACCTGGTGATCATGCGTGCCGATGGCACCCCGACCTACAACTTTGCCGTTGTGGTCGACGATATCGACATGGACATCAACCTGGTCATTCGCGGCGACGACCACATCAACAACACGCCGCGTCAGATCAACATCTACCGGGCGCTTGGTGCCGAGCCGCCGGAGTTTGCCCACGTCCCCATGATCCTCGGCGACGACGGTCAGCGCCTGTCCAAGCGCCATGGCGCGGTTGGCGTGCTGGCCTGGCGCGAGCAGGGATACCTGCCTGATGCGCTGATCAACTACCTCGCCCGTCTGGGCTGGTCGCATGGCGATCGCGAAGTCTTTTCGCGCGATGAGCTGGTCGCCTTGTTCCGGATCGAGGACGTCAATCGCAAGGCCTCGCGATTCGATACCGAAAAGCTGAACTGGCTGAACCAGCACTACCTGCGTGAGGGCAATCCTGAGCAGGTGCTGGCGGAACTGGCCTGGCACATGGGACGGGCCGGCCTCGATGCGGTGCATGGACCGGCGCTGGCGGACCTGCTCGCCGTCCAGGCCGACCGGGTTTCGACCCTGGTCGAGCTGGTAGAACAAAGCCGTCCCTTCTACCAGGACTTCGAGTCCTTCGAGGCTGGCGCGGCGAAGAAACACCTGCGCCCGGTTGCAGCCGAACCGCTGGCGGCCCTGCGCGAGCACCTGGCTGCCTTGCAAGATTGGCAGCCCGATGCGCTGCAGGCGGCCATTCAAGCCACTGCTGACGAGCTTGACATCGGTTTTGGCAAGATCGGCATGCCGCTGCGGGTTGCCCTGATGGGCCATGGTCAGTCGCCGGCCATCAATCAGACCCTTTGGCTGATCGGCCGGGAACGGAGTTTGGCCCGGATCGACCAGGCCCTGGCGTGGATTGCCGCGCGTTAGTGTCGCAGGCGAAACAAACCCGAAAAATCCTGGAACCACCGAAAGCACCGAAGTCAGGAGGTTGGCGCCCCCCGGTTCAGAGCGGGTTCTCGGCTTGTAAGGTGTAAACTAACGCTATGGAACAGTCTGCAGATGTAGTCCGTGAAGTCGAGAGTCAGTGCCGCGAGCGCGGCCTGCGGCTGACGCCGACTCGCCGGCGCGTGCTCGAGATGGTGATTGCCGCCGACGGGCCGGTCAAGGCTTACGATCTGCTTGATCAGCTCAAGAGCGAACAGCCCAAAGCGGCCCCGCCAACGATTTACCGGGCGCTGGATTTTCTGCTCGCGAACCACTTCATCCATCGGCTGGAGTCACTGAACGCTTTCGTCAGCTGCTTCCACCCCAGCCACATGCATCAGGGGCAGTTTCTGATCTGCGAACGCTGCCAGACCGTCATCGAGATTCACGAACCCTCGCTGCAGAAGGGCCTGGCGGCGATCGCAGAGCGCAATCAGTTCAAGCCAAGCCGCCAGGTGCTGGAAATCTACGGCACATGCAGCAGCTGTCGTCGGCAATAAAATGTCCCGGCGCGAGCGCCTGTATCACCTGCATGACATCCTGCGCCAGCGGCGCACCCCGATTGATCGCCAGCGCCTGATGGATGAGCTGGGCTGCAGCCAGGCCACCCTGTACCGGCTGATTGCCGAACTGCGCGACAATCTTGGTGCGCCCATAGAGCAGGATCCAGACGGTCGCGGTTATTTCTATGATCGCAGTCTGGTCGGCAATTTCGAGCTGCCCGGTTTCTGGATCAGCCCCGAGGAACTGCAGGCCTTGCTGACCGCCCGGCACGTGCTCGGCAATGTCCAGCCCGGACTGCTTGAAGAAGAGCTCGATGGTGTTCAGCAACGCATCAACCAGCTGCTTGGGCGGCAGGGCCTGGACCTTGCGGCACAGCCCGAACGCATTCAGATTCGTCATGATGCCGGCCGCCCGGTGCCCGCCGAATTGTTTGAAAATGCCTTGAAAGCGCTGTTTCAGCGCCGTAGGCTGAGGATCACCTATCACGGTCGGCGGCGCGACGATATCAGTGAACGGACTGTCTCGCCGCAGCGCCTGGTCAATTATCGTGATCGCTGGTACCTGGCCGCCTGGTGCCATGTCGCCGATGACTTTCGCAGCTTTGCCCTGGAGCGGATCCGGGGGCTGGCCCTGACCGAGCAGGTCGCCGAAGACTTGCCGCTGGCAGACATCAGTCGTCATTTTGACGAAGCATTCGGGATCTTTTCCGGGCCGGCCCGGCACCAGGCTCGCCTGCTGTTCAGCGCGGAAGCTGCGCGCTGGGCAGCCGATGAGGTCTGGCACCCCAGCCAGCAGTCAAGCTGGCGCGAAGATGGCCGCTGGGAACTGACCGTGCCCTATGGGCATCAGCGCGAGCTGCTGATGGATATCCTCAGTTACGGCCCGGATGTGGAAGTGCTGGAGCCTGAGTCCCTTCGCCAGGCGGTGGTAGAAAGTCTGGAACAGGCACGCGCAAACTATTGCTGAACTGTCATTGTTTGATCCTGCTGTCACTCTGGCTTCATCGCTCTGTCATAATCGCTTGATGCAATACGGCCACTCCAAATGGCTGGGATTCGATGAGCGCGCAGAGAATATTGGTGGTTGAGGACGACGAAGGCATTCGTCGCATGATTATTTTCAATCTGGAACGCGCCGGTTTCGAGGGCATAGAGGCTGGTGATTGTCGAACGGCTCGCGTTGCGGTGGCCGACCAGCGCCCCGACCTGATCCTGCTTGACTGGATGTTGCCGGACCAGTCCGGCCCGGAGTTTGCCCGTTCCCTGCGCCGTGACGAGCTGACCCGCGATATCCCGATCATCATGCTGACCGCTCGCAGTCTGGAAGATGACAAGGTGCGTGGCTTCGACAGCGGCGTCGATGATTACATCACCAAGCCTTTTGCCTCGCGCGAGATGATTGCCAGAATCAACGCCGTGCTGCGCCGTTCGCTTCCCGGCGGCGTCGACGACGAGGTCAGCGCTGACGGTCTGGTGCTCAATGTCGCCAGCCATCGCGTGCTGGCCGATGGCCATCCGGTCGAACTCGGGCCGACCGAGTTCCGCATGCTGAAGTTTTTCATGACCCACCAGGATCGAGTCTACTCTCGGGCTCAGTTGCTTGACCATATCTGGGGTGGCGGCGTCTATGTCGAAGAGCGCACCGTCGATGTTCATATCCTGCGACTGCGCAAGGCGCTGGCCGGGCATGGCTATGACAAGTATGTTCAGACCGTGCGTGGTGCCGGTTATCGGTTCTCGGCCACAGGCTTGAGCTGATGCGGCAGGCCTGGCTCAGTGAACTGTTGGTGCTGGGCGGCCTGGTGTTGGCAGCGCTGCTGCTGGGGGCGTTCTTTGGTTACTTCGGCTGGTTCATGTTCGCGGCCCTGGTCGCTTTCAGCTGTCGTCATCTGCTCCAGCTCTATCGCCTCGAGCGCTGGCTGAGGGTTGGCCGGGTGCGCAATCCGCCCGAGTCCTGGGGCATATGGGGCGATGTTTTCGAGCACTACTATCGCCTGCAGCGTCGCTATTACAAGCGCAAGAAGCGGTTGGCCAGGGTGATCAGGGAGTTTCGCGAGTCGACGGCAGCGATGCCCGACGGCACCCTGGTGCTCAACAGCGAATTTCGCATCATCTGGTTCAATGACGCCGCCCGCGAAACCCTGCGGCTGTCCAGCAATCGCGATCTGGGCCAGCCAATTGCCAGCCTGCTGCGTTCGCCGCGTTTCAAGATTTATCTTGATGCGCGCGAATTCAATCAACCGGTCAACGTGCCCTCGCCGATCGATGACAGCCGCACCCTGGCCGTGCGCTTGATTCCCTACGGTGCCGAGCAGTACCTGCTGCTGGTCCGTGATGTGACCCGAATGCAGCGCCTGCAGGCGATGCGGCGCGACTTCGTGGCCAATGCCTCCCACGAGCTGCGCTCGCCGCTGACCGTGCTGTCCGGCTACCTGGAAGCGCTGGCCGAAGAGTCTGCCCTGGGATCTCAGTGGCGGGAGCCGCTGGAAGACATGCAGGCCCAATGCCAGCGCATGAGCACGCTGGTGAATGATCTGCTCGAGCTGTCCCGATTGGAGACCGAGGAAGGTGATGCCAGTCTGGAAGATGAGGTCGATGTACCCGCCTTGCTGGATCGGATCGCGCGCAACGCGCGGGCCGAAGACGCTTCTCGCCACGAAATCAGCCTGGAGGTCTTGAGTGGGGCTGGCCTGAAGGGCAATGACAGCGAATTGCACAGCGCCTTTTCCAATCTGGTGGTCAATGCCATGCGCTACACCGCCAATGGCGGCAGAATCCGTATTCGCTGGTTTGCCCGGCCGGGCGGAGAGCTGGCTTTCGAAGTCAGCGATACCGGTATCGGCATTGATGAAAAGCATCTGCCTTTCATTACCCAACGCTTCTACCGGGTCAACAGTTCGCACAGCCGCTACAAGGGTGGTACCGGACTTGGTCTGGCCATCGTCAAGCATGTTCTGCAACGCCACAACGCCCGCCTCGAAGTTGAGTCCACCCCGGGCGAGGGCAGCGTGTTTCGCTGCGTATTCCCGCAACAGCGTGCCTTCTATAACGCCTTGCTGTCTGCCGACAGCTCCATTCTTGCTCCGTAACGCAACCGCAACAATCGCGTCATCGAGTTGACATTGGGCAGGCCTATCTTTGCGCTCGTCGCAAGACTTAAGGCGGCAACGGGCCATTCACGGCCGTGTGCCGGAGCCCACAAAAAGATTGCCAGTCAACTCTCTCAAGGAATTTTGTCATGAAGAAAGCGTTGCTCCCCTTGGCCATTCTGGCCGCCCTGCCGGCGGTCGCCATGGCCGACGTGCAGATCTACGGTCGCGCAAACATCTCAGTCGACCTGCTTGACGATGGCGCCGACTTTTCCGAAGTCGCCATGTCCAGTAACTCTTCGCGTCTGGGTTTCCGCGCCAGCCGTGAATTCGACGGCATTACCGCGATCATGCAGATCGAACAGGAAATCGACTACAGCAACCAGGGCTCGAACTGGGCCAGCCGCGATACCTTTGCCGGCGTTCGCGGTGGGTTCGGCATGGTGCGCCTGGGCAAGTTCGACACGCCGTTCAAGCGCGCCCGTGGTCCGGCCAACCTGTTCGGTGACCAGCTCGGCGACATGCGTAACCTGACCCGCGCCGGTGCTGGACGCTTTGACGAGCGCACCCCGAACACGGTCCACTACCAGACCCCGGACTTCAATGGCCTGCAGTTCAACCTGGCCTACTCCCTGCACGAAGGCACTGACCCCAGCGCTGATGGCGATGACAATGCCTGGAGCTTCTCGGTCACTTATGGTGTGGGTGATTTCGAGATTGCCGGTGCCTACGAAAGCTATGATGAAAATCGCAGCCAGGGCGGTCGCGATGCGTTCCGTCTGGCCGCCTCCTACAAGATCTCGGATGTCACCCTGGTCGGCTTTTACCAGACCATCGATCATGACAACGATACCTTCGATAGTGATGTCTTCGGCGTTGGTGCGTCCTGGTCGTTCACCGAGAAGATGTCGGTCAAGGGTCACTGGCTGCGTCGCTCAGCCGATCCGGCCGATAGTGACTCGGACATGCTGGCCGTTGGTCTTGAGTACCGTGCTGGTCGCCAGCTGCGCTTCTACGGCAACTTTGCCATGGTCGCCAATGACGACAACGTCGCTCTGACGCCCTGGGCCCAGGCCCGTACCACCAACCGCGCCGGTAGCGCAGGTGACACCGCCTCAGGCTTTTCGCTCGGCATGCGATTTGACTTCTGAGCTGCTTAAATCCCCCTGTCATGTCTGGAAACTAAGCTTTACTAAAGGACTTTGTTCCTAACTTACTGGAGAAACACCATGATCAAGAAATTGCTCTGCGCTGGTGCCATCAGCACCGCACTCGCTGCCGCTTCGGCTGTTGCCCAGGTTGAGGTTGATCCAGACCTGCCTGAGTACACGCCGGTCTCCGGCATTTCCGGCAACCTGTCGTCGATCGGCTCCGACACCCTGAACAACCTCATGACCCTGTGGGCCGAAGAGTTCCAGAGCTTCTATCCCAACGTCAACATCCAGATTCAGGGTGCCGGCACTTCAACCGCGCCGCCGGCGATGGCGGAGGGCACGGCCAATTTCGGTCCCATGAGCCGGATGCCGCGCGAAAGCGAGCAGCAGGCTTTTGAAGAACGTCACGGCTA
>REEQ01000147.1 GCA_007695005.1 Wenzhouxiangellaceae bacterium | reverse complement strand
CTAGTGATGAAACCATCATCCAGGCTGCGGCCAGCCCCGGCGCAGTCGTCCAGCGCGTCATCTTCGTCAACTCTGGCCAGCAACTGCTGCTGCGCCATCTGACCATTCGCCACGGCTTTGCCGATGGCTCCAGCAGCATCAGTCGACGCGGCGGCGGCATCTACCTGGATGGTGGGCAACTGGAGCTTGAGGATGTCATCCTGACTGCCAACCGGGCCCGCTCCGATGGCGGCGCGATCTACAACAGCTCAGGCACGGTCACCGTCCTGAACAGCGATATTCGCAGCAACCAGGGCTGCCAGATCGACGGATCATGCGGAAACGGTGGTGCAATAAACAATTTCAGCGGGGCTCTGACTCTCCGTAATACCCTGCTGCGCGGCAACGAAGCCGGACGCGGCGGCGCAATCTACACCAGCGGTGCCGGCAACACCTTGAGCCTGACCAACGTCGCCGTGACCGGCAATCTGGCCGCCAACCTGGGCGGCGCCATTGCCAATGTTGCAGGACAGCTTCAGCTGACCAACGTCGTCTTCAGCGCCAACCGGGCGATCGGCGAGGGCGGCGGCCTGCACAGCCAGTCCAGCGGTGCAACCCCGGTGATTCGCAACAGCGTCTTCTGGAACAACCAGGACAACAGCGGCATCGGCACGGCAGGTGCTTCCATCTTCAACAGTGCCTTGACCTCGACAACGGTGTCTCACAGCCTGATCCAGGGCTGCGGCGGTTCCGGCGGCGGCTGGAACGCCGACTGTGGAGCAGATCTGGGCGGCAACGTCCTGCCGCAGAATCCCGGCTTCACCGAAGCCATCAGCCCGGGCAGCACACCGAATCCCAACGGTTACTTTCGTCAAGGCACGGCTTCGCCGCTCATCAATCGCGGCAACAACGCCTACATTGCCGGGGTTGGCACGGACCTGGACGGCTGGGCACGGATTATCGACGGCGTGGTCGATCTGGGCCCATACGAGTTTGGCAACGACGGCCTATTCAGAGATCGCTTCGAGCCGTGACCAGCAGCGCTCGCCGTCCCGCAAGGCCCCGCTCTGGCGGCTGCATCTGTTCTCATGGGCTGCATAGCGGCTGGGTCAGCACCGGTGGCGCGCCGGTTTCGGGCTGCAGGACGCGGGTGATTTCAGCCCCTCCTGAGTCGAGAATGACCATGTTCAGGCTGGGCGCTGGCCAGATCAGGGTCGGCGCCGAGCCGTCTGGTGTGACCAGGATCGACAGGAACACCGTTGCCGGAATGCCGGGCACGGGGCCAGTGCTCAGCCGGGCCATGCGCTGCTCGGCATCGATGCTTACCTGCAGCGGCACGCCACCGCTGATGCTTCCGCTTATCGACAGGCTGGCCAGATCGATGCCTTCCGGCAGCGGCAGCAGAATGCGAGTATCGTCGCGTGGGCCAAAGGCCTGCTCCGGCTGCAAATTGGAAATGAACCCGATGGCGGTGATCTGACTGGACTGGCCGCTGAGCGCCGGCTCAGCCTCCACCTGGAAATCGAGGCGAATTCCGCTGGCCACGGCAATGCCGAGCAGCGCATCGTAGGCCGAACTGGTGTGCTCGACAATCCCCTCGCAGGCCGGATTGTTCACCACCCGCAAGGCGGCAGTGTCGACAACATCGAGGGCAATGCTGGCCGGCTCGTCTTGATGCAGCCAGTCGGCCTGTGTTGACCAGCTGGTGCTGTACTCGGCATCAATTGCCGGTGCGCTGGCAATGTAACGCAGCGTCCAGAAGCGGTGCGGAAAGGCACTGAGCTCGATGTTCTCGCTGTCAGCCAGCACACCGAGCAGCGAATCGCTGATATCGTGCTCGCGCAGGCTGGGGAATCCAACCGTACCGCCGGTGGTACTGGCGTTGTACATGCTCAGGCAATGGACCACACTGGCGCCGGGGGTTACTGTTCGCAAACGGTAGCCGCTGGTGGGCGGCGGCGGAAACGGTCCGTACAGGCCAGGCTGACAGTCGTCCTCGCTGGCGGCCATCAGGCGATAGAAGGTCAGGTGCGGGGAAAAGGCGACCTGGTGAGCGGTCCTGCGAAAACCCTGTCGATTGCCGTCGGTGACGAAAAAGCCGGGAAACCCGCGCAGTGGCTCAGACAGCGGGCGACGGCCATTGGCATCCGCGAACACCATTCCCGCGCCCGGCGCCAGCTGGACGTCCAGATCCGCCATCAGGCCGAAGCCGGGATCAATCACCCGGACCCCGGTCAGATCAACCTGGCCCTGATTGACCAGCTGGTAGCAGAACAACACCGAGGCGCCGGGGAAGCCTTCGGGCGTGCCGGGGTCGCTGGGCGGGCAGCACGGGCCGTAGCTGAAATCGATCACTGAAGATGGGATCGGTGCCCTGAGCCCAGACCGGCAGCAACAGCAGGCTGATCAGCAGCAGCCACGCTCGGCCGGGCGATTAATATGAAGTCATCGGCAACGATCTGATTCTTGCCGGCGGCTCGCTGACCATCCAGGTGCTGATCGAGGAAAGCGATATTCCAGCAGCAGGCCTGGATCATGTCCTGATCGATGTCGCAGGCGGCGAAGTCGACATCCTGCAAATGCCCGACATCGACCTGCAGCTGCCGCCGGACTGGACCAGCGATGGTGTGGTAACTACCGCCACCCGGGTGCTGCTGAGCAACCTGGCGCTGCAGGACAGGATTTTCCACAGCCGATTCGAGAACTGAGGAACCGCCAAACTTTAGCCAGCCAAAGCATCAAGCCAACATGTGCTATATTCTGATTTGGCGATGGCTTGCAGGGGCAAGTCGCAGCCGTCAATGAGCATTGCAGGAGGGTTCACCCATGCGAAAGTTGGCATATGGTCTGATCGGGCTGGTGGTAATCATGAGCGGGCTGTGGCTGGCATCGCGGGCCCTGCCGCCCACCGATACCGAACGTGAAGCGCTGACATTGCTGTCCAGCCCGCCAACATTCGAGGGCGCAAACGCGTTTTCCACGCTTTGGCTGATGCTTTATGACGTTCCCGCCGAGGAGGGCGATGCAGTCATGGCAGCAGACATCGATGCTCACCGGCGCCATCATGCCAGGCCATGGGCTGAAGGCAACGCCGATCCCATCGTGTCAAAGGCAGCCACCCGCTATCGCGAACTGCGCCCCGACGAAGAGGATCGTCAACTATTCTGCCAATCCAGCGCCGGCAGCTGCCTCGACCAGGTCCGCACGGATCCTGATCGGATCCGCCAGCTGGTGTTGCGCCACTCAACTTTGCTGGACCGTATCGCGTCACTGGCCGACCATGACTACGTGCAGAATCTGTTTCCGCCCGAACTGCTGTTTCCAACTCCAGCCTTGCAGGTCAACCTCTACACCAAGACGCTGCATGCGCTTAACTTTGTTGATGGCGATATCGACCAGGCGCTTGAAGGCAGCTGCCGGGACCTGCAGACCTGGCGACGCCTGGGGGCGCATTCCGACACCTTGCTGATGCGGATGATTGGCCAGGCCTTCGAGAGCCGCAGCTTTGCCCCACTGCTGGCCGACATGCTGGCCGAACTGCCCCTTGGCCACCCCGTACCCGAAGCATGTCTGCGCCTCGCCCAAACGGCAGAGATTGATGAGTTGAGCATTTGTCTGCCCATGCGTGGCGAATTTCAATTCGTCAAGGCCACCATGCAAAACCCGGATTTCCACAACGACCCGAGCGCCGACACTCTGTCAATACGCTGGCGCAATCGCATGCACTCCCTGTTTTTTAGTGCCGATGCATCCGTGGCCCGAGTCGCACCGCACTACGCCCAATGGTGCGGCGAGCGCCTGAAAAGCGCCGCCATCGCGGATGAACCCGGTCCCGATCTGCTGGAGCCGAAACCCTTGATCAGCTTCCGCTGTCTGGGCAACTGGGCCGGTTGCCTGCTGACAGACCTGACCCTGACCGCACCGAGCGCTTATCACGTTAGTCATCTTGACTACGGCGCCTACCGGCGTGCCCTGGCTGCCTTGATCTGGCTGCAGCAGCACGGTCAGGACATTGAGTATGGCGACACTTTTGCCAGCCTGCCCGCTGAGCTGCAATCAGAGACTCGTCCATTACACCTGGACCTGGAGTCAGCAAGCATCCATGTCGAGCTGCATCGAGTATCCGAACACCCCGTCTTCAGCCTGCCGCTGCCTGGCTCCAGATTCAGTCCTGTCGAAACCAGCGCCACATTTCCTTGAGGCCGGGCTCCTTGCCCTGCATCATCACCACGCGATTGGCTCGGACGAGACAAGGCAAGGCGATCCGAGCCCTGGCGTGCCTGGACCTCTCATCGCTCTGACCGACATGCGTCTTCCCGGCCACGCTCTCGCAGCTGTTCACAGTAGGCGTCAAACGAGGTCTCCCTGTCCGCTGCCAGCGAGCGGAACAGTCTCTCGTCAAGAAGCCTGGCCCTGCTCCACAGTTCTGCGCGCATCCGCTCGCGCTCAGACCCTGATTCAGACAGCGACAATCTGGCCATCAGATTGGATATCGCCGTCAAGAACTGTGCGTTTGTTTGCCCTGAAGGATCCGTGATGTGGGCATACACATTGCCCACCCCCTGGATGGGCATGGAATAGGTGTAGCGATGGCCTGCGCCTGTGGTAACGGCTGCCACATCGCCGGCGGGCGCCGGATAACGGCTGTTCATGATCATGGCTCGCCACAATCTGATCAGCAGCACCGCCAATGCCGGATCAATTTCTACTCTGCGTGTGGCTTCAAGCTCGGTATTGATTCTCGAGAAATCCATTCGGCCTGAGTGACCCGGCAGGCGATTTCCCTCCGCGTCATATCGGAAAGTAATCTGGCGCCCGTCCGCCCAAACGTTTGATTTGGCGATGATCTTGAAAATGAAGTAAGCACCATCAAGCTGCTCGATGCCCGTGACACGTTCACGGCCGTGCCGGCTGACAAGCACACGGGCTTTCGCCTCGGGCCGGTAAGCTTCAGCAAAAACTTGAGTCAGTGCAGCGTTGTACTCCACCAGGCCCGCGAAAGCCGGGCCAGGGTGAAGCCTGTCCTGCGAAACGACAGACGGCGAAATGGCGAGCGCAAGACCCGGCATCAACCAGGGAATGATCCGGCATATCACTGAACTGCCTGAAAGATCCTGACCCATCGAATTCCCGATGCGGATGAAGGTTTCGGCACTTGAGCCAGATTTCACTGTCCGCCGGTCTCTTGACTTGATCTCATGCTGTAATGTGAGCTCACATCAACGCATTCTATAGCCAATGGCCCATATCCCACCACTCCCGGCATCAGCCACGCCTGAACTGGCCGATACCTTTCGGCATTTCGAGCAAATCCTGGGCTTTGTTCCCAACAGTCTGCTGACCATGCAGCGGCGGCCGGCAATCGTGCGCGCCTTTGGCCAGCTGACGGCGGCGGTGATGGATCCCGAGGGCAGCGTCGACCCCGGATTCAAGCGGATGCTTGCGCACTTCGCCAGCCGCGCCGCCGGATGCCAGTACTGCCAGGCGCACTCGCTGATTGCAGCAGGCATCAGCGGCGTGACCGAGGAAAAGGTCGCGGCCGTTTGGGACTATCGAAGTAGCGAGCACTACAGCGAGGCGGAGCGGGTGGCGCTGGATTTCGCCCTGGCGGCGGGCGCTGTGCCGAACGAAGTCGACGAGCCGCTGATGGAGCGCTTGCGCGCGCACTGGACCGACGAGCAGATCGTCGAGCTGCTGGCCGCGATCTGCCTGTACGGTTTCCTCAACCGCTGGAATGACTCCATGGCCACCGATCTCGAGCCTGCCCCGCGCGAGCTCGGCGACAAGCTGCTATCCCGGGGCGGCTGGGATGGCGGGCGTCACGTTCGGGACGAACCCTGACAGTCCTTAGACCTGCGTCGAGCTCAGCCTTGGCGCTGCGCTTGTTCCAGGGGCTGAAGCTGCTGCCAGATTGCATCGGCCTCGGCAGACAGCTCGGCAAAGCCTTTGATGTCACCGTTGCGCTGAGCTTGCTGAGCCTGGGTGAGCTTGGCGTCGTATTGCTTGCGCAGCTTCTTGACCGGGTCGGACTTGAGAAAACCAAACATCGGGCGGATCCTGGATTGGCGAACAAGGCGTCATTCTGAATGGGTTGCTGACTATTGACTGTGAGGATCGGCCTCAAGCGCCAGCAAGCCGCGCTTGCGAGCCAGCCCGCCGGCATAACCGGTCAACTGGCCGCAGCTACCCAGCACTCTGTGGCAGGGGACGATGATGCTCCAGGGGTTGCGGCCAACGGCCGTGCCGACTGCGCGGCTGGCCGCTGGCTTGCCCAGAGCGCTGGCGATCTGGCCGTAACTGGATCGCTGGCCGTAGGGAATACTCCGCAACTGCTGCCAGACTGACTGCTGGAAAGCACTGCCGAGCGCCGCCAGCGGCAGGTCAAAGTCGGTCAGGCGACTGGCAAAATAGGCGTCCAATTGTTCCCTGACTGCGGCCAGGGTCGGGGTTTGGCTGCGGTGCCACTGCCCGGCCTCGGCCGGAAAGTGGCGCTGGCCGATGAACCAGCACCCGGCCAGGCCATCGCCGCGATCGGCTGCCAGCATGGCACCCAGCGGAGTGTCGAATTCAATGCAGTTCATACCAGGCTTCTCCACAAATGAAAGACCGCGTAGCCGCGCCAGGGGCGCCAGCGTTCCGCGATTTGCTCGGCCTCGGCCGGTTTGATCATGCCCAATGCCTTTTTCACCCCCAGATCTCCGGCTGGAAAGGCATCCGGCCAGCGCAAGGCACGCAGGGCGATGTATTGAAAAGTCCAGTCACCGATGCCGTGTATTGACAGCAGGCCCTCACGCGCGGCTTTCGGATCAGCACCCGGCGCAAGATCAAGGATATTGTCGACAACGGCCTTCGCTATGGTTGCCAGGGCGGCAGCGCTGCGCCGGTTGATGCCGCTTTCACCCAATGCGGTTTCACCAAGCGCAAGAAACTCTTCAGGCAGAGGAAAACGTCGATGGACTTCAGGCCATGGGGTGGCGACTGAACGATCGGCCAGCACCGCCACACGCCCGGCCAGGGTGCTTGCCGCACGCACGCTGACGAGCTGACCAAGCACGGCTCGACAGGCCAGCTCGAAGCCATCCCAGGCACCGGGAACGCGCAAACCCGGCCGGCCAGATGCCAGCGACCCCAGACTCTGATTGATTCGATCAGGATCAGCGTCGAGGTCAAACAGGGCGCGCACTCTGGCCAGACACTGGGGAATCACCGCCGCCAGGCTGTCTGACAAGCTCAGTTCAATCGCATGACCGGACAAGGCGGGTCGCAGCCGCATCCAGCCTTCGTGCAGCCGGCCTTGCGGGTCGCTCAGCGCGACCGCCCGACAGTAGCTTTGCTCAATGACCGCCTCGACACCTTCCAGGCTGCGCCCGCCGAAGTAGTCCAGCAGGCCGTCCCAGTCAAACGGTGGCCGGTAGCCGAGACGAAAACGCAGGCCGACATCCTTGCCCCCGGCCTTCCCGCTGATCGCCCGCCGACGCAGCTGTCCCGGAGAGAGCCGGTACCGGGACCGGAATTGTTCATGAAAGCGGCTGGCACTTCCAAACCCGGCCAGCTCGGCTACCTGCAGGACCGGCAGCCGGGTATCAGTCAGCAAGGCCTTCGCCAGCAGCAGGCGCCGGGTGCGCAGGTACTGCCCCGGCGTGACGCCAAAGCGGCGCTTGAACAGGCGCCGCAGGTGACGGTCGCTGGTCCCAAGCCGCTCGGCAAGCTCGGTCAACTGGTCGGTATCGCCCCGGTCGATCAGGCGCGCGGCTTGCTCGGCCAGCGTGTCGACTGCATCGGTGGTCGACCAGCCAGGCGCCTGCTCCGGACGGCAGCGCAGGCAGGGACGGAAGTCCGCGGCCTCGGCCTGAGCCGCGGTGGCAAAGAAGCTGCAGTTTTTCAGCTGTGGCAGGCGCACCCTGCAGACCGGCCGGCAGTAAATTCCGGTGGACGAGACACCGACAAAGAACTTGCCGTCAAAGCGCGCGTCGCGGCTGGCCAGGGCCTGATAAAGCTGCTCGCTGCTCCAGTCGTCGGCGAAGTTTTTCATGCCCTCAAGCATAGGCCGAAACGGGAGCGCAAACATCCCGTTTTCGGACCTGTGCCTTGACGTCTCGACATTGCAGCCCGGGGTATATCTGCCTGCGGCTTTTAGGGGCGACTCATCGTCGGTCACCTCGACGCACCTTGATAACCGGTCGGCTTCGTGCAGCGACTTGAACACGCCTTTGCCCCGCCGAAAACCTGGACCCGGCAACCGGCAGAGGAAAAATCCGCCAGCGCATCATGTTGTTGAGATGTGCTGCCTGGCCACCAGACATGTCACTTTTCCAGGGTTGGCTGCGTAGTAAGGGCCAGAAGGCTGGACAGGCTCATTCATTCATCGGGAGGATTGAAGCAAACATGCACGCGAAAAATTCATCTTCACCCAAGGATTCAAATAACCGATCATGGCGGCCGTGGCTGTGGGCCGGCGCAGTTTTCAGCTTGCTGCTGGCCTCG
>REEQ01000146.1 GCA_007695005.1 Wenzhouxiangellaceae bacterium | reverse complement strand
CGTTGCGTTTCTTGGCAAGGGCGCGCCATTCCCGGCGAAACGCGCCTTGATTCGCACCGGCACAGTGGCTCTGAGTGTTACCTAATTTTCCGCGTGGACCACTAGCGATGCAGCATGGCCGGCTTCATCGGCGCGAGCAGGGCAATGACCTGGTTTTCCAGCCGGTAAGGCACGCCGGTCTGGCGCATGGCGATCTGGAAATCCTCGACCAGGGCGTTGAACTCGCGGGCCGAAATATCCAGATCGAAGTGCGCGCTTTCCATGTCCATGCCCTCGTAACGGCAAGGGCCACCGGTCAGCTCGCAGATCTGCTCGGTGAGCTGAAATTTCAGATTGTCGATATCGGTATTGTCGAAGTGGAAGGCGATTTCCTGATTGACCAGTACGCGCTCCACGCCCACGTCGACGAAGCGCTCAATACTGGCGCGGCCGCCCAGGCGGTCATACAAAGAGGTTCGCTCGGTGCTCAGCCGCTCATACAAGGTGCGGTCATAGTTTTTCAGGTCGGCAGGGCCGTCGGTATCGTTGGTGGGCACGGTGCCGCAGCCGATCAGGGCCAGCGAAAGCAGCAAGGGGACAGTTCGGGTCAGCATGGTCAAGCTCCTGTGATCAGTAGGAAAGCTGCAGCGACAGGTAGGCTGCACGCGAGCGGGGCTGGAACGGCAGATTGCCGAGATCGACCCAGGCTGCTGTCAGGGCGACATTCTTGTTCGGAATCCAGGCCAGGAACAGGTCGTAGACATTGTCTTCCCTGGCCAGGTCCGGGGCACCCAGCAAGCCCAGCACCGGCTGGTCAGCCAGGCGGTTGGACTGGGTGCGATATTCAGCGCCGATGACCACGTTGGGGTGGACAAACAGGCCAACTGATGCCTCGTACTCCAGCCGATAGCTGTTGGATCGGTCCAAAAGCTCGCCATCGAGCGGATTGACCACCTCGCGACCGAAGCCCAGCAGTCCAAAGGCATTGGCCCGGGTGGCACGCAGCGTGCCGTTGACAATCAGGTTGTAGCCGAACGGTACGCCCAGAAAAACCTTGGTGGCACTCAGGTAGTAGTCGATGCCGCTGCTGTCTTTTGCACCCAGCAGTGCCGGCACGCCGACATCGCCCAGGTAGGGCACGGCCACGCCGCTGCCGAAATCGCGATTGCGTTTGTACTGCGCGCCCAGCGAGACCTGCGGCAGCCAGGAATCCTGAGCGTAAACTGCGTCCCCGAACAGGCGCACTTTTGCGCCAAAGATATCGACATCGATGTTCGTGCCCGATGGGCTGAGCGGGCCGGGGTCACCCAGCAGGGGCTCCAGCGCCCCGACCAACGCCCCGCCGGTGGCGGCGATCACGTTCTGGTCGACCTGCAGGCGCTGGCGTGCCAAGGAAAGTTCGAAGCGATCAAAAAATCCTATCTTGGCGCCGATCGAATGCAAGGTGTAATCATCCGTGTGCAGCCAGGTGTAATGGGCCGAGCCACCGATTTCGTCGGCGGTGCCGTAGCCGGTAATCAGCGCCCAGGGTGTCAGGCCGCCGCCGCCGGCGCCCTCAAACTGGGTCACACCGCCGGTCGCCAACAGGCGGCCGCCGGTGGCCTGGGCTGACTGGACCAGCGACAGAAGCAACAAAACGGTGGTAATGCGGAAAACTGGCTTGTGATTCATGTTGGTTTCCACGTAACGTTCACAGGTTCTTTTCATATACGCACCGACACTGCAAAGGGGATGCACTTGCATTGGCCGATTAAATTTACGGGGCGCAATCATGCCAAATGAACAGCTTGATTCCAGCGAGCAGCTGATCGAGCGAATCTGTCGGGCTGATGAGACGGCGCTGGCCGAGCTGTTTGACCGGCTGGCTGATCACGCCTACGCCATTGCTGTCGGCATCCTGCGCGATGCGGATGACGCCGATGAGGTGATCAACGATGTCTTTGCCCGGGTCTGGCGTCAGGCTGAGCGCTTCGACCCCGAGCGCGGTAGTGCTGCCAGCTGGATCGGGGTCATGGTTCGAAGCCAGAGCCTGGATCGCTTGCGCCAGCGCCGGCGGCATGCGGCCCTGTCCCTGCATCCAGAAGACAATACCATTGCGTATAGTGAAGAAGACGAACCCAGGCCAGACCAGGCCACCGAGCAGGCGTTGCTTTCCCGCCTCACTCGGCGGGCGCTTGCAGGCTTGAGCGATGCTCAGAGCCAGGTGCTGCGCATGGCCTATTTTCGAGACTTGAGCCACAGAGACATTGCCGAAATGCTGCAATTGCCGCTAGGTACCGTCAAATCACACTGTCGTCGCGGCCTTGGCCGGCTGCGTCAGGTGCTGGTCGACATCGACCCGGCAAGCCGGTGAGCAACGCTTCCCGCCCGGTCGCCCCGGAACCACTTGATGGCCGGCGCAAGGCGAGAATGCGCGAGCGCTTGCTGTCGTCGGTGGGCGAGGATATGGCCGTGGTGCGCGGCCAAGGCGCACGCTGGCGACGGATCCTGCCCGGGGTCGAGTATCAGCTCCTCAATGTCGACAAGGCAGAGGGCGTTCAAACCGCGATGTGGCGCATGGCGCCCGGATCACGCATCCCGGCCCACCCGCATGCCCATGATGAAGAGTGCTACATCTTCGAAGGCAGCCTTGAGCACAAGGGTGAGCGCTATGTCGCCGGCGACTACATGCTGGCTCCGGCCGGGAGCCGGCATGGTGCCATTACCAGTTCCGATGGCGTGCTGATGCTGATTCGCGGCGAGCGCCTGAGCCTGCGTGATCGCTTCCTGTTGCGCGCCGCGCTGGCCTTGGGACGATAGCGCGTTAGCGCTGGCGGATCATGATCACCACCACGATTATCATCAACGCGATCAGCGCCGATAGCGCAATGGGCAACCAGGGCAGTGAGTGTCTGACCTCGTAGCTGACCGGGCCGTGCGGGCGGCCCCACTCATCCATGACTTCCAGATCAAGCTGCAGGCCGCCTCGGCCGGCCTCCAGCTGGGATTTCCAGGGAAGACGACGCCAGGGGTCCTCGGTGTCAGTACCCTGCCGGGCCAGACGCGCTCTGACGGCATGAGAACGTGGCCTGCCGGCCGACACCAGCTCGACTTCGATGCTGCGCTGAACCCAGGGTATCGAGTGGGTGCCGGGCTCTCTGGCCTCGCCATTGATCAGCAGGGTGACGGCGCCGGGCGAGGCGGTCGGCGCTTGCCCGGGGCGCAACTGCCAAATACCTCGATCGGTTCCGGCCCAGATCAGCCCTTCGCTGTCGCGGAAGGTGATCCCGTTCCAGGCTGGCTTTTCGTCGAGACCATCGAGCTGATCAAAAACCGCCCAGCCGGCGATGCCTGCCGGACTGCGGTGCCAGCGCTCGACGCCGTTCTCCGTGAACACATAAAGCCGTTCTGATGTATCGCGCACCAGGGCCAGTACCGCCGCCCGTTCAGTGCCCGGCACTGGCTGTTGAAAGCAGGCATCGGGAGCCTGGGCATCAATCAGGTACAAGCCTTGTGAGGTGGCCACGGCAACATGCAGGCGACCGTCGATATCGGTCGTTTCCATGGCCTTGATTTGCCGGCCGCGCAGGCAGTCGGCGGCCACTCTTTGCCATTGCCCGTCGACCAGACGGCTCAAGCCGTCGGTCGTCGCCACCCAGCGCTGGCGCGCGCGGTTGACAGCAAATCGCCGAATCGCCAGGACCTGCCCGGCGCGAAAGCCGTCAGGTCTCGAGGTCACCGGCGTCCACTGGCCAGCGCGCCACAAGCTCAAGCCCAAGGCAGTGCCAATCCACAGCTCCGGTTCGGCACCGCCAGCCTGGTCGAGGTGAAGGTGGGTGACACGGTCATCGGCCAGCGGTACGTCGCTGCGGCTGATGTGAGTCCAGTTCTCGCCGTCCCGGCTGCTGTACAGGCCGTCGGGCGTGCCCAGCCACCAGGCGGTTTGGCCGGTTTCATCGGGCGCGACCTGCATTGCCGTCACCGTGGGGTTTTTCCCGTCGATCTCCGGCCACGAACGCCAGCGGCCTGCGATGCGTCTAAAGCTGCCTTGACTGGTGCCAATCCACAGCCCGCGCTCGCCGTCCGGAAACCGGTTTTCACCGATGCCGGTAATGCTGGCCTGCTGCCCATGCCCGGGCAGCTGAACTGCTTGCCAGTACTCGACCTGCCCGCCAAGGACGACACTGCACAGCAACAGGCTGGCCAGGCAAACCCCCTGAAATCGCATCATCGTCTGCTCTGTCGATAAGATTCGCCATGCTTGTTGGTATGTTGCGGGACAGTCGGCCGGGTGATGTCGACCACCACTGCGCCGCTTGCCGTCGCCTCGTCAGCACTCAGCGTCATGCGCTGCAAGGGCTGGTCGGCACGGTAATTCCACACCAGCAGTTCACCCGGGCCGGCGGGCAGACCGTCCAGTTTGAAGTTGCCTTCATCATCGGGAGAGGCAAAAAACGGTGTATCCAGCACCAGCAGGAAGGCTGCCATGTTCGGATGCACGTTGCAAAACAACTCGACCGTGCCGGTGCCGTCGAATCGGTGTGTCCGGCCTTGACCCTGGCCGTACAGCCCGACATCGAATCGATGGCCGGGTGTCAGCGAAAAGACGTTGTGCTCAATCGTGTCCATATTCGGGAAGCGTACGCTGGTGCCCGAGGTGATGGCCATGGTCTGCGGAAAGAAGCGGCTGCGCCGGGTCACGATGGTCTGTTCGGGCAAGGGCGGAGTTTCCACACCGTCAGCGGGGCGCCAGGCGACCACGGTCTGGCCGAGAAAGGTGGCCGCGAACGGCAGCGGCCGTCCATTGCGCAGCACTTCGATGCTGCCTGCGATACTGGCGCTGCCCGCCACCGTGCCGGTCGGCGCTACGGCGGCGGGTCTCGCATCCTCAATGATTTCTGGTTCTGGTGGCAATCGTTCCGGTGTTTCCGGTTCGACCAGGGGCCGGGTGGGTGCAGGCTCCCGGGGTACCTCCAGCTCTCGAGCCTGCAACGGCTCTGCGCGCGGTCCGCTCGGCTCTGGATCACGCTGCGGCTCCGGTGCGAGTGGTGCTGAGCCCCGGGCTTCAGGTACCGGCGGTGGGGCTTCGGGCTCGGGCACTGGCGCTTCCGGCGTCCCGGCGCAGGCCACCAGGCCAACACAAAGCAGCAAAATGATCAGGCGCATTGTTTCCGTCCGTGCAATTTCAGGATCTTTGAGCTAATACGAAGTTCGAAACGCACTTGGATGCATGTCGAATAGCCGGCGCGGCATCGTCGACCGGTCATTTCGCTATGATTCAGCCTTCACTTCCAGGTCAGACAAGCATGAAAAGCACCATGGTCTTGATTCCTGCGATCATCAGCCTGCTGATGGTCGTCTGCTTGAGCGGCTGCGGACAAAGCGACAAGTCGGCAAGCACAGAAATTCAGCTTGATGCGGCAGCTGTCCCTGAACATCTGCGCCCGGCACTTCCCATGGCCATGCGGTTCGGTTTTGCCGACGGTGGTTTCCGCGACGATGCGTTGGATCGAGCTTCTCCGTCTGAACTTTCCGAACTGATGCGGGTAGTACGCGAGTATGGCGACGAGATAGACCGTTGGCTGGAAAGCTTTCCTCCGGAGGTGGACATGTCTGACGAGGCGGCCGCAATGATGTACATGCTGCTGGCCTACGAAGAACTTGGGCTTTGAAGCCTGCCAGCACGCCTGAAGCGGCGAGTTTGTGGCCGGCATCAGCTTCATAGTCAACCCGGCTGCTGGCGGCAGGCGTGGCCGACGGCCGGATCAACTGCTGGAAGATATTCGGTTGCGATTTCCGGATGCCGAGTGCCTGCTGACCAGCACGAGCGGCGAAGCCGAGGAACTGGCCCGTGCGCGCCGCGGCCTCGACAATCAGCGCGTGATCGCAGTGGGCGGTGACGGCACGGTCAGCGAGGTCGCTCGGGGACTGGTCGGCGGCTTCGCAGTGCTGGGCGTGATTCCGCAGGGCTCGGGCAACGATTTTGCCCGCATGCTGGGCATGCCCACGGACTCCGGGGCCGCGCTGGCGCACCTGGCCCAGGCACGCGCCATGCCTTGCGATGTCGGGCGGGTTCGAATTCAGCATGCCGACGACACGGAAAGCGAGACCCATTTCATCAATAGCCTGGGCCTGGGCTTTGAGGCCGAAGTGGCCGACCGCGCTGCCAGGGCGCGCTGGTGCAAGGGCTTCTGGCGCTACCTCATTGCCGCTTTAGGCCTGCTACCAGTTTATCGAGCACCCCTGATGCGGCTTGCCTTCGATGATCAGCGCATAGACGCGCCGCAGTTCCTGGTCGCCCTGGGCAACGGCCGCTGGGCCGGCGGTGGCTTCATGCTGGCACCCAAGGCAGCGCTGGATGATGGCTGGCTGGAGTTGACCCGGGCCGATGCCTTGCCCCTGTGGCGTCTGCTGACGATCTTCCCGCGCGTGTTTTCCGGCCGGCATCTGGACTGTCGCCGTGTGCATGCCGACCGTGTCAACAGCATTCGCATCGAATGCCCGTCGGGCTGCATGGTTCACGGCGACGGTGAAGTCCTGGCCCGGTGCGCGCAAGAGATCGAGGTGAAACTGCTGCCGGGTGCTCTGCAGGTGCTTCGCTGATCGTTGCTGGCTAAGCCACCTGCCGCCAGCGTGTGCGGCCACCAGCGCGGAAGGGCACGCCTGGCTGGCCGCCAAAATCGACCTGGTCGGGAATATCCATTGCCTCGCGCCTCAGGCTGACCTTGTCCTGGTTGCGCGGCAGGCGGTAGAAATCCGGGCCGTGGAAGCTGGCAAAGGCTTCCAGCTTGTCCAGCGCGCCGGCTTCCTCGAACACTTCGGCGTAAAGCTCCAGCGCGGTGCGGGCGGTGTACATGCCGGCGCAGCCGCAGTCGGATTCCTTGGCGCTTTTCGGGTGCGGGGCGGAGTCGGTGCCGAGAAAGAACTTCGGGTTGCCACCGGTAGCGACCCGGACCAGGGCCTGGCGGTTGAGTTCGCGCTTGAGGATGGGCAGGCAATAGTGATGCGGGCGCAGGCCGCCCTCGAACAGCGCGTTGCGGTTGAGCAGCAGGTGATGAGCAGTGATGGTGGCCGCCAGGTTGGCCGGACCGTTCTCGACGAAGCTGGCCGCCTCGGCCGTGGTGATGTGCTCCAGCACCATCGGCAGTTTCGGGAAACGCTTCACCAGCACGCTGAGGTGGCGGTCGATGAACACTGCCTCGCGGTCGAAGATATCGATCTCACCGTCGGTGACCTCGCCGTGCATCAATAGCGGCAGCCGGACTTCCTGCATGGCCTCGAACACGTGCATCACCCGCTTAAGATCAGTCACCCCGCTGGCCGCGTTGGTGGTGGCGCCTGCGGGGTAGTACTTGACCGCGTAGACGTGCTCGCAGTCACTGGCCCGGCGGATCTCTTCCGGCGTGGTCTGTTCGGTGAGATACAGCGTCATCAGCGGCGTGAAATCACTGCCGGCCGAAAGTGCCGCCAGGATGCGATCACGATAGGCCAGCGCCTGTTCCACCGTGGCCACCGGGGGTTTCAGGTTGGGCATGATGATGGCGCGGGCGAACTGGCGCGCAGTGTCGGGCAGCACGGAGGCCAGCATCGCTCCGTCGCGTACGTGCAGGTGCCAGTCGTCAGGGCGAGTCAGTGTGATGGTGGGGTGTTCGGTGGTCAAGGGGCTTCGCGGGCTCAGGGTCACGGGTAAGTTTAGCGGAAAGGGGAAGGCGGAGGTCGGAGGTCGGAAGTCGGAAGTCGGAGGTCGGAGGTCGGAGGTCGGAGGTCGGAAGTCGGAATCTGACATCTGACATCTGAAATCTGACATCTGAATTCTGAAATCTGACATCTAAATTCTGAATTCAATTCAGCCTCTTAGATGTAAACACAAAACACAGACAACCAGCAATATACGCAAAAATAAACAGATAAAAAAATATTGGCAATGAAGGAACTGAGAAGACAAAGGATTTATGATCTGCTGAAAACCGACAGCAGTCAATTGTTGAACACAGAAGTCAACGTGAAGGGTTGGGTGCGTACGCGCCGTGGCAACAAAAACGTGGCTTTCATTGCTTTGAATGATGGTTCGCTGATCCACAGCATCCAGGTGGTTGTTGATGTGAAGGCTTTTGGTGATGATGAGTTGCTTCGCAAGATCACTACCGGAGCCTGTATATCGGTAAACGGCAAGCTGGTTGCTTCGCAGGGCAAGGGACAAACTGTGGAGATCCAGGCCTCCGAAATAGTGCTTTACGGATCGGCTGACCCTGAGAAGTACCCATTGCAAAAAAAAGGGCACACCCTCGAGTTTTTGCGCGAAATTGCACATCTGCGCCCACGCACAAATACCTTCGGGGCAGTGTTTCGCATACGCCATGCGCTGTCGTTTGCCATACATAAGTTTTTCAACGACAATGGGTTTTACTATCTGCACACGCCCATAATCACCGGCTCAGATGCCGAAGGCGCAGGTGCCATGTTCAGGGTCACCACCCTCGACATGGAAAACATACCGCGCAACCAGGAAGGCAAGACAGACTTCAGCCGCGACTTTTTCGGCAAGGAAACCAACCTCACGGTATCGGGGCAGTTAGAAGGCGAGCTGGGAGCTCTCGCGCTGTCAAATATTTATACATTTGGCCCCACCTTCCGCGCCGAAAAC
>REEQ01000145.1 GCA_007695005.1 Wenzhouxiangellaceae bacterium | reverse complement strand
TTGTCGTGCAGCTCGTTGAGCAGCAGCATGACCTGCTCGCCGTTGCGCGAGTCCAGGTTGCCGGTAGGTTCGTCGGCCAGCAGGATGGCCGGTTCACCGACCAGCGCCCGGGCCACGGCCACGCGCTGCTGCTGACCGCCGGAAAGCTGGGCCGGGTAATGGTTCAGGCGGTGGGCCATGTCGACCCGCTCCAGTGCCGCCAGGGCCCGGTCGCGGCGCTCCTGCCTGCCCATGCCGCGGCGATAGGTCAGCGGCAGTTCGACGTTCTCGACCACGCTCAGATCGCCGATCAGGTTGAAGGCCTGGAAGATGAAACCGACCTGGCGATTCCGGATGGCAGCCCGCTCTTTCTGGCTGAGCTGTTCGATACCGTGGCCATTGAGTTGGTAGCTGCCGGCACTGGGCGTATCCAGCAGACCGAGAATGGACAACAGGGTTGACTTGCCGCATCCCGATGGACCGGAAATGGCGACATATTCACCGGCCCGGATCGTCAGGTGAATGCCGGACAAGGCGTGGGTCTCGACCTCATCGGTGTAGAAAACCTTGCCCAAGCCTTCGAGCTGGATGATGTCTTGCTCGGATGAACTCATGATGGGGTACCTTTTTTGCAGAGGGTTGTCGTGTTCATTCCTGGCGCAGCGCCTCGGCCGGGCGAATACCTGCGGCGCGCAGGCCGGAGATCAGGGTGGCCAGCGCCATCAATGCGGCGCTGCCGACAAGCACGCTCAAGACCAGCGTAAGGTCGGCCAGGCCAGGTTCGTGCAGCAGTTCTTCCAGGGCCCTGACCGCCGGCAGGGCAAGCAGCCCGCCCAGGGCCAGGCCGGTCAGGGTCCAGGCCAGGCCTGAGCCGGTCAGCCCGGCAACAAGGCTCGCCGCCGGCGCGCCCAGCGCCATGCGCACCGCCATCTCGTGCCGCCGCCGCGCCCGTTCGAACTCAAGCAGGCCAAACAGGCCCGTTGCGCTCAGCAGCAGGGCGCAGATGCCGAAGCTGGTTAACAGAATGACCAGGAAGCGCTCCAGTACCAGTTGGTCCGCTACCAGATTGCGCAATGGGCGAATATTGTCGACCGGCACTTCCGGGGCCAGGATTTGCACCGTCTGACGCAACTGTCTGCCTGTGGCTTCGGCCTGCGGGCCGCGCATCATCAGGGCCAGTGGAAACCATTGATTGACGGCGCTTAGCAGCGCCGGGTGGGCCTGTTGGTGGGTAACGAATACGGTTGGCTGGGCGCCGACGCGCAGATTGACCTCGCGCTGATCAGCAACCACGCCCACCACCTGCCAGTCCATGCCGTCCATGGACAGGGTGGCACCCAGCGCGGGGTCCGGTTCCAGCAACAGCCGAGCCATGGCCTGATTGATCACCATCGCCGGCGCACCACCCGCGCGGTCATTGGCCGTCAGCGGCCGGCCCTGCCGAATCGGAACTTCGAGCAGATCGAAATAGCCCGGGCTGACCAGCCTGACCTCGACCGAGGCACCCTGGTCGGTGCCGGGGCGGGTGACGAAATTGTTCAGTCCCCGGGTCAGCGGCAGGCTGCTGGCCAAGGCGACTGATTCGATACCGGGTTGAGCGCCGAGCTCATCGAGCAGCGTCTCGATCAGTTGGTTGGTGTAATGCGCGGCCCGATCTTCCCGGTAGCGCTTGTCGCCCAGCGATAACTGCGCGGTCAGGGTCTGGCCGGTGGCAAAGCCCAGCTCGGTATCGGCCAGGCGCTGCATGCTGGCCGCGACCATGGCCGCAAGCACCAGCAGCACGACCGACAAGGTGACCTGGCCGATGACCAGCAGGCGACGCAGCGGTGAGCGCTCGCCGCCGCGGCCAGACGCGGTGCCGCGCAGCGTCTCGGCCAGATTGACCGAATGCTGGCCGATCAGGGCCAGCAGGGTGCTGACCAGGGTGGTCGCCAGACCCAGCGGCAACAGCCAGGTCAGCACGGGCAAGTCAATGCTGACCTGGTCCAGGCGCGGCAGCCCTGCCGGTGCTGCGGACAGCACCAGTGGCAGCAAGGTCCAGGCCAGCAGCAGCCCGATCAACAGTCCGGCCAGTGTCAATAGCAGGCAGTCGCTCAAGCGCTGCCAGGCCAGCCGCCCGGGCTGAGCACCCAGGGCCAGCTCAACCGCGGTCTCACCGCGTGAACCCGTGGCATCGGCCAGCACCAGGTTGGCGACATTGAAGCAGGCCAGCAACATCAACAGTCCCACCGCGCCCAGCAGCAGCGTCAGCGGTCGCTGGGCCGGACCAAGCAGGCTGTCGCCCAGCGGGCTCAAGTTCATGCCGGCACCGGGTGAATCGGGCGGCAGGGGCTGGCCGGCGACCAGGCCCACGGCCTGGTGCAAGCTGACCAGCTCGGCTTCGGCTGCCTCGGCACTGACGTCGTCGGCCAGCCTGCCAATGACCAGGGTGTTGTGGCCGTGGGCACCCATGCCACCGTCGCTGAAGGGCAGGATCAGGTCGACATCCGGCTCGAACCAGAAGTCGCGGGACAGCACGCCGATCACTTCATGGGCCGTGCCGTCGATGCGCAGGCTGTGGCCCACGGCATCCAGACCCAGGCCCAGGTCCCGGGCCAGGCGAGTTGAAATCAGGGCTACGGTCGCACCCTGGACAATATCGCTTGCGCTGAACAGCCTTCCCCGAGCCGGCGGCAGGGCCAGCGCGGCCAGCAAGCCGTCGTCGGCGAGCATACCGGTGACGCTGCGGGAATTGCCATCGGGCCCGGTCAGCACATAGCCGCTGCCGGCATCGGTGTAGCGGCCGACGGCGGCAAAACTGCTGCTGTCTTCGACGATGTGACGGGCCATGCGGGCGGTATGGCCACCGGGGCTGACCTGAGCTGAATGAAAGCGCCAACTGGCATAGTAAAGCTCGCTGTCGTCCGCGTAGGGCAGGGGATTGAGCAGCACGCCCTGGATCAGCGCCAGCAAGATGATCATCCCGGCCGAGCCCAGGCCCAGGCTGGCGATGGCTGGCACGAACAGGCGGGGGCGCCTGGCGAGGCGGCGGCAGCGTTTGCTGATGAATTCGATCATGGTTTTTCACCTATCAATTCAGGCGCAGGCGGTCATGCCCGGCGTGGCTGGACAGATCAGAAAGAATGACCCGGTCGCCCGCGGCCAGGCCCGACACCACCTCGACCCGGTTGACTGAGGCCCTTCCCAGTCTGACCGGCACGCGCTCGGCATGGCCGTTGTCGTTGAGGCGGAACAGGCTGATCGCGGACTCCGGCTGGCCGTAGGCAGGGCGGCCGACATGCAGCACATCGCTCAGGCGCTCCAGCTCGACCAGGCCATCGACTGACAGATCGGGACGAGCGCCGACCGGGAGTGTGTCGGTGAGCTCGATATCAACCTGCACGGTGCCGTCGGTCACCGTCGGGTCGATGCGGACCACACGGCCGCCAATCAGACTGCCGCGCGTATCAATCGTGGCCGGCTGATCCAGCGCGATTTCGCGTGCCTGGCTTTCGCTGATTCGAAGCTGGGCGATCAGGTCATCGGGGTCCACGATCCGACCGATATTGGCGCCGGCCAGTAGCTGTTGACCTTCTTCGACGTCTATGCGCTGCAGTACGCCGGCCACGCCGGCGCGAACATGCAGATCGGCCAGACGCTGTTCCAGGCGAGCCAGACGCTGCCGGGCCTGGGCCAGGCGTGCGCTTTCGGCATTGAGCTGGGAGCGGATCGAGGCTTCGATTCGTACGATGCGTTCATTCTCCATCTCCACCCGCTCGGCCATCTGCGAAACACGCAGGGCGCTTCTTTGGTACTGGATCTGCGAGACGATGCCGCGCTCGGCCAGCTCCGCCTCCGCTTCGGCTTCCAGGCGATGGCTGGCATGATCGGCACGCGCCGATGCCAGGGCCATGTGTGCGTCCAGCAACTGGCGTTCCAGATCGGCGCGCAGGCTGGCCAGGTTGGCCTCCATCGCCTCGATATCAAAGCGGCGCTCGTCGACTTCCTGGACCAGCTCGGGATTGGACAGCTCGATCAGCACGGTTTCAGGCGTCACCCGCGCCCCGGGCCGGATCAGGATGCGCTCGACCCGACCAGCGCTGGCCGCGGGCACCCAGCGGGTTTCGCGCGGCACCAGGCTGCCCGGTCCGCGCACTTGCCGAACCAGTTCACCGAATTCGACCGTATCCAGCCAGACGGCAGAACGGTCCACCCTGGGGGCGGCCGGCTCGGCGCGCAGGGCCAGCCAGGCCAGGGCCAGCAACAGCAGGGTGGCCGCGCCGATCATAACGATATGGCGCAGGCGTCGATGTCGCTTCAGCTCGGGGCGGGCGATATCCATGGCAGTCACCGCGGCGGCAGGAACAACGGCACCAGGACCGGCTCGCCTGCTGCCCTGGACTGATGGCGCAGTTCATCAGCCCGGCTGGGCAGCGAGCCCGTGGTCGCGGCCGATGCGGGCTTCGTTTCGGTGCGCGTGTGCACCCCCATCCCGATGATCAGAACCAGGGCCAGGCCAGCGGTCGTCAGCAAGGCCAGTGAGGCGAGGCGTTTGCGCGAATCGATGTGGCGGGAGTGTGTCATGGTCAGGGCTTGAGTCAGAACCTGCCCTGCTTTAGGCAAGTTTCAGGCCATTCCGGTTGAGGCTAATAAAATCAATATCTTGCAACGTTGTTGCCGTGCCCCTGCTGGTTCCGAATCCCGGATTCGGGACATGATCAGTCCCGGAACCGGGATCAGCGTCGGGCCAGGCCGCGCTGCGGCAGCCACAGCACAGCGCGTGCCCCCGGACCGGGTTCGCGTGACTCCAGCCTGAGCCAGCCTTCATGCAGTTCGGCAATTCGTCTGGCCAGCAGCAGGCCAACGCCGCTGCCGCCCGACTTGGTGGTGAAAAACGGTACGAACAGGTTCTCCGACGGCGGTGGACCGGGACCGTTGTCCACCACCTCGATCAGAACGCCCCCACCCTGGCGCTGCCACTGCAGGCGCACCTGACCGCCGTTGTCGGCCACCGCATCGACGGCATTCTTGACCAGGTTGATCAGGGCCTGCTCGAGCTGATCGGGATCGGCCTCCAGACTGATCGGCTCGCCCTGGCAGTCGATTGCCAGGCGGCTTTCCAGTTCAATGACCCGCCGCGCCAGACGCTCGACATTGACTGTTTGCAGGCGCGGCACCGGCAGCCGGGCCAAGGTGGCGTAGCCGCCAACAAAGCGGCCCAGGGCATCGGCCCGGTCGGCGATCAGTGCCAGCGATTCCTTCAGCTCCTCGCCATCCAGGCTGTCGTCGGCGGCGGCATCGGCCAGGGTGTGGGCCAGCGACTTGATCGGCGCCAGCGAGTTGTTGATCTCATGTCCAAGCACTCGAACCAGGCCTTGCCAGGCCTCGCGGCGTTCGGCGCCCAGCGCGCTGCCGGCCTCGGTCAGCACCAGCAACTGGTGCGGGCGCCCGGCCAGCCGAAAAGGTCGGCGTCCAACCAGGTAGCGACCAGCACCGCCGGGCAGGCTCAGGCTCAAGGGGCTGTCGTCGGCATGGGCCAGAGCCTGGTCCAGGCCCAGCGCCTCGGCCGTGGTACCCGGCTCCAGGCGGCCGCCGCACAGGCGCTCGGCGGCCGGGTTGGCGACGGTCAGGCGTTGTTCGTCATCGAAGGTGAAAACCGGCAGCTCGATCTCGGCCATCAACTTGGCCAGCAGCGCATCGGACTGGCGGGCGGCCAGTCCGTGGCTTTTCAGGCCATCGGCAAAGCGATTGATCTCGGCGGCCAATTCGCCGACCACGCCCTCGCGGTCGGTGCGCGCGCGCAGCGCGAAATCCTGCCGCCGCACCGCCTCGAGCACGTTGACCAGGCTGGAAAGTGGCCGCGCCATTCTGATCGGCAGCACCCAGGCCAGCACCAGGCCGACCGACAGCATCAATAGTGGCGGCAGCCAGACCGGCAGCAGGCTGGAGAGCTGAGCCAGCGCCCAACCGCCCAAGCCCACAGCCAGCATGGTCAGCAGGGCCAGGCGGATATTGGTTTCCAGGCCGCGTCGGCCGCGCAGTTTCACGCCTCGGCCTCACCGTTGCCACGAATACCGTATTTCTGCATGCGCCGGTAGATCGCGCTACGGCTCAAGCCCAGCACAGCAGCGGCCTGCTCGGCATCGCCGTTGAAGCGAGCCAGGGCATTGCGAATCAGAAGCTGTTCGGCCTCAGTCAGCGGCATGACGGTGTCGGCACCCAGCCCGCTGGTCGGTTCGCTCGCAGCCAGGCCGAGCACGGCGGGATCCAGTCGTCCACCCCGGCTGAGCAAGACGCCGCGCTCGATGACATGACTGAGCTCGCGGACATTGCCAGGCCAGCGATGCTGCCTGAGCGCAGCCAGGGCCTGTTCATCCAGGTTCAGTTGTCGGCCGTGTCGGGCGCCGTGGCGGTTGAGAAAATGCCTGGCCAGCGGCTCGATGTCCTCAGGCCTCTGACGCAACGGCGGGATCGCGATTTCAATGGTGTTGAGGCGGAAATACAGGTCGCGCCGGAACTGGCCTTCGGCTACCAGCCCCGACAAATCGGCATTGGTCGCCGCGATCACCCGCACATCGACCTGTCGTTCGCGGCTGCCGCCGACCCGCTCGATAGCGCCGGATTCCAGCACCCGCAGCAGCTTGGCCTGCTGCGCCTGGGGCAGGTTGCCGATTTCATCCAGGAACAGCGTGCCGCCATCGGCCAGCTCGAAACGCCCGGCCCGGGCCTGGTGAGCGTCGGTAAAGGCGCCGCGCTCGTGGCCGAACATCTCGCTTTCAAACAGCTCGGCCGGGATACTGCCCATGTTGACTGCGACAAATGGCTGATCGGCCCGCTTCGAATGGCGATGCAGCAGGTCGGCGATCACCTCCTTGCCAACCCCGTTCTCGCCGGTGATCAGCACCGTGGCCGCAGTCGGCGCGACCCGCTCCACCATCATCAGAATGGCGCGCATGGCCTCCGATTCGGCAATCACCTGGCCCTGGCTGCCCTGTTGTAATCGGCTCAGTTCCCGGAAGCGCTGCTCGTTGGAACGCGCGCGGGCCCGCTCGATCTGGGTGCGCACGATATTGACCAGGCGCGTATTGTCCCAGGGCTTCTCGACAAAATCGACCGCTCCTGCCTGAAGCGCACTCACCGCCAGGTCAACCGATCCCCAGGCCGTCATCGCCACCACGGGCACATCGGGCAGCCGATCATGCACTGCGGCAATCAGATCAAGCCCCTCCTGGCCCGACGTGGTATCCCGGCTGTAGTTCATATCGGCCAGCACCAGCGCAAAGTCCTGCTCGGCAAGCATAGCCAGCGCCTGCTCCGGCGCCGAGGCATAGCTGACCTGCCAACCCTGCCGCCGCAGCAGCGCCTTCAGCGCCTGCCCAATCTCGGGCTGGTCGTCAACGGCAAGGACCGAGGCTTCGAATGTTGTTGTCATGACTTGGGAAGAACGAAATCAGGCCGCTCCGGTGCCCACAGCTTACACTGATGCAGACGTGGTTCGCCTTCGGTAGAAGGCATTGATGTCAGTTTCCATAGCGTTGAGGGAGCGTCTGAATGAAGCGGTTGCAGGGAAAGATTGCGCTGGTGACAGGGGCGGCCCGAGGTATAGGTGAGGCGATTGCTCGGGCATTTGCCGAGCAGGGCGCTTTCGTGCACCTCAGCGATATCAACGACGGACTGGGGCGGCAGGTAGCGGCTGAACTCGGTGAGGCGGGCGACTATCAGCATCTGGACGTCCGCGAGGAAGCCGACTGGAAGAAGGTTGTTGATCGGGTGATTGGGCGGCACGGTCAGCTCGATGTGCTGGTCAACAATGCCGGCATCACCGGCTTCGAGGAAGGTTTGCGTCCACACGATCCCGAGCATGCCGATCTGGAAGATTGGAGAGCGGTCCATCGCACCAACCTGGATGGTGTTTTCCTGGGCTGCAAGTACGCCATTCGGGCGATGCGCGCGAGGGGCTGTGGCTCGATCATCAACATCTCGTCGCGCTCGGGCCTGGTCGGTATTCCCGCGGCGGCAGCTTATGCCTCGTCCAAGGCCGCTGTGCGCAATCACACCAAGACGGTGGCGCTGTACTGCGCCGAGCAGGGACTCAGCATTCGCTGCAACTCGATTCATCCGGCTGCCGTGCTGACGCCAATGTGGGAGCCCCTGCTCGGAGAAGGGGAGGAGCGTGAGCTGCGGATGGCCGAGTTTGTCAGCGACACGCCGCTGCGGCGCTTTGGGCGCCCGGAAGAGGTGGCCGCCGTTGCCGTGCTGCTGGCCTCCGACGAGGCCGGCTACATGACCGGCGCAGAGCTGAACATCGACGGCGGCATTCTGGCCGGTTCCGCAGTCAGTCCCGCCGGTTCAGAACATGACAATTGACGCTGTTGATCGACAAGGCCGGGCGATACCCTTGATATTCGCTGCACTGGCGCGCTGATCCTGGGAGCCGGATCGGTGCTGGTGGTCATATCACCAGTCGGTGCGCACTTGGTGGGAGTCAGGGCACGATGCCGCACAGCAATGAAAAGATTGATCGGCTGCGCATTCGCGATGACGACAGCCAGGCCGAAACCCGCTACTGGCCCTGGGCTGCCGGACTTGTTGCCCTGGTTCTGGCGGCGGGTGTCTGTGTATGGTGGTGGAGTTCGCCAGGCCTGGCCGAAGTGCGTGTGGTGGAGCCGCGTCAGGTCAGCACGGATAGCCAAGGCCCCGCACAGCTCGGGAACCGGGACTCCCGACTCGGCTTGCTTGAGGACCGCCAGGATC
>REEQ01000110.1 GCA_007695005.1 Wenzhouxiangellaceae bacterium | reverse complement strand
GGGCGCGATGGCCGCGCTGGGCTCGGCCCTGCGCTGGGCCTGGTGCAACGGGCTGCAGCGCGACTACGAATATCAGGACGCCGGCCGCGGCCTTTCGCTGCCGCTATCGCCCCAGGTCCACGACGCACCGGGCTGGTGGGGCATGGTGGTAGGGCTGGCCGTCAACGGCACGTTCTACATCACCCTGCTGTTCGGCTACCTCTACCTCTGGGCCGTGGCCCCGGCCTGGCCGCCCGAGCAGTTCGTCGACAGCGGTCGCCTGGCCGGGCTGCTGGCCGCAGTTGCCAGCCTGGTCGGTGCGCTGGGCTTGCATCGGGCGGTCGCGGCCAATGCCGGCGGCGGCTCACCAGTGCCCGCGCTGTGGCTGGCCCTGGTCAGCGGTGCTGTGGCCTGTGTCGGCCTGGCCTGGCAGATTGGCAACGATGTCGCCTCCCCGACCAGCCATGCCTATGCCGCCGTGACCACCTTCCTGCTCGGCTACCTGGCCCTGCATGCCTTCCTGAGCGCGGTGATGGCCGGCTTTGCGCTCATGCGCTGGCACCACGGATTCATCTCGGCCAGGCGCAGCCTGGATTTGCGCGTGCCTCGGCTGTGGGCGGCCTATACCGCGATCGTCGTCCTGATCGGACTGGGTCTGGTGCACGGGCTGCCATCCTTGCTGGGCAGCGACGGATGAAGCCCGGCCCTGGTTCCATTCTGCGTCTGCTGCGGATCAGCGCCGGCCTGCTGATCTGGAGCTCAAGCTTCGTGATGCTTTATGCCGGTTATTCTCTGGGCTGCCAGCAGCTCGACATCGCCGCCGATGCCGGGCCTGCCAACCCGGTGACACTGTCGCTGGTCGGAATAGTCGCCCTGCACCTGGCGGTACTGATCGCCCTGCTACTGCGATGGCGCTTGCAACCGATCCAGGCCTTGGCCGGCGAGAGCGAGCGCTCGCTCAAGCTCAATCACTGGCTGGAAGGCTTCGTACTGTGGATTTCCCTGGCCGGCCTGCTGTTCATCGCCTTGCCGATACTGATGGTGCCGCCTTGCGTTGGTTGATGGTGCCTGCACTGCTGGTTCTGCCGCTACCTGCGCTGGCCCACGGTGAGCATGGGCTGATCACGAACTGGCTTGTCTGGGCGCTGGCGCTCAGCCTGCTCGGCTACTTGATCGGATTGATCCGCTGCGCGCGCCTGCCGGCGGCCTGGCGGATTATCCTGTTCGTGCTCGGCTGGGGCACGCTGGCAATCAGCGTGATCGGGCCGGTCGATGCCTGGGCCCATGCCAGCCTGACCGGGCACATGGTCCAGCACATGGTGCTGCTGGCCGTCGCCCCGCCGCTGCTGCTGCTGGCCCGGCCGATGCCGCAATACATGCTGGCCCTGCCGCTGAACGCCCGGCGCCGTGTCGGTCCGTGGCTGGGCCGGGTTTACACGGGCACGGCGGCCACGCCGGTGACGGCCTTTCTGGCCCACGGCCTGGTGATCTGGCTGTGGCACCTGCCGCTGCCGTTTCAGTTCGTGCTCGAACACCAGCTCATCCATGACGGCGTGCATGTGCTGTTCTTCGGTACCGGCCTGTGGTTCTGGTGGAGCCTGATCGCGCCCGGCCGGCTGGGCCAGGGCAGCTTTGGCAGTGCCGCGGTGCTGGCCGTGTTGACGATGATGCATACCGGCATGCTGGGCGCCTTGATGACCTTTGCCCCGCAACTGCTGTATCCGGAGCACCCGGCCGGCTTTGCCGGGTTTGATCAGCTTTCCGACCAGCAGCTTGCCGGGCTTTTCATGTGGGTGCCCGGTGGCCTGATCTATACGGCGGCGGCGTTGGCGCTGACAGGCTTGTGGTTGCGGGTGCAGACGACGGGGAGAGGTGAGATGTGAGCGGCAAGAGGATGGGTTTTGGGGTGCGAGGCAGGTTACCATTCAGCGTGGCTTATGGGTAACGATGGAGGAAGGTATGGCTGGTAAGACGAAATCCGAGAGCGCGGACACGACCGACAAGCTGGCTGGCAAGGCGCACGAGGCCGTGGACAGCGCGGCCGAGAAGGTCAGTGATGCGGAAGAAAAGCTTCGGGAAGTCGCCGCGCAGGGCCAGGATGTACTGACGGCGGTGAGCAACTATATCAAGGAAAACCCATTGACGGCGCTGGGCCTGGCTTTTGCTGCCGGCACGGTCTTTTCTTCGCTGACCCGTCGGCGCTGATCATCAGCGCAGCCAAATCGCGTTCATGAGCGATATGCCCGGACATCCCGGGGACAGCGAAAACGAGCCCGAACAAACCCAGGGAGCGCATCCTGAGCAGCAGGCGCTGGCCGCTCTGCAGGCATTGTTCGCCACCGGCTCGGCACTTTGCCAGGATTATCTCGACTTGCTGGCCGTGGAAGGCCGCCTGGCCGGGCGTTCGCTGGTGCTGATGCTTGCGCTGGGGATCGCGCTAGGCCTGCTGCTGGTCGCCGCCTGGATTTTTTTCACCCTGGCTGCCTCGGCCCTGCTGATCGAAATCGGCTGGCTCAACCCCTGGCAAGCGCTGCTGGCAGTTGCCATCGCCCACGTTGGCCTGGCTCTACTGGCCTGGGTCGCCGTGCGGCGGCTGTCTGACAACCTGGTCTTCAGTGGTCTGCGATCAGCCCTGGAACCGCGGGCAACTGAGCGGAGCGAGCCATGAAACTGCCGCATCTTTCCGGTCTGCATCGACAACGATCGGCCTTGCTGGAGCGTATCGAACAGCGCCGCGAGCAGATCCATGACCTGGGCCAGGACTGCCGGCGACACGGTCGGGCCTGGGCACGCACGCCGACCGCGCTGACCCAGGCTTTTCTGGCCGGGTTCCTGCTGGATCAAGCCAGGCCGCTGCTGCCCCACGAAACCTCGCCACTCAAGCTTGCCGTTGTGCTCGGCGTTCGGCGCCTGGAAACATTGGTTCGCGGGGTTCTCTGAGTGATGCACGGAGTGCGGGATCGACTGCGCGGCGGTGCGCGACTGCTGCGGCCGGGTCTGAAGCGCCTGCTGCTCAGGCGCTATCGTCAGCACCAGCCCTGGATCACGTCACCGGACCGCATCGACGAAATCCTGCCTGGCCGTCTGGGCGCTTTTCTGAGCGCCATAGGCTGGCTGTTTTGCCGCGAATCCACCCTGCTGATCTTTTCTTTTACCTTTGCCTTTCTTCTATCGATCTTTCCCCTGATCGTGCTGCTGATCAGCCTGACCTCCGCGCTGCCCCTGCCGGGTTTTGAGGAAACACTGTACGAAGCCCTGCGCCATTTCTTTCCGGTGTCCCAGGACTGGATCGTGCGCAATCTGCAAATTTACCTGACCGAGATCGGCATCCACCAGGTCATCTCGCTGATCCTGCTCGCCTGGGCCGGTTCGGCGCTGTTTTTTGCCCTGGAGGCAGCCCTGGAATCAGCCTATCGCGTGCAGCGCCCACGCAACTTCGTCGGCAGCCAGATCCGTGGCACGGCGCTGGTGCTGGCCGTGGGCATTCTGGCTTTGCTTGCTGCCGGCCTGGTCCATGGCATGGTCTGGCTGTCGGACCATGCACTGCGCAATCAGCTCAGCGCTGAGCAGGTGTTCATGCTGAGCTACTACGCCGTCACCTTCCTGGTGGTCTTTTGCCTGCTGCTGTGCGCCTTCCACTGGTTGCCCAACCAGCAAAGCAAGCTTCGACACATCCTGCCCGAGGCACTGTTTGCCGCTGTGCTTGTCATCATCGCCGACCTGGTCTTTCGCTGGCTGGCACCCGAGATGGGCCTGGAAGAGGTCTATGGCCCGTTCTTCGTATCGGTCACCATCCTGTTGTGGGGCTACACCTTCGGCTGTATTGTCGTCGGCTCGGCCCGGCTCGGCGCCAACGGCTTTTTCATGCCATCCCGCCGCTGTCAGAAAGCGCGTGAACAAGCCCGCCTGGACACGCTGGAGCAGGCACGGGCTGAGGAAGACGAAGCCGCCAGCCGGCAGACGGCCTGACTGTTCAAGTTGCTGCGAGCATGGCCAAACTGACCCTGGACCTTCATCCCATCTTCAACAAGGGCGGCCGGATCGAACAAGCCCTGGAACAAGTCATCGTCGAGGCTGAGGCCAAGCGGATCAAGACCGTCGAGATCATTCCGGGCAAAGGCTCAGGACAGCTGAAAAAACGGGTACTGCGCTTTCTCGACCAGCCGCGGATCAAGGCCCGGTATCACCGTGTCGAAAAGGATGCAAAGAATTTCGGTCGGGTCTGGGTGCACTTCAGACACTGACGCTCAACGCAAGGTTGAATGCCAGTCAACCAGGGTCTGACGCAGGCGATACGGGCAGTTGATGATCGCCATACCGCTGGCGAACATGCGGCCGAGGCGCTGCTCTTGCGGGAAACGGATGCAAAGATCCAGCCACTGCTCGGGACCCAGGCCAAGGCGCTGAGGCAAGGCTTGCAGATCAATATCGCGCCCCTCGATCAATGGATACCAGATCGCGTAAACGCCGTGGGCAAAGCGGCGCAGGGCCTGTTGCATCGCCGCTTCCAGCCTGGCGGCTTCATCTTTCAGCTCCCAGGACGGGTCGATCAGGACCAGACCACGTCCACCGGGCGGTGGCAGCAGGCCGCGCAGCGCGGCATAGCCATCACCGCTGATGACCCGCACCTGCCGGTCTTTGCCAAAACGCTCCCGCAGGGTGGCTTGTTCGGCCGGATGCAGATCACACAACACCAGCCGATCTTCCCGACGCAACAAGTTGCGGACCAGTTCGGGCGAGCCTGGATAATGCCGCAACTGGCCGTCGGGATTGCAGGATCGAACCTGGTCCAGGTAGTCGGCCCGAATCGGATCAAGGTCCGAGGCGTGCCACAAGGCACCGATACCGGCCCGGAACTCCGCAGTCTTCAGCGCAATCTCGCTGTCGAGCTGGTAACCGCCTGCACCGGCATGGGTATCGATGAACAGAATTCCACGCGGCTTGGCCTGCATGGCGCGTACCAGGGTGACCAGCACCGAGTGCTTGAAGACATCAGCCGGATTACCGGCGTGATAGCCGTGCCGATAGCTGAGCATGCCTTTAAGCTCCGGGCAGGACGCCGAATCAGGGGCGGGTTTCCGGATACAGGTGATGCCACCACTCCGGCTCATCCTTGAGCCACTTGTCGAACCAGGCCAGCATGGTGTCCCACCAGACGTAGCGCTGTTCCCGATCGAGAATCCAGTGATCCTCGCCGGGAAACTCGACCAGCTCGACCTCGCGGCCGAGCAACTTCAGCGCGGTAAACATGATGTGGCTTTCGCCGGGTGGCACGTTGGTGTCGGAATCACCGGTCACCAGCAGCAAGGGGGTGGTAATCCGATCGGCGCTATAGACCGGGCTTTGACCGACATAGAGCGCCTGATTATTCCAGGGAAAACTGTCGCGGCTGGCAATGCCGCTGTAGCCGTAGCCCCACCAGCCATGGCCCCAGTAGGAGGTCAGGGCGCTGATGCCGGCGTGGGAAATGGAAGCGGCATAGAGATCGGTCAGGGTCGCCAGATGCATGGTCATGAAGCCACCATAGCTGGCGCCGATATTGCCGATGCGCTCGCGGTCGACAAAGTCATGAGCCTCGACGAAACGCTCGGTACCCTCGATGATGTCATCGGCCGTGTAACGACCCCAGGCATTGACATGCAGCGCCGAGAATTCCTGGCCGTAACCAATCGTGCCGCGCGGCTGCAGCACGTAGACCACGTAGCCCTTGGCAGCCCACAAATGAAAGGGGTAGCGGCCGGTGAACTGGCGATTGACCGGCGTCGTGCCGCCATAGTAGTAGACAATCAGCGGATAGCGCTGCTGCGCGTCGAATTCAGGCGGCAGATAGTAGCGCCCTTCAATCTCGTCGCCGTTGCTGTTAGTGAATGTCCAGGGGCGCACGGGACCTAGTTCGACCTGGGCATACGAGGACGGCGCGCTGTTGACCAGCGGCTGTAGACGGTTGCGTTCGAGATCCAGCGAATGGACTCGCTGCGGAGCATCGGCCGAGCTGCCGCGCACCACCGCCAGCGGTCGACGACCTTCGGACACGACGAAATCTTCGATCACCTCAAGACCAGTTTCAATGGCCTGGAAACGGTCGCGGCTTGCAGCGTAGCGCACCAGCACCACCCGTTCGCCAGACACCGCAGACAACAGCAGGTCCCCGTTGCCCAGGCGCCGCATGGCACCAAAGGCAGGATCGAAGTCGCGACTGACGCTGCGTGCGGTTTCACCGTCAGCGGACAAGCGGTAGAGCTGGGTGTCGTATTCGTTGGGTGTCAAGCCATCATCCGTGGTTGCACCGTCACCCTGGGCAAGGCCCGGGCCGGCCAGCAACCAGTAACCCTGGTCGGCGAACAGGGCGCCGTTGAACAGGCGGTACTGGCCGATCTCCCGCTCCTCAAGCCCGGGCAAGGACAACTCGAACAGGCGAAACAGGCTGTGCGGTGGCTCGCTGTAATCGATCAGGCGCTCACTGAGCAGCAGACGGCTGCCGTCCGGGTGCACATCCAGCAGGTTGACGCTGGTCTTGCGGCCGGTCAGGGGCCGGATCAGACCACTGCCCACATCAAGCTGGTAAATCTGACTGTTGTCGCGGAAATTCGACCAGCGGTCTTCCAGCGAACGTATCCGTCTGCGCTTGTCATTGTCGCTCTGGTAGGGATCGGTCCAGGAAAACAGGATCGAACCGCTGTCCGGATGCCAGCGCCAGCCGCCGATGCGCTCGTGCCGGGCCAGCAACAGGCGCGCCTGGCCACTGTCGCTGGCGTGCAGCCACAAATCGTCACCGTCTTGCACGGCCAGGTAACGGCCATCCGGGCTCCAGGCCAGAGCGCGCGGCAAGCTGCTCGTCCACTGACGAACAATGCGGTCGTCGCGCAAGTCTCGAATTTCGGTGCGTCGCAGATCGGCGTCGGCGGCATCGCTGCGGGCGCTGAAAGAAAGTGCCAGATAGCGCCCATCGGGAGAAATCGCCATCTGCCCCACGGTCTCGGCGTTGGTCAGCAGACGCGCACTTACCCGGCGGCGCGGCTCAACATGGGTCCGGATGCGGTCATGGTCGGCACGACCCTGCCAGCGCAGGCTGGGCTCAGCATCGTTCTCGGCGCCGCGGTGCAGCAACCAGATCCGGTGGCTGGCGGCCGGCAGCATCAGTTCGAAACCGTCACTGCCGGTAGATTGATGGATGCCGTCATGGTATACACGCAGCGACTGCAGGCCTTCGACCTGAAGATGGCCATGGACAAAACGATCGGTCTCGATATTCAGCGCCCATACCTGCAGACCGGACTCTGCCACCGTGGCTGCCGCCGCCCGCCACTCCAGGCGCTGGCCGAACATTTCGAGCTGGCCGCCAGCCTGCGGCAGTCCACCTTGCTCCAGCTGCATGATCAGGGCGCGAGCCAGCTGTTCGTTCTTGGCGCTGTCCGCCCAGGTCGACTCGGCTACCGGCAACGGACCCAGCACCAGCACCTGGTCGATACTGACCGACTCAGGCGGTTCGGCCATTGCCGTGGCGGCAATCAGGGAAAACAGCAACAGGCTGGCGAATCGGAGCATTTCGGTGTCTCTCTTGAGGTGGAAAGGGCGCGCACGGGATGACTCAATTTAGCAGAATGAATCGCATTCATTTGACTTCGATCAAACGGCCCGACGGTCGATGGGTTTAGGCTCTTGTCTTCTATGATCGAAGGAGGCCAGCTTCGGGGCCGGGAACGACATGTCAGAACTGATGCGACCGACTTTTGACCTGGATCTGATCCAGAAATACGGCGGCGAGGGGCCACGCTACACCAGCTACCCCACCGCGCCCCAGTTCTCCGATCGATTCACTGCCAGCGACTACTGCGCCGCCATGGCCGAGAGCAATCGGCTGCCGATTCCGGCTGACCTGTCGTTGTATGTGCATGTTCCCTTCTGCCACAATCCCTGCTTCTACTGTGGATGCAATCGGGTCATTACCCGCTCGCTGACTGCCGGCGACAGTTTCCTCGACAGTCTGGCACGCGAACTGGCCATGGTCGCACCGCGATTCGACGAGGATCGCATCGTGCGCCAGCTGCACCTCGGCGGCGGCACGCCGACCTTCCTCGATACCGACCAGCTCGCCCGGCTGCTGCACATGCTGCAGACTCATTTCCCCTTTGCCGACCAGGCCGAGCTTGGCCTGGAAGTGGACCCGAGAACCATTGATCCGAGCGGTCTGCGACGGCTTGCCGACATGGGCTTCAATCGTATTTCCATTGGCGTTCAGGATCTGGAGCCCGATGTCCAGCAAGCGGTCAACCGGATCCATGACACGGCCATGGTCAGCGCCACCCTGGGGGGCGCCCGCGCCTCCGGTTTCGATTCGATCAGCGTCGATCTGATCTATGGCCTGCCGCTGCAAACCACCACCGGCTTCGCCCGGACCATTGATACCATCATCAGCCTGCGACCAGATCGCATCGCCTTGTTCAACTATGCCCACCTGCCGCATTTGTTCAAGGCGCAACGCAGGATCGACGAGTCGCAGTTGCCTGCCCCGTCCACCAAGCTGGCGATCTTCCGAAACGCCCTGAACCGCCTGCTGGATGCCGGCTATGAATTCATCGGCATGGATCATTTCGCCTTGCCCGGGGACTCGCTGGTCAAGGCACGCAAGGATGGGTCGCTGGTGCGCAACTTCCAGGGCTACTCCACCCACGGCGGTCTTGACCTGATCAGCTTCGGGCCGTCTGCGATCAGCCAGGTGGCCGACAGTTTTGCCCAGAACGTGCGCAGCCTGGATGACTGGTCGGTCCAGCTGATCGAAGGTCGGATCCCCACCGCCCGGGGCTTGACTCGAACCATCGACGATCGGCTCCGCGCCGAGATCATCGAGCGAATCATGTGCACCGGCTCCCTGTGCTACCGGGATATGGAAAGGAGGTTCGAGCTCAGTTTCCGGCGCTATTTCGCGCGCGAAATCGAACAGCTTGAGGCGTTGCAGGAGGATGGCCTGATCGAGTTTCGCAATGGCGGTTTCAGCGTCACCAGCAGCGGCTTGTTGTTCCTGCGTGCCATTGCCAAGGTTTTCGACGCCTATCTCCAGCCGCAGACGCTGGGCAGCGGTCGCTTTTCACGCATCGTTTAGGCGAGCTCATCAAGCCGGATCATCGCGTCATTCATGCGTCATTCTTGATATACTGCAAGCGCGTTCCGCAGGACAAGTAGCCGCATGACCGATGACTCGCAGGTCCGCGACATAGGACATAACGAAACGCGCTGCGAAGACTGTGCGCTCTTCAGCCTTTGCTTTGCTCAGGAATTGTCGACCGAGGAGCGTGATCTTCTCAATCGGGTACTGAAGCGCCAGCAGCCACTTGATCGCAACGAGCACCTGTACCACGGCGGCCAGCCAATGAAGAGCATCACCGTGGTTCGATCCGGCTCGGTCAAGGCCTACCAGCTGTCTCACGAGGGGGATGAAATCGTTTCCGGTTTCTACCTGCCGGGAGAAATCATCGGCCTGGATGCGCTGGCGAGCGAGCGCCACCCGGGTTTTGCCGTGGCCCTGGAAGACAGCCGCACCTGCGAGATTCCGCTGGTAGATTTCGTGCGCATGCTCAAGGGCAGCCCGCGCCTGAACCAGGTCATGCTCACCCTACTGTCGGAAGAAATGGCGGAAACGCGGGAGCTGTTGCTGGTTGTCGGGCGTCTGGATGCACGCACCCGGGTCGCTTTGTTCCTGCTTAGCATGTCCAAACGCCTGGCGTGCCGCCGCCAGGATCCGGACCAGTTCCGCCTGACCATGGACAGACGCGACATCGCCAACTACCTGGGGCTGACCATCGAAACCGTCTCACGCACACTCAGCGCGATGCAGCGAGCCAAGATCATCGAAGTGCGCGGCAAGCTGGTTCGCGTACTCGACCGTAGCGCGCTGCGGGAGCAGGCCGCCCAGCACCTGCAGCCCGAATCCCGTAGGGCCTCGGCCGGCTGAGCCGCCGAGGTACTCAGTCGGCCGAAATCAGTCGGCACCGGCTCGATTGTTCGGCAGCTCGATGGGACGAACCAGCTGGCTGAAAAACAGGGCATTGGCAAACAGCAGCTCATTGCCTGCCCAGTAGCGCCTGAACAGATAATCATCGGCCATACGCACAACCAGCCCTTGGCCATGGCGGGTCGCGCTCAATGCCGGAGCGCCGGCCAGGCGCTCGCCGTCATCGCTGGACAGAAAACCGGATACCAGGGGCGTGTCGGCATAAACGCCGGCATGAACATAGCGATTGTCGACCGAGCGCAGCCGATGACGGCCGCGCCTGAAAACGACCAGCTCTTCGCGGGCAAAACCAAAGGCCAGCGGATGACTGGGATCAAGCAATACCTTGAGGGCACTGCCACCAATCAGCTCGAGGTTTTCCACCCAGGCCGAAGCCTTGCGTGCAGCCAGCAGTGTGCCATCGCCACGGAGCAGGCGACCGCAATCCGTTAGCATAAACTCAAGGCCCCCAACCCAAGGAGCGAACCATGAAGCTGCATTCTTCCGACCTGAAAGACAACCAGCCCATCGATCCGCGCTTTGCTTTCGGCAAACCGGATGCTGACGATCACATGAGCCTGTCGGACAACCTCAATCCGCACCTGGCCTGGGACGATGTCCCGGAAGGCACGCGATCCTTCGTCATCTTGTGCATGGACCCGGACGTACCGTCGATTGCCGATGATGTCAACCAGGAAGGCAAGCGCCTGCCGGTCGACATGCCGCGAGTGGATTTCTGCCACTGGGCGATGATTGATGTGCCCGCGGATCTGCGGGAAATCGGCACCGGCGACTGCAGCAGCGGCGTCACCCCGCGCGGCAAGAAAAAGCCCAGCGGGCCTCCCGGCAGCCGCCAGGGTCTGAACGACTACACCAGCTTCATGGCCGGACACCCGGAGATGGGCGGTGACTACCACGGCTACGATGGGCCCTGCCCGCCCTGGAACGACGAGCGACTGCATCATTACATCTTCACCGTCTACGCACTGGATCTGGACCGCCTCGACCTGGCCGACGGCTTCAGCGGCCACGATGTGCTCAAGGCGATCCAGGGACATGTGCTCGGCCAGGCCAGTCTGGCCGGAACCTATACCCTGAATCCGAACCTCGACTAGCGCCTGCCCCGGACTCGGGCGGCACCTGCTCAACATTTGAGCAGGTGCCGCCCGATTTTTGAACCAGGGCAGCGTCGGCCTGCCACAAGACCTTGTTTTTGCGCGCCGCACAAACTGGCACGATTCCTGCTTGATAGGGGGTACCGACTCACTCAACCAAGGATCTGTCAGACATGACACCAAATGAAGTACTCAAGAAAATCCGCGACGAAAACATCGAGTTCGTGGATTTCCGCTTCGCCAACACCCTCGGCAAGGAGCAGCACGTCACGGTTCCCTCGTCGGCCGTCGACGAAGAACTGCTGACCGACGGCAAGATGTTCGACGGCTCGTCCATCGTCGGCTGGAAGGGCATCAATGATTCCGACATGGTGCTGATGCCGGACACGGAGTCCACATTCCTCGACCCTTTCACCGACCACAAGACCCTCAACGTCAACTGCGACATCCTTGAGCCGGCCACCATGCAGCCCTACTCGCGCTGCCCGCGTTCACTGGCCAAGCGCGCCGAAGCCTACCTGAAGGCCAGCGGCGTTGCCGACGTCGCCTATTTCGGCCCCGAGCCCGAGTTCTTCATCTTCGACAGCGTGCGCTGGAAGAACGACATTTCGGGTGCTTTCTTCTCGATCGATTCCGAAGAAGCTGCCTGGAGCACGAAGAAGCAGTATGAAGGCGGTAACCACGGCCATCGACCCAAGGTCAAGGGTGGTTATTTCCCGGTACCCCCGGTTGACAGCCTCAATGACCTGCGCAGCCTGATGTGCGCCACGCTGGAGGCCGTCGGCATTCCGGTGGAGGTCCATCACCACGAAGTGGGCACGGCCGGCCAGTGCGAAATTGGCACTCGCTTCAACTCGCTGACCCGCAAGGCCGACGAGCTGCTGATGATGAAGTACGTGATTCAGAACGTCGCTCACCAGCACGGCCGCACCGCCACCTTCATGCCCAAGCCGCTGGTTGGCGACAATGGCTCGGGCATGCACGTACACCAGTCGCTGGCCAAGGATGGCAACAACCTGTTCGCCGGCGACGGCTACGGCGGCCTGAGCGAGACCGCGCTGCACTACATCGGCGGCATCTTCAAGCATGCCCGCGCCATCAACGCCTTCTCGAACTCGACCACCAACAGCTACAAGCGCCTGGTGCCGGGGTTCGAGGCGCCGGTACTGCTGGCCTACTCCGCCCGCAACCGGTCGGCCTCTTGCCGAGTGCCGTGGGTCGCCAGCCCCAAGGCCCGGCGCATCGAAGTGCGTTTCGGCGACCCGGCCGGCAATCCCTATCTGACCTTCGCCGCGATGATGATGGCCGGCCTCGACGGCATCGTCAACAAGATCAACCCGGGCGCGCCGATGGACAAGGACCTCTATGATCTGCCGCCGGAAGAAGAGCGCGACATTCCGCGCGTCTGCCATGCACTGGACCAGGCCCTCGACGCCCTCGATGCCGACCGCGACTTCCTCAAGGCCGGCGATGTCTTCTCCGATGACCTGATCGATGGCTACATCGCGCTGAAGATGCAGGAAGTGACCCGCTTCCGCATGTCCACCCATCCGGTGGAATTCGACATGTACTACTCCTCCTGACCCTTACCCCGAAGCGTCTCACACGGAGGATTTTTTGGCCGGGCTCGATGCCCGGCCTTTTTTTGTCCGTCTTCGGCCGCCTTGTTGCCCACCGATGCAGCAAGCGGCCCGTTGCGGCTGTCAAAAGCAGGCATGGACTACAATAGCCACTCGAACCCGCGACGGGATACCATCATGAGAACTCTGCTCCTGCTTCTTGCCCTGTGCCTGCTCAGCCTGCCGCTGGCCGCGCAGCCGATCTACAAGGTGGTGGACGAGGACGGCAACGTCACCTACACCGACCAGAAGCCGTCGGAAGACGCCGAACCCATGGACCTGCCCCGGCTCAATGTCCTTGACGGCGGATCTCCAGCCGCAGTACCGATGGCACCGGCCAGCCCTGCGCGGGACCGGGACGGAAGCAGCCAGATGGACTTCCGGATCGTCTCGCCGGAACACGAAGAGCACATCTTCGGCACCGGCAACACGCTGCACGTTCGGTTGAGCAGCAGCATCGACATTCCGTCAACTGCCCAGATCGTCATCTACATCAACGGTGAGGCCCAGAGCCCGGTACGCTCGCTGAACGCCAGCTTCGAAGAGATCGATCGCGGCGAGCACACGTTGCGTGCCGAGCTGCAGACCAGCGCCGGTCGAGTGCTGGCCTCAACCGATACGATCACCTTCTACATGCGCCAGGCATCGAGGTTGCATCCCCAGCGGCCGTGAGCTCAATCGACCCGGACGAGCTGGTGACCGGTCTGATCCGGGTCGACGCTGCTGGAAGGGTGAGCTGGCTGAACGCCGCGGCAGCCATACTCCTGGGCCAGCGCCAGCGCGAGCTGCTTGGCCAACACTTGAGTGAGCTTTCGCCCTCGCTGGCCGCATGGCGATCGCAGGTCGCCCGACATGGTCGAACCATCCAGGTCAGCGAGGGCGGCCTGCGGGGCAGCGAGCCGACCGTGGACGTCACCCTGCAGGCCCTGGCCGACGAGGTTGTCATCGAACTGCACCCTCTGGCCGAGCGGCTGCGCCAGCGCGAGATTACCGAACGGGCCGATCGCCAGCAGGCCATGACCCTGCTCAGTCGGCGCCTGGCCCACGAGCTGCGCAATCCGCTGGCCGGTGTCCGCGGGGCGGCGCAGTTGATCGCCGCCGGCAGCGACCCGGCCAGCCAGCGCCGTCACGCGCTGATGATTCAGCGTGAAGTTGACCGCATCACCAGCCTGATTGAAGATTTCGCCGGCGACGGCCAAACCCCGGCCCAGGCGACCAACCTGCATCGGGTGATTGATGAAGCCATCGAAGTGGTCCAGGCGGAGCACCACGGGCGCCTCGATGTGGACCGACGCTTCGACCCCAGCATCCCGGAAATCATGGCCGACGGCAATGCCTTGCGCCAGCTCTTTCTCAACCTGCTGCGCAACGCCGCCCAGGCCGGGGCCAGCAGCCTGCAGCTGAGCAGTCGCATCGAGCATCACTCACCGTTGGTCGACGAGCCGGCCCGGCATGCCGTGCAGGTCGACGTCGATGACGATGGCCCGGGCGTGCCGCCGGCGCTGAAGGAGCGCCTGTTCCTGCCGCTGGTGTCGGGGCGCGAGTCCGGCTCCGGCTTTGGCCTGGCGGTGGTCCAGCAGATTGCCCGACGTCACGGCGGACTGGTCGAACATCAGGAACTCGAGCGCGGCAGTCGATTCCGGGTTCGCTTGCCGCTGATCCTGCCCGGCCGGGCCACATCATGACCAAGCGGGTCTGGGTCATCGATGACGATCCGGGAATTCGCTACGTCCTGGAAGAGTTCCTGCGCGCCAGCAAGATTCCGGTGCGCACCTTCGCCACCGGCAGTGAACTTCATGCCGCACTGGCGCATCAGCAGCCGGACCTTGTGATCGCCGATATCCGGCTGAAGGGAGAGAGCGGCCTGGCCTTGATGGAGCAGTTGCGCCAGCAGCTCCCCGAGCTGCCAGTGATCATCATGACCGCCTATACCGATGTCGACTCGGCGGTACGCGCCTTCCAGGGCGGTGCTTTCGAGTTCCTGGCCAAGCCCTTCGATCTCGATGAAGTGGGTCGCCTGGTTCGCAAGGCCCTGACCGTCGCCGACAATGACCTGGTCAGCGGCGAGCGCAACGCCGGGCTGATCGGCAGCTCACCGGCCTTCCAGGACCTGATCCGCATGATCGGACGCCTGTCGGCCAGCGACATCCCGGTGCTGATCACCGGTGAAACCGGCACTGGCAAGGAGCTGATTGCACGCGCCCTGCACAACCATTCACCGCGAGCGGCCGGACCTTTTGTGGCGATCAACACCGCCGCCATCCCCGAAGATCTGCTGGAGTCGGAGCTGTTCGGCCATGAGAAGGGGGCCTTCACCGGCGCCAGCGAACGGCGGACTGGTCGCTTTGAACAGGCACGCGGTGGCACGCTGTTTCTTGACGAAATTGGCGACATGCCGCTCAGCCTGCAGTCGCGGCTGCTGCGTGTCCTGGCCGAAGGCGAATACTATCGGCTCGGCGGGCGCGATCTGATCCGGACCGACGCCCGCATCATTACCGCCACCCACCGCGATCTGGCCAGGCTCGTGGATACGGGCAATTTTCGTGCTGATCTGTATCACCGGCTCAAAGTCATCGCCCTGCATGTACCGCCGCTACGGCAGCGTCGTGAGGACATTGCCGAACTGACTCGCCACTTTCTGCGCGAAGCCGGTCGCGAGTTTCGTCTGCCGCCGAAGCTCGCCGACCGGGCCCTGCTCGATCATCTGCGCACCCTGCCATGGCGTGGCAACGTGCGCGAACTGAAGCATCTGTGTCAATCGCTGGCTGCCCTGGCTCCGGCGCCGGTCATCGGTCCGGATGACCTGCCGCTGGAATACCGCAACGGCCAAGGGCCATCGGGACATGACCAGGATGACTGGGCGAGCCGGCTCGCCGAGAGCCTGCGCGAGGCCATGGACAGCGGTGCCGAGCAGCGTTTCGACACGCTCAAGCAGGACTTCGAAAGCAGCGTTGCCCAGGCCGCGCTCGATGCCTGCAACGGCAATCAGTCAGAGGCTGCGCGGCGCCTGGGGATCAGCCGCAATACCCTGGCGCGCATGGTCAGGTCGGCCTGATCACGCCCGAAGTTCAGTTCAGCTGGATCCAGAAAGTGACCGGACCGTCGTTGACCAGTTCGACCTGCATGTCGGCGCCGAAACGTCCGCACTGGACTGCCGGCCAAGCCGCCTCGGCGCGCTGAAGCAGGGCCTCGAACAACTGCTGACCCACAGCTGGCGGTGCTGCGGGCGTGAAGCTGGGGCGGTTGCCTGAATTGGTATCGGCCGCCAGGGTGAACTGCGGCACCAGCAACAGGCCACCCCCGGTATCGCGCAGACTCAGGTTCATGCGCCCCTGCGGGTCGGCGAAAACGCGGTAGTTGAGGATACGCTCCAGAAAACGATCGAGGCGCTCGACGCGGTCCTCTCGCTCGAAACCGGCCAGAACCAGCAAACCATGACCGATCTTTCCAATCAGTTCCCCCTCCACGGCCACACCGGCGCGGCTGACTCTTTGCAGCAAAGCAATCATCCCTGGCTGTCCTCAGCATTTATCATCATTAACCCGGCAACGAAATACCTGCGGTATTCGTTGCACGGCTTTTGCGGCACATGTCCGCAAAAGCCTTCGCTGCGCGGTCCCGGCCGTTCCGGCCGGGCATTAACGCGGCAAAGCTCTCAATCGGCTTTTGCTGCGCTGAGAGCTCGTCACCTCTGACATTCCACCATGCCGATCCGTTCCGGTCTTGTTCCAGCTCTGCTGTTGCTGCTCGGCGCTCCGTTCGCCCTGCCAGGTCAGGGCTGGGATACGCCGGATTCCTGACCGTGAGACCCGAGGGCATCCATGGTCAAATCAACAGCAGCGACGGTTGCTACCGGATTCATGGCGATGCCGGCGCCACCTGGCCGTAGGCTCTGGATGACCGGAGGATTTACATGGCCAGTTGTACATGCTCGACCAGAATCAAGCGGCCGTCCTGCGTTACGATGGTGAAAACGGCGACTTCATCGACTTCTTCACAAGTCCCGATGCACCCCGGCTGCCCAGGGCTGAGGGCTCAGATTCAACCTGCGCCCGGAACTGGAGATCTTTTCGGACCGCTTCGAGACCCCCGCCACCATAGGAGACAGACCATGAGCGACCATGTCTACAAACAGATCAAACTGACCGGATCATCCACCGAAAGCATCGAGGGCGCCGTCAGCAACGCGCTGGCCAAGGCCGCTCGCAGCGTCAAAAACATGCGCTGGTTCCAGGTCATCGATACCCGCGGCCATATCGACAACGGCAAGATCGCGCACTGGCAAGTCAGCATCGAGGTCGGATTTACCCTGGAAGACTGAGCTCGCAGCTCGGTCGAAGCAGGGCACAGACAGACCACAAGCGTGCCGAACGCTGTCGCCGACAGCGCTCAGGGAGGCCCTGCGTAAGGCGGCAGCACCACCACGAGTGAGCTGCCGGAGGCTTCATCCGACAACCGATAGGGCTCGATCCGGGCTGCCAGACCGCGTGCGGCCAGGCCTGCCTCAATCTGTGCCAACTTGCCGAGGAAGCCCTTTTCACGGGCTCTGCGGGCGAGAGCTTCCAGGCGAGGCAGGCGCTCCGGCTCGCTGACCGCCCAGGCCTTTACCCAGTCCAGGTCCAGGGTCAGAGAGGCATCGGAAAAACGCATCGCGTCCTGGCGCAGCTGGGCCAGTTCGGACACGGCCTGGTCGGTTTCGCCAACGCTCAGCAAGGCCTCTGCCATCAACAGTCGCGAGCGCGCGGCAGCCCGCGTCTGACCACGCCGCTCGAAGCGTTCGGCCAGTTCGCTGGCGGCAACACGCACGGTCCAGGGGTCAACGGCGGCGAGCAGATCCAGCTGCAACAGCTCCAGTTCACTGGTAGCGACCCAGGCGTCCTGGCCGGATTCCAGACGCAGTTGCCAGGCCTGTTCGAAAGCCTGGCGGCTGCGCTCCAGATCACCCTGCCACAAGGCCAGCCGGGCAGCGCTGGCATGGACTGCCGCCCGGCGCAGCGCCGAGCCGCGATCAAGCAACTCCTCCAGCTCCATCAACAAGGCCTCGGCGCTCAGCAAATCGCCGGCCAGCAGCCGGTAATCGACCCGGCTGGCGCCGACATAAAGCAGCAGGTCGATCTGACCAATCCGGCGGTAGGCGTCCCAGGCCTTGGCAAACAACTGCTCTGCCTGGTCCAGTGAACCTTCGCGCGCCGCCACCAGGGCCAGGTTGAAGGCGGTGCGTGCGTGCGGGCCATCAAGGCCGAGCTCGGCGAACAGCGCCAGCGCCCGCTCGTTCAATACCCAACTACGCTCGTTCAAACCCTGGGCCGAGGCCATCGCGGCGAGATTGCCGAGCACCACGGCCTCTCCCCGGCGATCACCCAGCAGCTCGAACACCCCAAGCGCTCCCTCCCAGAGCCGCTCTGCCTCGACGAAACGATCGCGTCGGGCCATCAGCGCGCCGGCGTTGACCTGGATTCCCGCCACGCGCTGACCACGACCACTGCGTCGGGCCAGGGCCATTGCCCGCTCGAAGGCTTCCAGCGCCTGATCAAACGCGCCCACTTCCACGCCGACCGCACCAAGGGCGTTATTCAGATCAATGACCAGATCGGGGTGGGCGTTGTCGGGAAGCGCCTGCAGCAAGGCCTGGAGCTGCGCCCAGGCCGCGCCAGGCTGACCGTCAAGACTGTCCAGCATCGCCGTTTCCACGATGCTGCGCTGACGCAGCGCTTCTGGCAGCTGGTCCAGGGGGACAGCGTCAAGCCGCTCGCGCGCCTGTTCCAGTTGGCCGCGACCGCGCAAGGATGCAACCGCCACCAGGTCAACCCTGGCCTGCACCGCCGGCTGCTCTACAAGCGCCTGGCGCGCATCGTCGAGCACGGCCAGCGCTGCAGCGGCATCGGCGTGTCGCTCCAGCAGGCGCGACAGCAGAATGGCAGCATCGGCAATCTGATCGGGATCATTCAATGCCAGGGCCTGGTTCAGGCCGGCTTCCGTCAGCGCGATCGCCTGGTCGAAATCGCTGTCGATCTCGGCCAGGCGCGCCGTCAGCACCAGCCAGCGCGGTTCCTGCCGCATGGCTGGGCGCGTGGCGAGCAAATCCAGGGTCTGCCGGGCCTGCTCGGTCTGCAAGGCATCGAGTTCCGCTTCGGCCAGATCCAGCATCAAGCCAGCCTCACCGGGTTCCAGCAGGCTCAGCGCACGCAGCTGGGCGGCAACCGCCGCCGGATCGTGACGCTGGCGCGCGGCTGCCGCCTGACGCTTGAGCAGCTCGACGCTGGCGGGGTCGACAGCCTGGGTGGGGATTGAATCCTCGCGCGTTCCCGGCCACAACATGAGCAAGAGCACGACCAGAGCAAGCGCCAACCCCAAAGACAACGGCAGCCAGCGCCGGCCGGGTCCACCAGCCAAGCTGGCAACCGGTGAGGACGTTGATGACTCTGGATCCAGTCGTTCGACCTCGCAGACCATGCGATAACCGCGTCCGTGGCAGGTTTCGATGTAGCTCGGCTTGCGGGCATCATCGCCCAGCGCCTGACGCAGTTCGCTGATGGTCTGCGGCAAAGCGTTCGGAGACAGGGCCTGACGCCCCCAGACCCGATCCAGCAGGCGATCGCGCTCGAGCAGCGCGGGCGCATGTTGCAGCAGCTCCAGCAACAGTTTCCAGGCCTGGCGGCGCAATAGCAGCGGGCCATCCGGCCCGCTCAGCCGACCGTCCTGGACATCCAGCGTAAAGTCTCCGAAGCGATAGCGCATGATAGAAGTTTACACGGCCAAGGGTGCCGAATCGCTGCCAGGCGCGGCCGCATTCAGGGCTCAGGCAAGGCCGGGGTGATGGCAAACGGAGAGCGCCGCTTCAGGCCTGGCTGGGAGGCGTGTCCATCAGCGGTAGCGGCACGTGAAGCACGCCGCAGATGACGCGCATCAGCTCCATCTCTTCGGCAATGACTTGCTCGTCATGCATGACGATTCTGGCCATGGCGGAAACCAGGCGTTCCTTGTCAAGCATGCGCAGTGCGTCCAGGCGTTTGAGCGCATCATCCAGGGCCTCGGGCCAGCCAGGCACGTCGGCAGTGCTCGGATAGTCGACCTCATTGAACAGACTGCCCAGGCCAACCGCCAGCGCCGCACGGGCCTGATCCGGCTGCTCCGGGTGACCATGGTGGGCAAGAACACTGAGCAACACCCGCGCTGGTTCAGCCAGCGCTTCCAGTTTCTTGGAGCCACCGCTGCGGGCACGGCCCGGGCTGAGGACATCCTTGATCTGACTGCTGACCAGGCGCGCCAGGGCATACTCGAAGACATCGATCCGGCCATCAGCATGAATCAGCTCGTCGATCAGCTTCATGAAATCGACCAGCTCCGACGGCGGCCGACGACGAATCGCGGGAAAGGCGATTTCCATCAGCGGCAGACGCTGCGCTGGCGCCAGTCCGGCGCCCGCCTCACGCAGAGCGCGCACCTGGCCCTCGCTGTCGCTGCCCAGGGCCTTGGCGATCATCAGCAGCTGCTTCTCGCGCACTTCTTCCTGGTCGCTGAGCAGCAGCAGGCAGATCACTTCCTGCGCCCATTCGTCGGAATGCGCGGCACGCTCCAGTGGCCTGGGAATGGCCGCTGCCAGGGCGGCAGCAAGAAATACCTGGTTCAATCCCGGCTGGCCGATCTGTTCAGCCAGATTCTCCGGGTTCAGCATCAGGCCACCGGGCCCGCGACGCTGCCCATCCTCCGGCGACTCGGCAGCGGCGCGGGCCGCCTCTTCAGCCTCGGCCTTGCGTGCCTGGGCGTGACGGCTGAGCTGCTCGGCAATCTGCTTGAACTGATCCGGTTGAAATCCCGGGTCTATTGCGCGAATGCGATCCTCCAGCGGCGGATGCGTTGCAAACATCTGGTAACCCATGCCGCGGGCGAACAGCATGTGACCGACCTCTTCGGCGTCCGCGGTCAGGTAGGATCCGGCATACAGGGCGCCGATCTTTTTCAGCGCGCCGCCGATGCCATCCGGATGACGGGTGAACTGCACCGCCGATGCATCGGCCAGAAACTCGCGCTGACGGGACACCGCGGACTTGATCCAGCGTCCGAAGAACAAGCCCACGTAGCCAATGATCAGCACGGCCAGCCCGATCAGCAGTGCCGGTGCCGCGCTGCGTGAATCCCTGGCAAAGCGGGCGGAAAACAGCAGTCGGCGCCCGATGATGGAAATGACCAGGATGCCGAACAACACGCCGATCAAGCGAATGTTCAGACGCATGTCGCCATTGAAGATATGGGCAAACTCGTGCGCGATGACGCCCTGCAGCTCGTCGCGATCCAGATGCTCCAGGGTGCCGCGGGTCACCGCGACGGCCGCATCGGAGGTCGAGTAGCCGGCAGCAAAGGCGTTGATGCCTTGCTCGTGCTCAAGTACGTAGATCTCGGGCACCGGAATGCCGGAGGCAATGGCCATTTCCTCGACCACATTGCGCAGGCGTCTGCGCAGCGGATCGGTGGTATCCGGCTCGACCAGGCTGCCACCCAGCTGGCGGGCAATCTCGCCGCCACCGCCGCGCAACTGCAAGCTGCGCCAGGCACTGGCCAGGCCGATGATGGCGCCGGTGATCAACGTGGTTGCTGCAACCATGCCGGCATTGGCTCGCCAGACCTCGCCGGCACTGGCCCCGGCAGCCGTCATGTGACCGGCGAACAGGCTCAGGACAAGCACGTTGACGGCGAGAATGATGGCGACAACGGCCAGCACGAACAAGAACACCAGAAAACGGGTCTGGCGACGGGCCTTGTCCTGATGCTCGAAGAAGTTCATTGCAGAGCGGGAAGAGTGAAAAAGGAAAAGGAAAAGGAAAAGGGAAAGGGAAAGTCAGCGATCCCGAGCGATCAATCCCTTTACCCTTTACCCTTTTCCCACATCCCTTTTTCCTTTAGCCGAAATTCACCTTGACCGCTTCGCGCTTGGCCGGGTCTTCGATCTCCAGCAGCTGGGCGGCATTGAAGTTGAACATACCGGCGACGATGTTGTTCGGGAAGCTCTCTCGCAGGATGTTGTAGCTCATCACTGAATCGTTGTAAGCCTGGCGGGCGAAGGCAACCTTGTTCTCGGTACTGGTCAGCTCTTCGGACAGCTGCATCATGTTCTGGTTGGCCTTGAGATCGGGGTAGTTCTCCGACAAGGCGAACAGGCGTCCCAACGCGCCTGACAGGCCTTGCTCAGCCTGGTTCAGACGTTTGACGGCATCCGGGTCTGTCGGGTCACTGGAGGCAGCCTTGAGCTGGCTGACAGCGCCATTGCGCGCCTGGATCACCGCCTCCAGGGTCTCGCGCTCGTGGGCCATGTACTTTCTGGCCACTTCAACCAGGTTGGGAATCAGGTCGTAGCGACGCGTCAGCTGCACATCGATCTGGGCAAAGGCATTCTTGTAACGATTGCGGGAGGCAACCAGCTTGTTGTAGATGGCGATAACAAAGATCGCCAGGGCGATCAGCACGCCCAGGATAATCAACAACTCCACGACGGAATCTCCAGACAGTGACAGGGCGCCAGTTTACCGCGCTGACTGGTCCCTGCCTAGTGGTCCACGCGGCAACACGGTAACGCTCAGCCGTCGCACAAGCGTTGTGGGCAAGGCGCGCGAGCGCAGGACTGGCCGTCGCCAATTCAAGCGAGTGCAACACGGGCAACGGCTACGCTCGCAAGGCTTCATTCGCTTCGCGAATACCGCCATGCGGCTTCGCCTGCCCTGCCCACGGCGCTTGTGCGGCGGCCCTTCGGGAGCCACTGTGCCGGCGCGACTCGGCGTTGCGTTTCTTGGCAAGGGCGCGCCATTCCCGGCGAAACGCGCCTTGATTCGCACCGGCACAGTGGCTCTGAGTGTTACCTAATTTTCCGCGTGGACCACTAGGGCAAAAAATGCCTCAGGCCTGGTCGCGCCTGGAAAACCGGCCGCTAAGTCGAAGAATGCACAGGGAAAAATGCCGTCTGCCGGTACGACTCGCCTCAGGTGCGCCAGTGTTTTGTCCCTGGCCCACGCCGAGACCCTCCAGTACGACCTTCCCGACCTGGTCTTCGCGCTTGGCGGCAGTGCTGGACGTGTTCAGCCGCCGGGGCGTCGGCTGGGCCATGGCCGGTCACTTGCGGGCTCTGTACGATTGCCCTCAGCCTCCTGGTCCGCACCGAGTACCTCAACAACGTGGTGGTGGAAACCCGCTAAACCACCAGCGGCAAGCTCTGGGGGATCGAAGTCACCTGCACCCCGGCAGCCTGCGCGCAAGCTGGAAAGGAGCCCGGCATCACCGTGCATCTCTACGACGAGCGCGACCGCCTGACCCGCATTCAGTATCCCGACGGCCGCTGGATCGAGTACAGCTACGATGTGGTCGGCAACCGCACCGAATTACGCACTGCCAACCAGCGCACTCAATACAGCTTCGATGTGCTCAATCGGATGAATACGGTCACCGCCTGGGTCAACAGCCACTGCAGCCAGGGCGACACCATCACCTACAGCTACAATGAAGTCGGCAGCCGCCGCCTGGTCGAACACGCCAACGGCACGGTCACCGAGTACCAGTACGACCAGCTCAACCGCTTGACTCTGCCTAGAACCTGGGATGCACAGGCCAACCTAATCCAGCGCCAACAATTCCACCTGGGCGCCGCCGGCCACCGCGAAATGGTGGTCGAATACCCCCCGAGCGTGTGATCGAATACACCTACGATGCCCTCTACCGGCTGATCGAAGAGAAAGTCACTGATCCTGCAGGCGACCGCACCACCACCTACACGTGTCAAGCGACACCCAACTTTACGCATTAACGCGACACCTACCTTTACGCACCCGCGGGGTTCTGCAGCCCCTCTGGGGGGCTGATCACGTTACATTTGCCGCTCGACAGGAACGCCTTGAGGTCTTGATGAGATGCCCGGAAACGGCAAAATCTAAGCTGACAGCGTGCGGTCAGGCAGAATGCGAACCTGGCCATCGCTTTCCTCGATGGCCACGGCGCGGAGGTTGGCGTTTTTGCAGGGGCCGCTGATGCAGCGGCCCTGGTCGCATTCGAACACGGCACCGTGAGCCGCGCAGACCAGGTTGCCTTGGTCGTCGCTGAGGAAACGGTCTGGTGCCCAGTTCAGGGGGCGGCCCTGGTGGGGGCAGACGTTGAGCCAGGCCTTGGCAACGCCCCGGTGGCGGGTGACGACCAGGTAGCGGATTTCACCCTCGCTCTGGAATCGACGCTCGCTGAACTGACCTTCGATCAGCTCATCGGCGCAACACAGGAACTCATCGGTTTTCAAGCTGTCTCCTGATAATGGATTCTCGATGGCAACGATTTTACCAGCCGCCCGGCAGCCCGCTGGCCCGGCTCGGTCTGGTGCTGCTCGGTCTTGGTGTGCTGACCCTGAGTCTGCTGCTTGGCGTGTTTGTGCTGGCCATTGCCGTTGGCCTTGCCGTCATAGGAGCGCTGGTGCTGACAGTGCGTCGCTGGCTGGGCCTGGGCCAGGCCAGGACTGAAGACAGCAGCTTGATTGACGTCGAGTACCGGGTGGTCAGCCGCCAGCGTCGCGATCGAGACGACTGAGCCAGGCGCCTGGCTTTGCCCTGCAACGGCCGGCCCCCTTGCCGCTGATGTCGCGGCGCTGAAATTCCTGAACTTCGCTCAGCGAATCCCGAACAAGAGCAGTGAGGCCAGCAGAATGGCCGTCCACATGGCCATGGATCCGGTCGGCCAGGAGCGGGCCAATTTGCCGTCGCGACCGTGGCGGCTGCGAATGCGGGCAGCGCGTGCGCGCAGCCCCGACATGGTGATTTTCCGGGTACGCGCGTTGATGGCGATCATGCCGTCGCGCAAGGCTAGTGTCAGACGCTTGCCGGCGCCGCGATACAGCCAGTCGGTATCCAGGGTGATGGCGTTCTTGCCGCCGACAAAGCGCAGCAGCAAAAAGAAACCCAGGCCGGTGAACAACAGCAGCTGCAGTTCTTTCAGGATCAGGCCGATGTTGTAGGCGTTGTAGTCAACGGGGGCCGGCAACAGGGCGTACAGAGGAGCCGGATAGACGCCGATGGCAAAGCATAGAAAAGCCGCTATACCCATGGCGAGCAGCATGTTGCCCGGTGCTTCCTTCGGTCGCAAGCCGGAGTCGCGTCCCAGGAAGGTAAACCAGGCCAGTTTCAGGCCAATGCTCAGGAAGGTGCCAGCCGGTGCCATCAGCAGCATCAGGAAGATGATCGCCCGGTAGTCCATGGCCGCAGCTTCCGTGATCATGGTCTTGCTGACAAAGCCCGAGAACAGCGGGAAGCCGGATATCGACAGTGCCCCGACCATGTAAAACAGGAAGGTCCACGGCATGTAGCGATACAGGCCGCCCAGTTCGGTCAGACGCGACTTGCCGGTCATGTAAATGACTGCGCCTGCCCCCATGAACAGCAGCGCTTTGTAAAGGATATGCGTGAACGCATGGGCGGCGGCACCGTTCATGGCCATCAGTGTGCCCATGCCAACGCCGCAGACCATGTAGCCGACCTGGCTGATGATGTGATAGGCGAGAATGCGGCGGATGTCATTGGCCAGTACGGCGTAGATCACGCCATACAGGGTCATGATGGCACCCAGCCACATCAGCAGCTCCACGCCCGGGTAGCCGCGCATCAGAGTATAGACTGCGGTCTTGGTCGTCAGTGCGCTCAGGAAGATGGCGCCAGTGACAGTGGCTTCGGGATAGGCATCGGCCAGCCAGGCATGCAGCGGCGGGACGGCGGCGTTGATCAGGAACGCAACCAGAATCAGCCAGAAGGCCGGGCCACCGATTTCAAAGGCTTCGAAAGCCAGCGAGCCGGTGGTCTGGTAGTGGATGATGACGCCGGCCAGCAGCAAAACACCGCCAATGGCGTGGACGACCAGGTAGCGCATCCCGGAACGATAGGAGACGCCGCTGCCGCGTCGCCAGATCAGCCACACAGAGGTGATGACCATCAGCTCCCAGAACACATAGAGCGTCAACAGGTCGCCGGCCAGCACGGCCCCCAGGGCCGCCCCGGCATAGCCCAGGGCCGCGGAGTGCTGGACCCAGTCATCGACGTGCAGGGCGTATATCGCGCCAATCAGCAGGATGATGCCGAACACCCAGGCAAAGACCATGCTCAGGCTATCGACCCGCCCGGTGACCAGTTCCATGCCGAGAAACTCGAAGCGACCGTGTTCACCGCTTGCCAGGGTGGCGATCAAGGCCAGCGCCAGCGCCGGCACGATCAATAGCGCAGCCTGCCTGGCCCTGCCCTGGAGCAGCGGCAGCAGCAGGGCGCCGGCAAACAGGATCAGCGAGGGATGAATGAACTCAGGCATCATCGGTCTCGTCGTTGTAGTAGTCCTCCGGCTGGTACAAAAACAGCTTGCCCAGGCCTTTGGCGATGGCGATCAACAGCACGCAGGAGATGAAACCGTAAACGGCCGGGAAGCCACCCAGCGCGTCCCAGGGGAAGCGAACGTAGGCCGGTGGCACGATGATGTCGATGATCACCAGTAGCGCCATGATGACCAGCATCAGCAGGCTCAACGGGCGGCCGTGACGGACCAGCTTTTCCAGCCACTTACCCAGGTCCATGCGGTCCTCCGGAATACATCAGGGTCTTTGCGCGCATCATCCGAACACCCGGCTCATCAGGCCAAAGGGAATGCCGGCAGCGAAAAACAGGATGATCGCGCCAAATGCGGTCAACGACAGCGGTACCACGCACATCCACGGAGCCTCCTTGAAACCAGTGTCGGCACCGTCGGGCAGCGGCTTGAGGAAAGCGCGCAAAACCGGCGGTAGCAGGTAGGCGATGTTCAGCAAGGTGCTGACCAGGAAGGCGGCAAGAATGAGTCCGTGGCCGGCATCGAAGGCGCCGGTGACCAGGTGCCATTTGCTCCACAGGCCGCCGAGTGGCGGGATGCCGATGACACATAGTGCGCCGATCAAAAATGCGCCCATGGTGATGGGCATGCGCCGACCGAGCCCGTCGAGCTCGCTGACCAGGGTCTTCTTGCTGGCAAGGTAAATGGCGCCGGCGCAGAAGAACAGGGTGATCTTGCCGTAGCCGTGCATCACCATATGCATGCCGCCGCCGATCGCGGCGAGCTGGGTGGCCAGCATGGCACCGACCACGATGTACGACAGCTGGCTGACGGTGGAATAGGCCAGGCGAGCCTTGAGATTGTCCTGATTCATCGCGATCAGGGAGGCGACCAGCATGGTGAATGCCGCGACGTAGAGGATGAAGTCGCTGAAAGCGATCTCTCTCAGGAAGTCCAGCCCGAACACGTACAAAGCAAGCTTGAGGACGACGAAAACACCGGCCTTGACCACGGCCACGGCGTGCAGCAGTGCTGATACCGGGGTCGGGGCGACCATGGCGGCCGGCAGCCAGCGGTGGAAGGGCATCAGCGCGGCTTTGCCGGTGCCGAACATGAACAGGACCAGCATCCAGCCGGCAACACCCGGGCTGACCTGGCCTTGCAGAATGCCGCCGGCGGCGAACTCGATCGTGCCGGTGCTGGCCCAGACCCAGATCATCGCCGGCAGCCAGAAACAGATGCTGGTCAGCAGCAACAGGGCGAGATAGGTGCGCGCGCCGCGCCGCGCCTTGCTGGTCCCGGTGTGAGCAACCAGGGGGTAGGTCGACACCGACAGGATTTCGTAGAACACGAACATTGTCAGCAGGTTGTCGGCCAGGGCAATGCCGGCAGCGGCGCCCAGGGCGATGGCATAGCAGGCGAAGAACCGTCCGAGGTTGGCGTAGCCGCCGTGGGCCATGTAGCCAATGGCATAGGGCGTGGCTAACAGCCACAGGCTGGACGATAGCAGCAGGAAGATCAGGCCCAGCGGCTCCAGGCGGAAGGCAATGCTCAGCTCGGGCAGCAGCTCCCAGGCAAGCTGACGGCTCGTTTCGCCCTCCAGAAAAGGTCCGACCTGGCCAAGTACGGCAAGCAGAAAAGCGATCGAGCTGGCCCAGCACAGCGCGTTGCGCAGCCGAGCATGCCCGGCGGCCAGGGCAATGGCCAGCGCTCCCAGAAAGGGGATCAGGACGATGCTGACCAGGTTGATCTGAGGCAGCAGGCCGAGCAGGTTCATGGACTGACTCCGCTGAACCCCGGGCCCAGCATCACTTCCGCGGCGGCACTGGCCGCACCTACGGTCAGGCGGGTGTCGAGGCCGAAGTAGAAATTGAGGGCCACCATGATCCAGGTCGGAATCAAGAGCCCCAACGGCGCTTCCTTGACAGCGGGCAGATCGGCCGGTCGTTCGGTCATCCACGCCGCCTCAACGATACGCCAGATGTAGACCACGGCCATCATCGAGGTCATCACGATAAGGGCCACCAGCCACCAGGCACCCGATTCCAGCGCGGCCAGGATCAGGTACCACTTGCTGATGAAGCCCGCTGTGGTCGGCACGCCGATGATCGACAGCCCGGCCAGGGCAAAGGCGGTCATGGTCCAGGGCATTTGCCGGCCCAGGCCCCGGAAATTGTCGATCTTTGCCGATCCGATCCGATAGATGACCGAGCCGATTGCCATGAACAGGGCGGTCTTGATCAGTGCGTGGTTAAACAGGTGCAGGAAGGCTGCGGTCAGACCGGACAGGGATACCAGCGACACGCCCAGCACCATGTATCCGACCTGTGCCACGGACGAGTAGGCCAGCATGCGCTTGATGTGAACCTGGAACATGGCCACCCAGGAACCGGCAAACATGCCGGCCACGGCCAGCACCATGAGCACTGTGGCCAGCGGCAGCACGACGAAGCTGTAGTCCGGCGCGAACACGGTAAAAATGAATCGCAGCATCACGTACAAGGCCACCTTGGTCGCCGTGCCGGCCAGGAACACGGTGATGAAGTTGGGTGCGTAGGCGTAGGCGTTGGGTAGCCAGAGATGCAGCGGTAACATGGCCAGCTTCAGGCCCAGACCGACAATGATGAAGGCCAGCGCTGCGCGCACGGCCCGGGTATCACGGACCTCCGGCAAACGCTCGGCCAGGTCGGCCATGTTCAGCGTCCCGGTCATCGTGTAAAGAAAGGCAATTCCGATCAGCAGGAAGGTCGCCCCGACCGTTCCCATGATCAGGTAGCGGAACGCTGCCAGCAAGGCACGGCGATCTCTGCCATAGGCGACGAGTGCATAGGTTGCCAGCGATGAGATTTCTAGAAATACGAATACATTGAAGGTATCGCCGGTCAGGGTGATGCCGAGCAGGCCGGACAGCGCCAGCAGAAACAAGGCGTAGAATGGACCCTGACGCCCGAGCACCTCCTGATTGACGCTGGTCTTGCCCCACAGCAAGGACAGGCTGGCCATGCTGGCAATCAGCAGGGCGACAAAGGCATTGGCGGCGTCAACTCGATACTCGATGCCGATTGGCGGTGGCCAGTTGCCAAAAGGGTAGGACAGCGTGACCTCGGTGGCCGCTGGCAGGGTAAAGGCGGCTATGACGGCGCTGCCAAGGGCGGCCAGGAAGGTCACCGTCCAGGGCAGGGTACGACCGGGAAGGATGGCGACCACGCCGGCCGCGATCAGCGGCAGCAGCACGCTGAATGGCATCAGATCGATGATATTCATCGGCGTTGCCGATCCTCCAGCGCCAGGCGCTCGTCGTCATCGTCGTCACCGAGATGGTCGTCTTCGATGGTGCCGTAGGCTTCCTGGATGCGAACGGCCAGCGCCAGACCCACCGAGGTGATCGCTACCCCGACCACGATTGCGGTCAGGACGATGACGTGCGGCAAAGGATTGGAGTAGATCTCCACCCCTTCTCGCAGGATCGGAGTAGAACCGCCGGAGACCTTGCCGGAGGTGACAAAGAGAATGAATACCGATGTCTGAAACAGGTTCAGACCCATGATTTTCTTGACCATGTTGCCGCGGGCGATGACGCAGTAAAAGCCGATCATCATCAGGGCGACGACCACCCAGTAGTTAAAGAAGCTCAAGATGGTGCTCATGGATCACTGTCCTCACGAAGCACAGCTTCCCACTCCGACTTGCGTCGGGCAAACATGGTGTAAATCAGCATCACCACCGTTGCCACGGTCACGCCCACACCGAATTCCACGGTGATGATGCCCAGTTGCTGAGCAGCGTGCGGCGATGGTAGCAAAGGATAGAAGTCCAGAAAGCGGCCGCCCATGGCAACGCCCAGCAGCCCGACGAAGGCATACAGCAGCACGCCGGCTGCGGCGAGGATGTACATGGCGCGCTGTGAGATCACCTTCAAGGCATTGTCAAGGCCGTAGATCAGGGCAAACAGGATCCAGCCGGCGGCAAACACCACGCCGGCCTGAAAGCCGCCGCCCGGCGAGTACTCGCCATGGAACTGGATGTAGAGCCCGAACAGCATGATCAGCGGGATCAGAAAGCGGGCCACAACCCGCAGGATGCCATTGTCACTCATGATCGGGCTTCTCTTTCTCATCGGCCGGCTCGTCTTCGCGACTGTCGCTCAGCGGCCGACGCGGCACAATGCCGGATTGGCGCCGGCGCGGCGGCACTGACAGCAGCGCAAACACGGCCAGGCCCGCTGCAAAAATGACAAATGCTTCGCCCATGGTGTCGATCGAGCGGTAGCTGGCCAGCACGGCGGCAACCATGTTCGGCACGCCCATGTCCGGGTAGCTCTGTTCGATGTAGTGCGGGCCGACATGGACCTGGGCCGGGTTGTCCGGATGGCCAAACTCGGGTAGATCCAGCGTGGCATAAACCAGCACGGCGCCAGTAATGATCACCACGAACAGGGCGACCAGATTATGGCCGCCGGTCGGATGTTCGTAGCGCCGCGCCAGGGCAAGCACGGCCAGCACCAGAATGGTGCTGATGCCGGCGCCCACTGCGGCTTCAGTCAGGGCAACGTCGCCGGCATCCAGCACCGTGAACAGGGCTGCTGACAGCAGCGAGTAGATGGCAAACAGCATGCCGGCCGCAAACAGGTCGCGCACCCGCACGATGGCCACCGCGACCACAATCAGGAATAGCAGCAGCGAAATGTCGATCAGGGCTTCGATGGTGGCTCCTCCTCGCTGGGGGATGCTTGTGGCTGGTCGGCCAGCTTGGGTTCAAGACCGTCCAGTACCGCAGCCCGGGCCAATGCATGAGTGGCTGTCGGTGTGGTGAACAGCAGAAACAGCAGGATCAGCACCATTTTCAGGGTCAGCAGACTCAGACCCGATTGCAGCATCAAGCCGAACACGATCAAAACCGCGCACAAGGTGTCGGTGATGCCGCTGGCGTGCAGCCTGGTGTAGAAGTCGGGGAACCTCAGCAGGCCGATCCCGCCGATGACTCCGAAGGCTCCGCCGGTGATCAGGAGCACCCAGGACAGAATGTCGATGAAGATGGCCATCATCGTGGGTCCTCGGAGCCTTCGGCGGCCAGGTCCCGGGTCTTGACCAGTTTCAGGACGGTGACGATGGCAATAAAGTTGATCAGGGCGTAAACCAGTGCTACGTCAATCAGATCGGCATGGCCGGTCACATATGTGATGAGGGCCACGGCCAGCACTGTTTTGGTCCCGAAAACGTTGACCGCCACGATGCGATCGTAAATGGTCGGTCCGCGCAAGGCCCGGACCAGGGCCAGCGCCATGGTCAGGAAAATGGCCAGGGTGGTTGCCACCAGCACCGTGTTCAAGATTCGCCCTCCGCTTGCCGCTCCAGCCAGGAAATCTTGCGTGCCATGTGCCCGGCTTCAAGATCGCGCGCTGACTCTTCATCCAGAGCGTGCGCCTCGAGCCGGTCCCTGGTCAGCCGCAGCGTCACGGTGCCCGGCGTCAGCGTGACGGAGTTGCCATAGGTGACCTTGGACACAGCTGCCTGGTGCGGGACAGGCACGGTCAGCAGCCGGGGCCTGACCTTGTCGATCTGGAAAACCAGCTTGCTGACATGCAGGTTGCTCTTGACCAGCTGCCCCAGCAACCATAACCAGTATGCAGCCAGCCGCCAGGAAAACAGCACCGGATTGTGCTCGACACCGACCACATCCATGCGCACCGACAGCCACACCACGAGGATCACTGATCCGGCGCCCAGGAAGAAGATTACGGGCTTGTAGACGCCCGAAAGGGCGAGCCACAACAGGACCAGCAACAAGCCTAGTGAGATGACATAGCGCATCAGGAAATATTACCAAGAGCTCTGTGATTGAGGGATGCTCTGCAGCACCGCGGCGGGTGCGCCCGGCCGCTGGCGAAGCAGGCCGGCGACATGCTCGCGCTTTTCCAGCCCGCCCGCCGAGAGTGTAGGCTGGCTGCTGATCAGAGCGAGCAGCTGTTCCGGCACCACAACGGGGTGCGGAGCGTCGCCGGCGCCTTCGATCTGCACCTCGGGTCGGGCAAAACAGACCACTGGTCGCACCGGCAGCACTAGACCATGGGTCAGCAGCCATTGTTCCAACGCCGCTGCCTGGGCCTGAACCTGACGCAGCGGGCTGGCCAGACTGTTCCAGCAGGCCGATGATCCGCAACCTGCGCGCCTGGCAACCGGCCAGCTCTTCGCCTCGGGCTGGACAACGATGCGGCCGGCTGTATTCTTGACCTCGATCAAATGCAGGCCGCCGGGGCCGATAACGAGGAAGTCCAGTTCGCGTTCGCCGTTCGGCAGGCTGGGATCCTTGATCCGCAGCTGATTGAGCAACAGGTACTGATCAGGCAATTGCCTGAGAAAGCGCAGCACGCGCAACTCTCCCTCCTCGCCGAGCAACTGGTCGGCCGGGACTGAAGAGGCGCCGCCCAGAGAGGCGAAAAACAGAATCATGGCGCCGACCCCGGCCAGCATGAAAGCCAGGTATGGGTGCAACATCCAGGCCGCCAGGCACACGGCCAGCACCGTGCTGCCCCCGACCAGGATCCGGGTGCGACGACGGCGACCAGCTTCAGCCAGCTCCAGCCGATGCCGCTCCATGGCGGGGTAGGGAATCAGGAATCTTTCGTCGGCCATGGCTGGATAATGCCACAGTGCGAAGCAGCAGACGGCGTGACAGAATTCCGCGAAATCGCGATAATCTCGCCTGGTTCGACCAAGGCCAAGCCCATCCCGATGAACTATCCCAACCTGTCGCCGGATCCTGGGGTCAATCCTGCCGAGATCAGTGAGCTGGCCGCCATGATTCGCGCCGGGGCGCCGTTGATTGTCATAGAGAGCCACGACGAGCCGCATGCCATGGCCCTGTTTTCCGAGCTGCGACGGCTGCTCGGTCGACCACTGTTCAAGTGGACTGCTGCCCAGGGAATGAGGTGGGTAGAGCGTGATCAGCCCTTGGCCGGGGAGTTCAAGGAGGTCGAGCAGGCGCTGGCGCACATTCGTCAGCGCCGTGATCGCGGCATTTTCATGCTGATGGACTTTCACCCGTTTCTGAACGACCCGGTCACGGTCCGCCAGCTTCGGGAAATGACCCGCCAGGACGAAGGTGTGCATGCTCGAACACTGGTTCTGGTCAGCCCGGAGCTGAAGCTGCCGCGCGAGCTGGAGGTGGTCGCGAGACGTTTTCAGCTCAAGCCGCCCGACCGCGGTACTCTGGCTGCGATGGTGCGTGCCGAGGCCCTGCGCTGGGGCAATCAGCGCGGGACTGCGGTTCAGCCGTTGTGCGAGGAGGTATTGAACAGCTTGATCAACAACCTCGAAGGCCTGGCAATGAAGGACGCCCGCCGCCTGGCCAGAAACGCGATCCAGGATGACGGCGTGCTGGACGAGTCCGATCTGCCGGAGGTGATGCGGGCCAAGTTTGACCTGCTCAACCCGGGTGGCATCCTGACCTTTGAACTGGAAACCGCCAGGTTCAGCCAGGTCGCTGGAATGCCGCGTCTGAAGCGCTGGCTGGAAATACGCGCCAGTGTTTTCAATGCAAGTGCGCCGCCACCGGGCTTGGACATGCCCAAGGGGATGCTGTTGCTTGGGGTTCAGGGCTGCGGCAAATCGCTGGCTGCGCGCGCGGCCGCAGGGCTGTTTGGCGTCCCGCTGCTGCACCTGGATTGCGGTGCCCTGTTCAATCGCTATCACGGCGAAAGCGAGCGCAATCTGCGCGAGTCGCTGCGCGCTGCCGAGCTGATGTCGCCGTGTGTGCTTTGGATCGATGAAATCGAGAAAGGGCTGTCGGTTTCCGACTCCGACGGCGGCACCTCACGCCGTATGCTCGGCTCCCTGCTGACCTGGATGGCCGAGCGCAAGTCGCGCGTTTTCCTGGCGGCCACCGCCAACGATATTTCCATCCTGCCTCCGGAACTGGTCCGCAAGGGGCGTTTTGATGAAATCTTCTTTGTCGATCTGCCCGACCAGGCCACACGCGAGGATGTGCTGGCCATTCATCTCAAACGCCGTGATCTCAAGCCCCAGCTGTATCCGCTGGCCGAGCTTGCCGCAGCCACCGAAGGTTTTTCAGGGGCTGAGCTTGAGCATCTGGTCGTCGCCGCTCTCTATGACGCGCATGCCAGCGGTGACACCCTGAGTACCGAGCATTTGATGGCAGAAGTCCAGGCGACCCGTCCGTTGTCGGTGGTGATGGCCGAGCCTATCGTCGAATTGCGCCACTGGGCTTCCAGCAGGGCTGTGCCGGCGTGATATTGTGCAAGCGGTAAGAAGGGATAGGAAAACCCCAAAAGGCGCTTGCCTCTTTCCTGTCACCTCTAGCGGTCACAAGTAAGGGGTAAACAACCAACAAAACGCATCCCGCGCCCGCACCGGCAGACTGCGATGGTCGACCTCGGTCAGGGTGACTTCGCGTCCGCCGGCCGCTGCTTGCTCGATGTAATTGGTCAGGTCAGCTGCAAACTTTTCACCGTAGACTTCCAGCTGCAGCTCGAAATTGAGTCTCAGGCTGCGGGCGTCCCAGTTGGCCGAGCCGACCAGGCTGTAGCGGCCATCGACCACGAACAGCTTGGCGTGGTTGAAGGGCTCGACCTGGTAAACGACGCGAACGCCGTGCAGCAACACCTCCCAGAGCATGTTGCGCGTTGCCCAGTGGACATAGGGCAGGTTGTTGATAAGCGGCAGGACCAGCAGCACCCTGATCCCGCGTATCGCTGCCGCCTGCAGTGCGCCGATGAGTTCCCTGGGCGGCAGAAAGTAAGGCGTCATGATGAGCACGCTTTCCCTGGCCTCAGCCAGGGCTGCACCGAGCAGCACGGTGAGCCGGTCGAGATCCGCATCTGGTCCATCGGCCAGCGCCCGGCACAAGAGCTCGCCGTCGGCAGCGCCGGCATGATGGCCGGGCAGCGGGCACGCCTGTCCAGTGCAAAACCGCCAGAGACGCTGAAATTCGGTGCTTAGTTGATCCACCACCGGGCCGCTGACCTGAAAGTGTACATCGGCGGTGGGACGCGGGTTGTCTGCCAGGGAGATGCAGTGGCGGTCGCCGATGTTCATGCCGCCGGTGAAAGCCACCGAGTTGTCGATTGCCAGCAGCTTGTGATGATTGCGCATGTTGATGGCGAGGTTGGGCGGTAGCAGTCGGGGCGGCAGGAAACGCGCCACGTTGACTCCAGCCTCAGCCAGGCGACGACTGGCGCGAGGCCATGAATACCAGTCACCAATACCGTCAATCAGTACCCGGGTCTCAACCCCCCGTCTGGCTGCCGCAGCCAGAGAATCTATGAACTTTGAGCCGGTGGTGTCCATATCCAGCAGATACGTGCTGAACAACAGCTGATGCTTGGCTTGGTCGATGGCTTCCAGCATGGCCGGGTAGGCCTGCTCGCCGTTTACCAGCGCGGTGACAGCGTTGCCGGCAACGAGATCATGGCGGCTCAATGCCGTTCCGACTCTGGCCAGGTTCGGAAAAGCCGTTGGCATCTGCGCGGGCAGCTCGGCGGCTGCTCGTGGTGCCTGTCCGCGTTCAAAGGCTACCGGTGGCGAGCGCTTGCCCAGATGTTGGGCCTTGTCCCTGGCACGATTCAGTCCGAACAGCAGGTACAGGATCGGGCCGGCGAGCGGGAGCAGCAAACAAACGCCGATCCAGCCAATGGCAGCCCTGGGATCGCGCTTGTACATCATGGCATGCAGCGCGGTGACGCTTGCCATGAAAGCGTGCAGGATCAGCACGATAGCCAGCTGCGAGGTCATGGGATGGCAAAAGGTCGGCCAGCGCCCATGATAGCCGCCGCGTGAGAAACGCGCCCGTGCATGGCTGTTCAGCGATTCCCTAGTGGTCCACGCGGCAACACGGTAACGCTCAGCCGTCGCACAAGCGTTGTGG
>REEQ01000143.1 GCA_007695005.1 Wenzhouxiangellaceae bacterium | reverse complement strand
AGTCATCAGCGACCAGTTCATCGGCCAGGTTGGCCTGAATCCAGTTGAACTGGGTGTTGGGTACTTCGTAAGTCCAGGACAGCTCGCCGGCACGGTAGCGCATCAGCTCGGCAGACAGGTCTTCGGTGGGATAGAAGAACACCTCGTCGATGATGGTGTTGTCGTTGTCCCAGTAGTAGGGGTTGCGGACCAGGCGGATATGCGACTGCATGGCCAGCTCTTCGAGCATGTAGGCGCCGTTGCTGACCATGTTGCCAGGCCGGGCCCAGCGGTCGCCGTGAGCTTCGACGCTGGGCCGGTGCACGGGCGAGGCGAGGCTGTGGGTCAGCACTTCGGCCAGCAGCGGGTTGGGCGCTTCGAGGTCGATCTCCAAGGTAAAGTCATCGATAACCCGCACGCCCAGATCCTCTACCGGACGGCGACCGGCAACGATGTCCTCGGCGTGAAGGATGGGGTTGAGCAGGATGGCAAAGCGCGAACCGGTGGCGGGATTGACGATGCGGCGAAAGCTGAACAGCCAGTCGTCGGCGGTCATCAAGTCACCGTTCGACCAGCGCGCATTCTCGCGCAGGAAAAAAGTCCAGGTAAAGCCGTCCTCGCTGACCTCCCAGCGCTCGGCCACGCCGGGGATGATGGAGCTGTCGGCCGCTCGGGTCAGCAGGCCCTCGAACAGGTCGCGCTGGATATTGCTGCTGGGCACGCCCTCGGTGATGTGGGGATCCAGCCCTTGTGGCTGGGTGCCGTTGCCGCGGTGCAAAACCTGAACCGGGGCGAGGATGGACGGATCGGGTCGGCCGTCTTCGGTGAAGATGACTTCCGGCAGATTCCAGCGCTGAACCGGCACACCCGTCTCCAGCTCGGAACGCTCTCCGCAGGCGCTCAAGGCGAAGGCCAGGATCAGTACGGCCGGTATTGTTACAAGGTAACGCATGGCGAAATCTTAGCAGACGGATCGGTTCGGAGGCTTTGACAAGTTCGCCAGGCGAATGGCGACGGCTCGCGAAAATCAGCGGGCAGTATATCGACACCGTGACCGGACTGCATCCGGGCTGGTGTCGGACCCCGGGCCGGAGAAGTCTTCCGACCGCTACAGTCAGCCATCAGAGCAGCCTGAAGTTTTCGATCTTTCCAGCATGCTCGCCGGCCGGAAAGTATTGCCTGGTTATACCAAAGGTCGCCAATACTGCTATTCATGCAAAAAGAATTGCAAATAGCGATCCCTTGCGCTTTCCTGTGGGTGAACCGAAACGGATTCGTCTCCAGGAGCCAAACCCATGCCGCAGGTCGTCCCCTACAACGATGTTTACCTGACCGCCACCGGTGCGTTTCTGCCCGGGCCAGCGGTAGACAACGACACCCTGGCCGACTATGTCAGGCCGGTGGGCGGGGCCAGCGAACGCATTCGCCGGCGGATTCTGGCCCAGAACGGCATACGCACACGTCATTACGCGATCGACCGACGCGGTCGGACCCGCCACTCGGTCGCGGAGATGGCGGCGGCGGCTATCCGGCAATGCCTGGGCAAATCCAACGGCACCCCGGTGGACCTGCTGATGGCAGCCAGTTCCGGCGGCGACCTGACCCTGCCCGGGCTGGCCTGCCAGATCCAGGCCGAGCTGGGCTGGCGGGCCCTGACCACGGCCAGCCATCATGGCGTTTGTGCTGCCGGCATGCAGGCGGTGGCCAATGCCGCGCGCGCACTCGAACGCGGCGAGCACGACAGCGCCATGGTGGTGGCCAGCGAGTTGCCCTCGCGGCTGTTCAAGCACAGCCGTTTCGAGCAAAGGAAAGTGGACTTCAATGCCCACTTTCTGCGCTGGATGCTGTCTGACGGTGCCGGTGCCTGGCGCCTGACAAGAGCACCAGCGGCATCCGGCCTGTCGCTCAAGCTGCGCTGGGTGCATGCGATCAGCCACAGCGGCGACTATCCCTTGTGCATGCAGATGGGCGCCAGCGCCGATGGCCGGCAGTCCTGGCTGGACTACCCGGACTTCGCTGCGGCTGAGGCCGATGGCGCGCTGAGCCTGCGCCAGGATATTCGCCTGCTGCCCCATCTGTTTGATATCGGCACTCACGAGTACGTCGCCCTGGTCCGCGACGGCTTGCTTGACCCGGACCGGATCGACCATTTCCTGTGTCACTACTCATCGGAACAGTTCCGGCCGGTGGTGGCCGATTGTCTTGAGCGCTGCGGTCTGGTGATCGACCAGGCACGCTGGTACAGCAATCTGGCCTGGCGCGGCAACACCGGCTCAGCATCGATCTTCATCATGCTCGACGATCTGCTGGCCGACCGGGCGCTGGAAGCTGGCGAGCAGATCCTGTTGTTTGTGCCGGAATCCGGCCGCTTTACCGTGTCTTTTGCCCTGCTGGAGGTAGTGGGACCGCAGCACTCGCCCGAGCCACGGCCTGGCCCCACCGGGATTGGCCTCTTCGAGGCCCGGGCCGCTGCGCTTGATGACCCGGAGCTGCCGCCGCCGCACGACCCCGAAGCATCGACGCTGGTAGGGCGAGCCCCACTCGCCAGGCTGATTGCCGAACTGGCCGGTGTCTGGCATGACTATCGAGCCCGGGCCTGGCACACGCCGATGGTGCGTCGCATCCTGGCCGGACAGTTCAGTCAGGGCGACTACCTGGCCTGGATGGCACAGTGGATTCCGCAGGTGCGCGAAGGCAGCGGCTGGATGCGCACCGCCCAGGCCGGGCTGAGCCCGCGCTATCGGCGCCTGGCCGAGCTGATCGCGATACATGCCAGCGACGAGCAGGACGACTATCGGATCTTGTTTGACGACTACCGACGCGCCGGCGGTCCGCTGGCCACCATTGATCAGCTGCGCCGCAATCCCGGCGGTGAAGCGCTGCACGCCTGGCTGAGCGCGACTGCCAATCGTCGCGACGCGGTCGGTCTGCTTGGGGCGATGTACATCATCGAAGGCACGGGGCAGCGCATCATCCCGGCCCTGCTGCCGCTCTTGCGCCGCCAGCTGCCTGGGCTGCGCGGCTGCTTCCGCTTCCTGCATTACCACGGTGAAAACGATGTCGAGCACCTGCAGCGCTGGCTGGATGCCGTCGAATCGGTGCTGGCAGCAGCCGAGCAACCGGCGCTGGTGGCCGCTGACATCATCACCTGCGCCCGGCGCACGGCCGAGCTCTACCTGATGCAGATGCACGACATCCTGGAGGCAGCATGAAACCGCGCTTTGAAATCGATGCCATGACGCATGACCCGGATGACCCCAACCCCTGGCTGGCCCTGTTTCTGGATCAGAGCGTACCGTTCAATGATGGCGTCAAGCGCGCCTGGCTGATCGACTCCTCCAGCCCGTCGCGGCAGTATCTGCTGCCGCTGGTTCGCCCGCTGGCCCGACTGGCGATTGTTCTGCTGCAGCTGGTCAAGCTGTTCGTGCCGCGTCACTGGCGCGCCTCGGCTACGCTGCACGCCTTGCTGGCCTGGGGCCTGAAACGCTTTGTCCGACCTGAAGCCAACTGGCTGATCCTGCGTCATTTCTGGCTGGGCAGCGAAATCCTGGACTTCATTGCCCGCAATTCCGGTACCGATGTACCGACCAGCCCGCTCAAGCCAAACAGCATCGATGCGCTGCGCGACGAGGTATTCCTGAAGCATGACCTGAACCTGTACAACTTCATCATCCGCCTCAATCAATCCCTGCGCAAGCAGGGGCGAGGCCTGAGCGCGCCTGACCGACTGGACTTTGACGGCATCAGCGACAGTGGTCCGCGCCTTGACGACATGCCGCGCCAATGGACCAATGTCCTTGATCTGCAGACCGCGATCGAGCTGTTCGCACCGGTCTACCAGCTGTTTCTGAGTGACGATGACTTCTGGAGAGCGACCAACTCGCTGCAGCTGGATGAAACCATCGGCCTGTACTGCGCCACCCTGATCAATGCCGATGGCCGTCACCTGGCCCTGATCAACAACAAGCACCCGCTGCTGCCTGAGTCGACGCTGCGCGCCGGCTATCGGCTGGCCCTGCATGGTCTGGCCACCGAGAGCCTGCACGCGTTGCTGCTGGCGCTCAAGGCCGAGCAAGCCCGGCAAGATGCCAGTCGAACCTCCGGCCCGCGATAGCGTCAAAGCGGGCCCAGTCAATAACAATCTCGGGCCTGCACGGATGTCGCGCTATCGTTTTCTGCTCATCGCAATGGCAGCTCTGCTGCCTGGCACCGGTCTGTCAGCCGCGACCGAAGTGCAAGTGCCCCTGGTGGTGGACAGGCCGCACCTTGAACGGCTGCTGGGCAGCGCCTTGGGGCTGGATGAGACCGGACGGGGTCGACTCCGAACCGACAGCTGCAATTACGCCGACCTCAGTGACCTGCGGCTTGAGATCGTCGACCGGCGCCTGCTGGTGGACCTGGCCCTGCTGGGCCACAGCGGGGTGATGGTGATGGGACACTGCCGCGGGCCCGGTGCTGTCAGCAGTCGCCTGCACCTGGAACTCAAGCCCGCCATCGACGCTCAGGGCATGGCCGTTGTTTTCCGTGCCGACGGGGCTGAGCTGCGCCGTCCGGATGGCAGTCCGGGCCTGCTCAGCAGGCCGTCTCGAATTCTGGCCGAGAGCCTGGTCATCCCGCGACTTGAGCGCACAACCATAGATGTTAGCGGCGTGTTGGCTGCCATTGATGACCTGATCAATGAATTCAAGCCGGGCGCCGGCAGCGCGGAAATGCTGCTGGGCCAGCGCGTGCGCCTGCGCCAGGTCACAGCACAAGCCGAAGGCCTGCGCACCGAGCTGGCGATCAGGGTGCGGCCGCCGCCAACCGTCGCGGAGGTGCCGGAGCCTGCTCTGGGTGCCGAGGAGCTGGCTGAATGGCAACGGGTCGAAGACGAGCTGGATGGTTTCCTTACCGTGCTGATCGCCCGTCTGGCCTCACAGGTCGACAATCGCGACTTGCAACTGGATTTCCTGGCGCTGTTGCTGGAAACCCGCCAGCGCATCGCCGAGGCCTTGCTGGTCGATGACCCAAGCGAAGACCCGGTCAGAGCCCTGTTTCTGGAAGCCTGGGGCGGACTCAAGCCGCTGCTGACGCGACTGGAGCCGATGGATGTGGCCGATGATCGCGATTTGCGCCTGGCCGGCTTCATTGCTGCAGGCGATGCCCTGGCTGCGCTGGACGCGCTGGGCCCGGAGTTTGGTCTTGAAATCAGCCGCGACGGCCTGCGCCGATTGGCCCGGCTGTTACTGGCCGGCGATGCGCCGCTCAGCTTCACCCCGCTGCCACTGGTCGAGGATCCGGCCCTGCGGCGTCTGTTCGGGCTTGATCCCGATGGCCCGACAGTCGGTCCGACAATCGGTCCGGCCATGCCCGCACTCCAGTGGTGGCAGCGCCTGCTGCCGCTGGCCCATGCCAATCCGGTTTCGCTGGCCGAATCGCTGCGCGGTGTCGTCGCCAGCCCCGCGACCCTGGATGAGTACCTGGATCTGGTCGCCCGGCTGCTGGACGCGGTCTACACCGAACACATGGACAACGGCAGCCGCATTCCGGCTGACTATCGCGAACTGTTCCGGCCACTGGTCCGGGCCACGGCCTGGCGCGAGTCCTGCTGGCGCCACTACATCGGGCCGGCAGACGAGCCGCGCGTGATTCGCTCCTCGGTGGGCGCGGTGGGGATGATGCAGATCATGGGCCGGGTCTGGCGCGGCGTTTACGATGTTCAGCGCCTGGAAGCCGAGATCGAATACAACATTGCTGCCGGCATCGAAATTCTGGAGCACTACCTGGTCGACTACGCCATTCGCCGTGGTGAGCACCAGCACCCGGGCGGCATCGACAATCTGGTCCGGGCCACCTATGCCGCCTACAACGGAGGGCCGCGCCACTTGAGCCGCCATCGCCGCGACGACACGCCAGCCAGCCTGCGCGCCATTGACGAGTCTTTCTGGAACGAGTTTGTCCAGATTCGCGAGGAGGGGTGGCCGCCAGTTGCGCGCTGCTTCTCGGTTGCAGAATAAGGCGAAGATGAAAAGGCGGGCCGGGACAGAGGAAGGGCTCCGGTCACGGCGTTGCCATTATTGTTAACCCGGCAACGAAATACCTGCGGTATTCGTTGCACGGCATTTGCGGCACATGTCCGCAAAAGCGTTCGCTGCGCGGTCCCGGCAGGTATTTCGTTGCCGGATTAATAATTACGGGGAAGCTCTAACGAGTTTCCCCGTGGTCGCCTTGACCGATTCGCCATCGCCAGCACAGGAAACCGGTCGTGCCGGCTCCTGTGCCGATGGCGTGGGCTTTACGGCTCGACAGCCCAGATATTCGAAACTCGATTGTTGACGCTGCGATCGGCGGAAACAATCAGGTGTTCAGTCGGGCCACCTTGATCCAGGCGAAAAACAATCAGGTTGAAGTCATCCGCGCCTGCCACCAGCTCCGCGTAGCCCCACAGGGACTGCGCTGGCTTGCACCTGCCCACACTTTGCCCACCACTGCCGGAGCCGTGATACATCACCGTGCCCGTGTCACCAACGCTCTGACCACCGCTGCCGGAACCGTGGTACATCAAGCCCTCACAGGCACCCACGCTCTGGCCTCCGCTTCCCGAGCCGTGATACATCACCGTGCCCGTGTCGCCAACACTCTGACCGCCACTGCCGGAACCGTGATACATCAAATCACCACAGGGTCCAACGCTCTGACCACCGCTGCCGGAGCCGTGATACATCACCGTGCCAATATCACCAACACTCTGACCGCCGCTGCCGGAGCCGTGATACAGGAGTCCGTCGCAGCCCACTCTGCGCTTGGGACTTCTCCCGGAGTCACTTTCACCCGGCAGCTCCAGCGAGTGCATCGGCACTCTGATCAGACCGCCCGATGCCTGGGACAGCGAAGCCTGACCGCTGATCACCCGGCCCTGGTCATGCAAGGTCAAGGTCAGGACGCCTTCATGCGCATCCATCAGGAAAGGAGGCGGTGATTCGGCCGCCAGACCAAGGGGCACTACCAGGGCGAGGGCTGCCGCTGCACCGAACAGGCAGTTGCCAAAGCGTTGCCCCGTTCCGCTTTTGCCGATACCCGTTCCGCTTTTGCCAATGACAAGGGATGATGAGTTGCGAGTGTTGTTCATGATGTTCTCCAATCAGTTCAAGTAAAAGGCCATATTCATTACAAAGCGATCGGCTCGTCCGCCTGGCTCTCCCAGTAGTACCAGCCCACACCGACCGAACACTCAAGGGTTCTGGCCGGCCTGCTTTCTTCTGCTTCGAGAATTTTCTCGATCTCTCCAATCTGCGCCTTGATCACTGTTCGCATGTGGCTGCGAACCAGCTCCAGACGCTCCCTGGGAATCCTCAACGACCAACGATCCTGCTGCAGCCAGGGGGCTTTTGAATCGCGAAAGCGACTGGTGTTGTGAATCACAACCTTGCCCAGCCGACCGACCGCAAAACTGCCGGCCTCAATGGCCGCTTGCTGAGAGTCGGGGATCAGCATGTAGGAGGGATTGACCAGCCGCACATGGGTGCCGGCCTCGTTCATGGCGACGTTGCCGCGCTCAAGCAAACGATCCAGCGCCGTCTGAGCGGTAACGGCGCGACCGGCAGCCCGGCTGACCAGGCGCTGAAAAGTGCCTTGCGGCCCGTGAATAAGCAGCTCGGCCGGTTTGCCGCTTTCTGCATCGGCAAAGTCCTGGTCCGTCATCCAGGCTTCAAGAATGGCTGCTTCGGAGCAGATGTCGGCGGCTGCATAATCCCGGTCTGCTGACTCCTCGAAGCTCTTGATTGCCCGGCCATCAAGGCCGCAAAGCAACGCCAGGGCAGATCGCGTCACCCGACGATCGGGGTTTTCGTCCTGCAAGTGCTCACGCGCTTCCTCGACGTAAATCTGCCGCACCAGGTCAACAAGAGCGCTGCAGGAAACCCGTCCGACGGCAAAGCGCACTATCGGTCGGATCATCCTGGCCATGGCTTCAACCAGCCAGGCCGCGTTACCCCTTTCGTTTGACTGCACAGCAGTTTCTGCCATTTCAAATCTCCGCAATCTCAGGTCTGTGGAAGTGATATCCCTGGGCATATTCAATCCCCAGGCGAGACAAGCTTTGCTGTTCCTCGATGGTTTCGACACCCTCGGCAATGACGCTTGCCTGGATCCCTTTTGCCAGGGTGCTGATGCTTTCGACGATGGCCTCCCGGTAAGGATTGAGATGCATGTCCCGCACCACCGATGCATCGACCTTGATCAGATCAACGATGCCTTCGGCGCAAAGATCGAAACGGTTCAAGCGGCTGCCGAAGTCGTCAAGCGCAATCAGCACGCCGGCATCGCGCAAGCGCTGGGCATTGCGCGCGAGCACTGCAGGCTCCGGGCATTCGCCGAACTCGACGAGTTCAAGGCACAGCGAATGGCCTGAATGCTCGGCCTTTTGCTGGGCTCTAAGCACCTGGCCAACCAGCCGCGCGCGGGTCAGGGACTGCGGGTGGACATTGATACTCAGCCGGGTCGGCTCCCTGCGGCCAGCCAGCCAGTTGATCGCCCTGACAAGCACCTCCGAATCGGACTCCTCAGGTACCCGCTCGGCGTAAAGCCGATCGATGAAGTCGGCCGGTGAGCCCTGGAAACACAGCGGCATGGGGCGGATCAACAGCTCGAACCATGGCCAGGAGGCGCCGAACTCCAAAGCCTGGTGCCGACCGAGTTTGCCGATTCGCTGCAGCGCGAAGCTGCAGTCGGCGATGCTGACGGTCAGTGGCAAGGGTCGAGCACTGTCCGGAGTCATGAATTTTCCTCGTTTGTGGCGTTTGCCAT
>REEQ01000058.1 GCA_007695005.1 Wenzhouxiangellaceae bacterium | reverse complement strand
CTGCCGAAGGGCACACTGCGGCTGAATGCGATCTACATTGGTGCCGGGTTAATAAGCTGGGCCGGACCGCGTTGCCCGAGCAAAAAGGGCAGCGGCATGTTCACCGTCGAACAAGGGCGAGGTCGGGATTGCCGGGCCGCCTGGTCAGCCGCCACCCGCAGCTGGCCGCGTCGAGGCCAACACCGGGCGCTTGATCGTCTGTTCTCCGATCCGCCCAGCAGGTCACGACTCGAGATGGGCCAGTGACCGGCAGCTCGTGAACGGTCGAGCCTGACTTTCGCCTATCCTATATCGTCGCTTTCAAGCGAAGGCCATGGCGGACTGCTGCCGCCGATGCCCAGCAAGCGAATACGGCAAGTATTCCGTTGCCGACTGAACCATTCGATGCCTGACCGCTATAGGAACTCCCGATGCTTCGACTGTTTGTCCCTGTTCTCGTCCTGCTTCCTGGCTTGGGCCTGTCCCAGCCGCCCATTGTTCAGCCCGGTGCGCCGGGCCAGCCCAGTCGAACCATCAGTGCTGAAGAAGCCGTTGCCCTGGCCGGGCTGCGCCATTCGGCCGCTGATGTGCGCTTCATGAGCGACATGATTCCCCACCACCAACAGGCCCTGGACATGAGCGCGCTGGCGCCCGAACGCTCCCAGAGCCACGAGCTGCTCGACCTTGCGCGACGGATCGAGACCTCGCAGCGCGATGAGATCGAGTTCATGGAGCAATGGCTGTCTGAACGCGGAGAGCCTGTGCCCGACCGTGACTGGCGGCCGCATCTGGCCCCGCCCGTTGATGCTAGCCAAGCCCATGGTGACCATGGCCAGCACCAGCATCATCGCCACCACCATCATCACCAGCACCAGCCGCATCACGGCATGGAGGGCATGGCCACGATCGAGCAGATGGAAGAGCTGGCAGCGTCCAGTGGCGAGGACTTTGACCGCCTGTTCCTGGCCCTGATGATCGAACATCATCGCGGCGCACTGGTCATGGTCGAGGAACTGCTGGCCCAATCGGGTTCGGCCCAGGACCCCGCCCTGTTCGAGTTCGTTACCGACGTCAAGAACGACCAGGCCGCTGAAATCGACAGGATGACGCTCAAGCTGGCCAGCTATAGCGCCGATCCCCGGGTGGGCCTGGCCGCCGGTTTCCGCGATGCCGGCGAGGCGATCTGGAACCTGCGCCTGACCAACTCCCTGCCCAAGCCGGACGGTTTCTTCGACCCCGACAACCCGGCCGCGCTGCCGCCGGCCCGCCTGCGTGAGCTGGCTGGGGCTGACGATGATGAAGCGACGACAAATGGCGAGGATGACAGCGTGGCCGACGATCTGCCCGGCGATCGCGCGCGCCCGGCCCTGCTGGATTTTGCCAACACCGACCTGGCCTTTGCCGGCGACCTGATGGCCGTGGGCAGCTACCACGGTTTCAAGCTCTACGACATTGCCGACCGTGATCATCCTGAACTGCTGTCGGCGGTGGTCTGCCCGGGCGGCCAGGGCGATGTGTCCATCGTCGGCGATCTGCTGATTCTGTCGGTCGAGCAGAATCGCGGTCGAGTTGACTGCGGTCTGAAAGGCGTGGCCGACAAGGTCAGCGAGGAGCGCTTCCGGGGTTTGAGGATTTTCGATATCAGTGATCGCAGCCTGCCGGTGCAGGTCGGCCAGGTCCAGACCTGCCGTGGCTCTCACACCCACACCGTGGCCGCTGGCCCCGACGAGGACGGACGCCTGATCGTCTACAACTCAGGCATTTCCTTTGTCCGCGACGAGGACGAACTGGAAGGTTGCATCGACGAATCACCTTGGCGTGACGAGGGTACGGCGCTGTTTAGAATTGACGTCATCGAAATTCCGGTGGACCGCCCGCATGAGGCACGCATCATCCACAGCCCGGCGGTATTCGCTGACCCGGACACCGGCATCCTCGCCGGTCTCTGGGAGCGGGGCGACCACGGCCCCGGCACCCAGACCAGCAATGAAACCAACCACTGCCACGACATCACCGTATTCCCCGACCTGAACCTGGCCGCTGGTGCCTGCTCGGGCAACGGCATCCTGTTCGACATTTCCGACCCGATCAATCCCGAGCGCATCGATGCCGTGGTTGATCCCGGCTTTGCCTACTGGCACTCGGCCACCTTCAGCAACGACGGCAGCACGGTAATCTTTACCGACGAGTGGGGCGGCGGCACGCGCCCGCGCTGCCGAGCTTCCGACCCGCTGAACTGGGGAGCCAATGCCATCTACGACATCGTCGACAATCGCCTGGTTTTCCGCAGCTATTACAAGATGCCGGCGCCGCAGACCGAGCAGGAAAACTGTGTTGCCCACAACGGCTCGCTGATCCCCGTGCCGGGCCGCGACATCATGGTCCAGGCCTGGTACCAGGGGGGTATCTCGGTATTCGACTTCACTGACTCGGCCAACCCGGTCGAGATCGCTTTCTTCGACCGCGGCCCGATCGATGCCGAGGCCCTGGTCACCGGCGGCTTCTGGTCGGCGTATTGGCATGGCGGCCGAATCTACGGCACCGAAATCGTGCGCGGACTGGATGTGCTCGCCCTGGAAGCCAGCGAACATCTGAGCGAAAACGAAATTGCCGCAGCCCTGCTGGCCTACGATGCCGACGAGTTCAACCCGCAGTTGCAATTTCGGGTCAGCTGGCCGGTCAGCCCGGTGGTAGCGCGCGCCTACATCGACCAGCTCGACCGCGGCGACAATCTGGTGGAAAGCCACCGGGAGCAGAGCCTGGCGCTGCTGTCCCGGCTGGAGCTGGGTGAACCCGCGCCGGTTGAGGAACTGCTGGCGTTGGCTGCCTCGATTGCAGACCAGTCGGCCCTTCGCAGCGGTATCACTGCGCGTCGTCTGGCCGCTCTGGCCGAGGTGCTGGAGCGTTTGGCTAGAGGTACTAGAGGCTGAAGTCCGGCGTCTGCATTGGCTGCTGAATGAAGTTGCCCTGGAGCAAGTCGGCCGCGCTGGTCCACAGCCGGCCCATGGTTTCGGCATCCTCGACCATCGGCACGATGACCTTGGCATTGGCCGCATGTGCCTGTTCGGCCATGCGTTGGAAGGCATCCGCCTGGGTCTGGTCGCGGCTCACTGCGCGAGCAAAGTCGCCACCCAGCTTGATGTAGTCGGCCGGCAGCTGGGCCAGCAGGTCGGCCGGACGAACCCGCTCATCCAGGCCGCCAATGGAGACCCCAAGCCCGAGTTCGCGCAAGCGCGGCAGCAGCTGCCGCGCCGATTTCAGCCGATCCATCAGGTCCAGGTAGGCAAACTCGAACACCAGCAGGCGCTGGTCGCAAATTTCCGGGCGCAGTCGTTTGGCCAAGGTTTCGAAGCGCAGCTTGTCTTCCAGGGATGCGCCGGACTGGCTGACAAACAGGCGCAGGCTGCGGCCCTGGTTCAGTTGCTCGTCGAGCACCTTGATGGCGCGCACACTAATCCACAGATCCAGCTCCCTGACCTTGCCGGCGCGCTCGGCGGCCGGCACGAATTGGCCTGCCGGAATCAGCTGATCATCCTCGGTCAGCAGCCGCGGCAGCAGCTGATAGTGGGCGGTGTCGCTGTCCCGGGTACTGACGGCCGGCTGGTAAAGCACCTGCACGGTATTGCGTCGCAGAGCATCCTGCATCAGCGCCATCAGCACCCGCTCACTTTCATCCGTACCGGCCGAGGAGATTCTGGGCCGATAGGCCTGGCAGCGGCGGCCGCCAGCGTCCCCGGCCTGCTCCGCTGCCCGCACGGCACCGACCAGCATGGCTTCGGCATCGCCGAGGCGCAAATCGAAGGCGCAGGTGCCGACGCTGGCAGTGATCGCCAGCTCGTTGTTATCGATGGCAAAGGGTTTGCGGGCGATGGCCGTGCAGTACTCGCCGGCCAATTGCTCCAGGGCCTGGGTCGTGCCGGCGACCAGAATGGCCAGATTGAACTCACCGTAGCGTGCTACGACCATGTCAGCGCTCGGTGCCGGCGCGATGCGCTCGGCAATCTCGGCAAGCAGCGCGCCAGTCCCGCTGATGCCTATGCGCTCGCGCACCTGGCTGGCCCGGTCCACGGCGATCACCATGACGCCGCCGGTCCCCGCCTCCGGGCTGGCGGAAGCCTGTTCGAGCAAGCTGTCCAGCCGTCTTTGCAACTGGCCGATGCGGAGCAGGCCGGTGCTGGTGTCACGTTCCGGGGAGGCGGCCAGACCATCGTGATAGGCCGCATCAGGACTATCGGCCGCAATGTATTTGAGCACCGACTTGCCCAGGCGGATGCGGTCTCCATCAGCGAGCAAATGATGCTCTACCGCGACATCGTTGATCCAGGTGTGGTTGGTGGAATTCAGATCCTCGATCTCGAAGTTACCGTCAACGGCCCGGATCACGCAATGACGGCGCGAAACACCGGGTGCGCTGAGACGGACATCGGAGTCGGCTGCCCGGCCTACGGTCATTTCCCCGGTCAGGAGGAACTGGCTGCCCAGCTCTGGCCCGGCGACCGCGACCAGACGCGCTCCGCTTCGGGGCTTCTCGTCATGGGTGTCCAGCCTGGAGATGACCAGGGTGTTCTGTTCCGTTGCGGTCTTGCGCTTGCTCATGGCCTGGCATTCACTCGGAGGAAGATTGACGCCGGTAATCTGCCGGACTGGCGGCAACGATTCGGTTCCGCCCGGCCTGCTTGCCGCGATACATCGCCCGGTCGGCGGCCAGGATGGACTGATCCAGATCAATCCCGATCGCTGCCACCCCGAAGGTTAACTGAATTTTCAGCTCGCCTGCCGCGGTAGTGATCGATTCCGCCGACAAGGCATCCTGAATTCTTTCCAGCAGGTTCACGGTCTGATCCTGGTCAACATTCGGCAGCAGGCAGATGAACTCTTCGCCGCCCCAGCGGCAAACCAGATCATCGCTACGCAGAGCCTGGCGCAGGCGCTGAGCGAAGGCTTTCAGCACCTGGTCACCGATCGGATGACCGAAGCGATCATTGATCTGCTTGAAATCGTCGAGATCACCCAGGGCAAGGGAGATGGGCCGGCCATCTTTGACGGCCCTGGCAATCGTCTTCTCCGCCTCGGCCAGAAAAGCACGGCGATTCAGCAGCCCGGTCAGTGAATCCAGCGCGGCGAGCTCACCGACGCGCTCGATCGCAGACTCCAACGCCTGGTTGCGCTCGCTCAACGCGTCTTCAAGGTTGGCATGGCTGTAATGACTGCGCAGGATCACCAGCGCAAGCACCGTGACCAGAAACAGGCCGATCGCCATTGCCGCAAGCCAGGTGTTGCGCTGTTGCAGTCGGCTGGCCTGAAGTTGGCCCTGAAGCCGCAACAGCTCGATCTCCCGCTCGCGCTGCTCGAGCTGGTAATGAACCTCCAGCTCCTCGACGGTCGTGCGTCGCTCGCGCTCCTGGAGCTCAGCACGAAGCGCCAGCAATCGGCGTAGATAGCTACCGGCCTGCTCGGCCTGACCCAGTTCTTGGTGAATATCGGCCAGCCGCTGGAGGAGCTGATCTTCGACGTGGGCAACCTGGCCCGAGGCCAGCATCAGCGCGTCCTGATACAGAGACAGTGCCCGCTCAGGCTGGCCCATGTTGCGATGCAGATCGCCGATGGTCATGGTCAGACCGGAAAGCACCCGCGGCTGGGCACTTGGCTGCAGCAGTTCGAGTGCCTTGGGGCAGGTCTCCAGCGCTTGCTCGTGGCGCGTATTCTGAACCTGGATGTCACAAATGTTGGCCAGGTGCGTGGCCCACAGTGCCGGTCCGCCAGCCTCCCTGCCGATGGCCATCGCGCGCTCGAAGAGATTGATCGCCTCGTCTGGATCATCCAGCGCCGCGACCACCGAGGCCAGGTTGCCGAGAATGGTGGACTGCAAGGCCAGATTGTCGCCGCGGCGAACCAGATCCAGCGCACGCTCATAATACGGGCGGGCGCGCTCGTGATTCAGTCCGAAAACTTGAGTGACTGCAATGGCGTTGTAGATCCGTGCCAGCTCGTTTGCATGCAGATCCTCATTCAAAGCCGCACGGGCTTCGTGGAAATAAGCGAGCGCATCTGCAAACTCGTTCTGCTCTGCAGCGATCGTTCCATGCAAGAAAAGTGCCCGGGATTGTTCGCCGGGATCCGGGTCATCGCCAAGGGCGTCCAGATAGCGGCCTGCATCAATGATGGCTTCATCATAGCGACCGAGGCCGCGCAGAATTTCAGCGCGCAAGCGCAATAGCGGAGCATCCGCAGCGCGCGCGGATTGTCCGTACTGACCAAGTCGTTCGTCGAGCAAGCGCAGCGCTGCATCCGGGTCGCTGTCGCGCAGCTCGTTGATATGACTGATCGTTTCTTACAGGCCATCAATTGCGGCAAGGGATGGCGCTGCCAGCAACAGCATGACCAGCGCAACAGCAATCCAGTGCCAGAAGTGCCAGACGATAGTCTTTTCCAATTCAGCAGGTCGATAAAAAGGCGAATAAGGAGTTTGCCACAAATGCTCAGCAGGCGAGGCCAGCGGTCAAGGTCCAGCGATCAGGTACCGCAGAAAGTAGTTGTCACGCGCTCGTCGCTGGCTGGTGGCAAGGCCAGATCCTGCGCGTCGACTTGATCGTCGAAGGGTCGGGCAAGCACCCTTGCCAGGCGCTTCATGGGCTCGAAGTCCAGACCGTCGATGGCGGCATCGACAGCGCGCTGCGCCAGGTGATTGCGCAGAATGAAAGCAGGGTTGATCGCACGCATCGCTGCCCGACGGCCGCCTGGTTCGCGAGCCTCGGCGGCCAGGCGTTGGCGCCAGGCTTGCGCCCAGGCATCGAATGCTTCGGGCTGGTCAAACAGTGAGCGCACCATCTCATCGTGCTGCGTGCCATCAGCGTCCAGATCGCCCAGGCGTCGGAAGGTCAGGGTCATGTCAGCGCGGTTGCGTTGCATGATATCAAGCAGGTCGAGCGCAAGCTCGACGGCCTGCGGCTGCCTATCCAGCAGGCCCAGCTTGGCTACCAGGCCCTGGTGGAAGGCTCGCTCGAACAGCGCCTTGAATCCGCCAAGCAGCGCATTGGCCACGTCCAGGGACTCTTGTTGATCCTCGTCGAACAGTGGCAGCAGGCACTCGGCCAGCCGAGCAAGGTTCCAATGGGCAATGGCTGGCTGCTGATTGTAGGCATAGCGACCGCGTCGATCGATGTAGCTGTAGGCGGTGTCCGGAGCGAACTCATCGAGAAAGCCGAAGGGACCAAAGTCGATGGTCTCGCCGACAATGGAGGTGTTGTCGGTGTTCATCACCCCATGAATGAAGCCGACCAGCATCCACGAGGATACAAGCCGCGCCGTGCGTGCAATGACTTGTTCAAGCAAGCCCTGGTAAGGCTGGTCGGCGCTCAACAAATCAGGGTAGTTGCGGGCAATGACATGATCCGCCAGCTGCCGGACGTCATCGACGCGGCCAGCGCGCGCGAAGTACTCGAAGGTGCCCACCCGAACATGGCTGCTGGCAACGCGGCAGAGGATGCCGCCGGGCTCTGGTCTTTCGCGCAAAACCATTTCACCGGTGCTGACCGCAGCCAGTGCGCGCGTGCTTGGAATGCCAAGCGCGGCCATCGCTTCGCAGGCCAGGTATTCTCGCACCACCGGCCCGATGGAAGAGCGACCGTCGCCGCCGCGCGAAAAGGGCGTTGGCCCGGCCCCTTTCAAATGCAGGTCCCGGCGGATGCCATCACGGCCAATGACTTCACCCAACAACAAGGCGCGTCCGTCACCGAGCTGAGGTACCCACTGGCCGAACTGATGGCCGCCATAAGCCATGGCCAGCGGTTCCGCCAGGTCAGGCACCGTGTTGCCGGCCATCACCGCCAGTCCGTGATCGGAAGCCAGCCACTTCGGCGCAATGCCCAGCGTCTCAGCCAGCGCCTCATTCACCGCTATATAACTCGGCGCAGCGACCGGCACCGGCAACTGCCGCCGATAAAAGCTGCTGGGGAGTCGAGCGTAGCTGTTATCAAAATTCGGAGAGGCGGGCATTGAAGTCGATCTTGCGCTTTGAGATCGCCCGAGCTTAGCAAAGTTGTCAAGATGCCCGCCTGAAGATGCCAGGCCCGGGAATCCCGGGCCTGGCCGATTGTGCGATGGCCGGTCAAGTTATGGCGTAATCACCGAATCAATGACATGGATGATGCCGTTGCTGGCCTCGATATCGGTGGTCAGCACGCGCGCGCCGTTGATGTGCACACCCTCATCGGACACGCTGATGGAGATGTCGCTGCCTTGCAGCGTCGTGGCGCTGTCAAGTCCGACCACATCTTCGGCCCGAACCTTGCCGCTGACGACATGGTAGGTCAGGATGGCGGTCAGGGTTTCGGTGTCTTCCAGCAGTGCGGCGAGCTGGTCCTGCGGAATCTGGGCAAAAGCCTCATCGGTGGGGGCGAATACGGTGAACGGTCCGCCCGTCGCCAGCGTGTCGGCCAGGCCGGCGGCCTGCACCGCCGCGATCAGGGTGTTGAACTGACCGGCTTCCTGGGCGACTTCAACGATGTTCTTGGTGGTTTTGCTCGAATAACCGTAGTCGTTGGCGAAAACAGCGCCGCTGGTCAGAACGACGGTGAGGGCAAGACATGAAAGATAGCGCTTGAACATGAGTAACTCCTTTCTGATGTGAGGGTCGCGAGCCGTTGTCCGGCCTCGTCACCACATCATCCGGGAGTGGTCATGCACAAGGAATGAAGCTAACGTGAGGATTAAGTGCTTATCGGATCGAGTTTTTGTGAATTCCTAGACCCATTCGGGAGACCCCCCGGCTTTGCCGGGGAGGCATTCTCAGTTTGA
>REEQ01000141.1 GCA_007695005.1 Wenzhouxiangellaceae bacterium | reverse complement strand
ATTCGGGGCCTGCTTGGCACCCTGAATGTGATCTACATACCTGCCGGGTTAATAACTGTCCTGATGGACGCCGCGCATGGCCCGGCCGGACGGGTCAGCCATGCTTGCAAAACCTTCGTCCCAGGCCAGGGCTTCCGGGGTGGAGCAGGCAATCGACGGCCCGGCCGGCACGGTGGCTGCAGCTGCCGGTGACGGGAAGTGTCGTTCGAAGATGCGCCGGTACAGGTACTGCTCTTTGGTAATGGGCGGGTTGTAGGGGAAGCGCTGCTCGGCCTCAAGCAACTCGCGATCGCTGACCTGGGCTGCGGCGTGATCCTTGAGGGCGTCGATCCAGCCATAACCGACACCGTCGGAAAACTGCTCCTTCTGGCGCCACAGGATCTCGTCGGGCAGCAGGCCTTCTCCGGCTTCGCGCAGGATGGCTTTTTCCGGCCGGCCGGCGCCGGCCATCTTCGCCGACGGATCCATTCGCATCGCCACTTCAAGAAATTCCAGGTCGAGAAACGGCACCCTTGCTTCCACACCCCAGGCGGCCATGGACTTGTTCGCCCGCAGGCAGTCATACAGGTGCAGCTTGTCGATCTTGCGCACCGTTTCCTCGTGAAAGGCCTGGGCGTTCGGTGCCTTGTGGAAATAAAGATAGCCGCCGAAGATTTCATCGGCTCCCTCGCCGGACATCACCATTTTGATGCCCATGGCCTTGATCCGGCGGGCCAGCAGAAACATCGGGGTCGACGCTCGGATGGTGGTCACATCGAAGGTTTCAATGTGCCGGATAACGTCCTCCAGCGCATCCAGGCCTTCCTGGATGGTATAGCGGAATTCGTGGTGCTGGGTGCCGATGGCCTGCGCAGCGACCCGGGCGGCGGCCAGATCAGGCGAGCCTTCCAGACCGATGGCAAAGGAATGCAGGCGCGGCCACCAGGCCGCCTCGGTATCGTCGGATTCGATCCGCTTGTCGGCATAGCGCTGGGCGATGGCGGCGACCAGTGAAGAGTCGAGGCCGCCCGACAGCAGGACGCCATAGGGCACATCGCACATCATCTGGCGGTGTACGGCTGCTTCCAGGGCCTGGCGCAGTCGCTGCGGGTCGGCCGGTTCCCGTGCCTGGGCACATTCACGCCAGTCGGGTTCGTACCAGCGCTCCAGCTCGCCGGCGCTGGAGTCCAGCAGGTGACCGGGCGGAAAGGCCTGGACCTGGCGACAGCGCGGCTCGATCGCTTTCATCTCCGAGGCCACCCACAGGATGCCGTCATCGTCGCGTCCGTAATACAGCGGCATGACGCCGATCGGATCGCGTGCGATCAGGTAGCGCTGCTCGCTCTCATCCCAGAGCACGAAGGCGTAGATGCCATTGAGGCGGTTCAGGAAGTCCTTGCCATGGCGCCGGTACAGGGCAAGGATCACTTCACAATCCGAGCTGGTCTGAAACGGGTAGTCGCTGAACTCGGCGCGCAGCTCGCGGTGGTTGTAGATCTCGCCGTTGACGCCGAGTACATGATGCCCATCGGCACTGAGCAGCGGCTGGGCGCCGGAGTCGATGCCGACAATGGCCAGGCGCTCGTGGGCGATGATTGCCCGGTCATGGACGTAGATGCCGCTCCAGTCCGGGCCGCGGTGGCGCTGGCGTCTGGAAGCCTCCAAGGCAAGTCCCCGCAGGCCGCGCTGGCCTGCGGGGATGTCGAACAAACCAAGAATGGAGCACATGAATCAGATCATTGGCGGAAGATACTGGTACTGATGATATCGATTCCCTGCTCGCGCAGGTGGACTGAAATCCGACTTTCTTCCTGCTTGTCGCTCATCAGACCCATGAAGTCGAAATCCAGCCCCAGGCCGTTGCCATCGTCAGTCATTTCCGCCATCAGGGCCAGATAGGCCGGTACGTTGATACCGTAGGCCATGATCGCGTCATCGCCGCTGCCCGGCTCCAGGTTGGCCTTCAGCTGGTTCTGCTGACCTTCGCCCACGGCCAGGCCCAGGGCCTGCTGGCCAAGCGCGATCCAGGCCGGAATGTCGCCGATCTGATCGGTGATGTCAGAAGGCAGCCGCTGCGGTTCGCCGCCCGGGCTGAGATTCAGCGCCGCCAGCTCGGGCGAGAACATCTGTGCCATGCCCAGCAACATCTGCGGGTTGCGCATGAACAGCGCCACCGTGCCGGCGGCATCTTCCACGCCCTCGCCGAGGCCGCGCATCCGCAACCGCTCCATGTCGACACGAACACCATGCATGCTGGTGATGAACGGCGGTATCGGACGATTCAGGCTCAACTGCCAGCTGGCGGCGTTTTCGCGGATGGTTTCGAACAGGGCGCACTGCGGCGGCGTGTTGACCCAACCGCCGACCAGTTCGCGACCGAAGTCGCGCGCTGCAATCAGGTTCAGCGCAAGTCCGGCCGACATCAGGCGCGGGCTGCTCATGTCCAGTCCAACCGGGGTGTCGGCAATCGGCTGGAGCCGCTGGCCGAGCTCGCTGTGGGTTTCGATCCGCATCAGCACGCTCATTTCGCGACGATCCAGTCGCGGCATGCCGATGCTGAAGCGCGGAATCTGGGTGAACAGAGCGTCGAGCTCGCGGTCACAGGCGGCATCGACGGCGGCCCGCTGCATGTTCAGCGCTTCCCGAACCGGCGCAGTCTGCTCGTCGGCATCGTCAAGCAGGGGGGCGAAAAAGCGGCTGAACTCGAAAAAACCGCTGCCGTAGGGTGTCAAGTTGCGGGCCTGGTTGAAGGCCTGCAGGTCTCGCGGCTGAAAGTGCTCAGTTGGCTGATCCAGGTTGACGATCCGACGCAACAGGCGATCATCGTCGGCGATCAGGCCCATGGTCACTACCTGTCCGTCGTGGTGCATGGCCACGCCGAAGTCGCCCAGATCGCTCCAGATCAGGCGCTCATCATCGATCATGCGCGCTGGCCACTCGGTCCCGGCCTCCTCGGACAAACGATTGAGCCAGGCATCAAAGGCCGCTGCGTCCGACAGCGTCCAGTGACCGACCGGAAACACCGAAATCATGTGCATGGCCCACATGTCATTGCTGGCCAGGCCGCGAGCCTCCAGATCTTCGGCGCTGCGAATGCTGCCGAGATCACGAACAAAGGCTGCCAGCAGGGGCGCGCGCTCGGCGATCGCCTCTGCCGCCTCGTCATAGCCCGCTTCCTGGCTCTGGCTGATTGACTCAAGGCTTGCATAGATCAGGGCAGCAACCTCGTCCGGCATCGGTGAGAGGTTCGCGTAGAGCATGGCCGTATCGGCATCGATACGTTGAAACAGGGAGACATCACCGCTGGCAGAGACAGCCGCCGGGGCCTCGGGCGCCGCTGTTTCGGCCGGGGAGGTCTCGTCATCACCTCGGCCACAGCCCTGCAGCAGCGGCACAATCAAAAAAACAATCAGGAACTTGCGAAGCATGTCAGGATCTCCCGATTCGGGTTTGGGGCGTTTAGTGTTATACAACACCAGCACACTTGTCAAGAGTGCGTTCAGGATCAAGGTGCAAGGGACAAGGCTCAAGAAAGCAAATGGGTCTCTACCGTGTTCCTTGCACCTTGTGCCCTGCTCCTTCCATCAACCCAGCGACTTGATCCCGGAGATCAGCGCCTGGGCCACTTTTTGCGCATCACCGTAAAGCATCCGGGTATTGTCTTCGAAAAACAGCAGGTTTTCGATGCCGGAGAAGCCGGTGCCCTGGCCGCGCTTGACGACGATGCAGTTGCGGGCGCGGTCCACGTCCAGGATCGGCATGCCGTAGATCGGGCTGGAGCTGTCCTTGCGTGCGGCCGGATTGACGACATCGTTGGCACCGATCACCAGGGCCACGTCGGTCGTCGGGAACTGGGCGTTGATGTCTTCCAGATCAAAGATCAGGTCGTAGGGTACACCAGCTTCGGCCAGCAGTACGTTCATGTGCCCCGGCATGCGCCCGGCCACCGGGTGGATGGCGAAAGTGACCTTGACCCCACGCGAGGTCAGAAGCTCGGTCAGTTCCCAGATCTTGTGCTGGGCCTGGGCCACGGCCAGACCGTAGCCGGGCACGATAATGACCTTTTCGGCATAGGCCATCTGAATGGCTGCGTCGGTCGCATCAATAGCCCGCATCTCGCCGCTGGCAGCCGCACCCGTGGCGTCTTCATCGGCCTTGCCGAAGCCGGCGAACAAGACGTTGGTCAGCGAGCGGTTCATGGCCTTGGCCATCAGCTGGGTCAGCAGGGTGCCGGCGGCGCCGACGACAATGCCGGCAATCATCAGCGCCGGGATTTCCAGCACGTAGCCCTTGAAGCCCACGGCCAGACCGGTCAGGGCGTTGTAGAGGGAAATCACCACCGGCATGTCAGCGCCGCCGATCGGTACGGTCAGCAGCACGCCCGCCAGCAGGGCCAGGCTGAAGAACAACAGCAGCAACATCGGGGTCGGGCCGTCGATGAAGATCCACACTCCCAGGCCGATGGTGGCGGCAAAGACCACCAGGTTGAATACCTGCTGGCCCGGAAAGCGCCAGCTCTTGCGCATCCAGCCCTGCAGCTTGGCATAGGCAATCAGCGACCCGGAAAAGGCAATCGAGCCGATGATGGCGCCGAAGCTGGCCACCAGCAGCGTGGTCGGTACCATTTGCACCTGGCCGGAATGCAGTTTCAGCAGCTCAACCGCGGCAATGGCCGCGGCCGAGCCGCCGCCCATGCCGTTGTACAGGGCAATCATCTGCGGCATGTCGGTCATCGCCACGACCTTGGCCCACCACCAGGCCAGCACCGAGGCCGAGACCAGGGCAATGACCATCAGCAGGTAGTTACCCTCGACCTTGGGGTGGACGAAGGTGACCAGCACTGCCAGCAGCATCGCCACGCCTGCCCAGATCATGCCGCTGCGGGCGGTGACTGGCGAGCTCATGCCCTTCAGGCCGTAGATGAACATCACCGCGGCGGCAAAGTAGACCGCAGGAACGATAAAGTCGATTCCGGGAATCATCGCTTAATCCTTTTTCTCGGGCTTGACACCGGAGGACTTGAACATCTCCAGCATCCGCTCGGTGACCACGTAGCCGCCAACCGCGTTGCCGGCGCCGAGAAACACGGCAATGAAGCCGACGATGATTTCAGCCGTGGTATCGGCCATGCCCAGCACGACCATGCCCCCGACCACGACAATCCCGTGGATGAAATTCGACCCCGACATCAGCGGCGTATGCAGGATGGCTGGCACCCGACGAATCACCTCGATCCCGGTAAACGCCGCCAGCATGAAGATATAAAGCGCAATCCAGCCTTCCATACTTACTCCCTGTTGCTAGGACCCACCATCACTGGCGGGGATGTAGAAATTTTCCTTTAACCACGAAGAACACGAAGTTTTCCAGTCTTCTTTTTTGCTTTTCCAGCTCTTTCTTCGCGCTCTTCGTGCCCTTCGTGGTGAATGCTTTTCAAGAAAGTTGCCAACAGTCCCACTACTTGAATTTTTCGTGGACGATGTGACCGCCGTGGGCCAAAAGGCAGCCGGCGATAACTTCGTCTTCGGTGTTGATGTTCAGCTCGCCGGCCTCGTTGATCAGCAGGGCGAACAGGTTCTGGATGTTCTTTGCATACATCTCCGAGGCATGCAGCGGTGCGCGGCTGGGCAGGTTGAGCGGCCCGTTGATCAGCACGCCGTTGTGATTGACCGTTTCCCCGGGCCGGGTCAGTTCGCAGTTGCCGCCGCTTTCGGCGGCCAGGTCGACGATCACGCTGCCTGGCTTCATGTCTTCGACCATGGCCTGGGTGATGATTTTCGGTGCCGGGCGACCGGGAATGGCGGCGGTGGAAATCACCGCATCGGCCTTGGCCAGGTGACGCGCCAGGGCCTCGGCCTGCTGGGCCTTTTCTTCATCGGTCAGCTCGCGCGCGTAGCCGCCTTCGGTTTCGGCATCAACGCCGGTGTCGATCATCTTCGCGCCCAGTGATTCGACCTGCTCACGCGCGGCGGCACGAATATCGTAGGCCTCGACCTGGGCACCCAGGCGGCGAGCGGTGGCAATGGCCTGCAGGCCGGCCACGCCGGCGCCAATGACCACGGCCTTGGCCGGGCGCAGGGTGCCGGCCGCGGTGGTCAGCATGGGAAACAACCGCGGCGCGATGTCGGCGGCGATGATGACGGCCTTGTAGCCGGCCACGGTCGCCTGCGAGGAGAGCACATCCATCGCCTGGGCGCGGGTAATTCTCGGCACCAGCTCCATGCTAAGCAGCGACAGCCCTTGGGTCGCCGCTGTCTGCAGCGCCTCGAAATCGCGGTAAGGGGCCAGCTGGCCGATCACCACCGCGCCGGAGCGCATGGCCTCGAAAATGTCCGCGCTCGGGCGGCGGACGCTGAGCAGCACGTCGGCTGCGGCGGCTACTTCACCGGCCGAGGCCTTGATCTCGCAGTCGCTCCAGCTCGAATCCGGGTGGCCGGCTTCGGTGCCTGCATTTGACTCGATGAGAAGCTTGTGGCCGGCTGCAGTCAGCTTGGCGGCGGTGGGCGGATCCAGCGCGACGCGACGCTCGCCGGTCGCGGTTTCCTTGATGATGCCGATGGTAACGGTCATGGGGTTCCCTCAACTTGAGTCTGGAGTGTAGCGGTAGCGAGGTCCGTGAATCAATGGTCATGCTGGACCCTTGCCGGGTTAATGGCTGCAGGTTCGCGCCGCGCCTGTTCGAGGCGCTCGATTGTGCCGATGTCGGACCAGTAGCCGCGGTGCAGGCTGCCGCAGACTGCACCGGCAGCGATGGCCTGCTCGAATACCGGTCGCAAGGCCAGACGGCCAGGCGCCAGGCCATGAAACAGTTCGGGACGATACAGGCCAATCCCGGAGAAAGTGTGGCGGGGGGTCCCGTCGACTCGCAGCCAGCCCTGATCCAGCGCGAAATCGCCGTCGCGATGATGGGCAGGGTTGGCCACCATCACCAGGTGAGCCAGAGCATCGGCCGGCAGTGCGCTGAGCCTGCCCAGCGGAAAGTCGCACAGGATGTCGCCGGCGATCACCAGGAACGGCTGCTCGCCGAGCAACGGCAAGGCCTGAACGATGCCGCCGGCGGTTTCCAGCGCACCGGGCGGCTCCGGCGAGTAGACGATCTCCAGGCCAAAGCCTGCGCCGTCCTCAAGCCTGGAGCTGATCTGCTCGCCCAGCCAGCCGAGATTGATCACGACCCGGGAAATGCCGGCTCCTGCCAGCGCAAGCAGGTGGTGTTCAATCAACGCTTTGCCGCCGACTTCGATCAGCGGTTTGGGTATCGTGTCGGTCAGTGGCCGCAGTCGTTCGCCGCGCCCGGCGGCCAGAATCATGGCATGCATGGGCCAAAATCTTAGCGCAGGGACAAATGTTGCACGGAATTTCTTTTCGACGCGGCCGCTCTGAGTCATCGTCGGCAATGACGGCGTCAGTCCCTGGCTGCTATTGTGATCGATGGCTGCCTGAGAGCCGCCAGGCCTGAAACTTGCATTATTGTTGACGACGCCGATAGTCGGCCCTGGAACCGATACTGGGAGTTGTCTGATGCTTTCGCTGCTGATGCTTGATGTCCGTACCCTGGCCTTCGTGTCCAGCCTGGGCGGATTTCTCATGCTCGCAACCATGCTGGGCATCCACTACGCGGGCCTGCGCAGCAAGGCGGTGCTGGCCTGGGGCTGGGCCGGCCTGGCCATGGGGTTGGGGTATTTGCTGGGCCACATGCTGCAGACCGTGCCGGTGCCGATCCCAGCCTGGCAGGCAGGTGCGCTGGCCAATGCCCTGATCGGTCTGGGCTACGGACTGATTCTGATCGGTGTCCAGTGCTACCTGAACCAGAAGCGGTGGTGGCTGTTTGTCGTCGTGCTGACCCTGGCCGGTCTGTTCAGCAGCGTTGCATTTCCCGAGCTGCGCGAGTCCCTGCGTCTTCGCATCATCGTGCTTACCGGCTGGTACATCCTGATGCTGTCTTGCGCCGGTCTTCTCCTGTGGCGGGCTGCAGTCCCGGGGATGATTTTCTACCAGCGCGCGGCTGCACTGGTTCTATTCAGCTATGCCGGCTTTCTGATCATTCGATTCACCTACGCGCTATTCAGCGCCGCGCTGACCACCTCATTTGTCCAGGACCCGTTCCAGCTGGTCAATTTTCTGCTGTCGATGATCTTCGGCTTCTGCTTCACCATGGCGCTGGCGGTGATGCTGCTGAGGGAAAAGCAGGTCGAGCTGGAGCGCTTGGCCCAGCGAGACCCCTTGACCGGGATGAACAATCGTCTGTCTCTGGATCACTTTGCCGCCCAGGCCATGACGCGTGCGCGTGATGCCCAATTGCCGCTGTCGATCATGCTGTTTGACCTCGACCACTTCAAGCAGATCAATGATCGCTTCGGCCACCAGGCCGGCGATGCCCTGCTGCAGACCGTGGCTGAGCGCGTCGAGCAGGTCAAGCGCGCTACCGACACAGGATTTCGCTACGGCGGCGAAGAGTTCCTGGTCCTGCTGCCTGGCGCCACAGCCGAGCAGGCCGTGGAAGTCGCCGAGCGCTATCGCAGCAGCCTGGCCGACGAACCGGTGGACATCGGTCCGGACGACGTCAGGCTGACCGCCAGCTTCGGTGTCGTCGAATGGGACAAGGCAGAGTCCTGGGACGCCCTGGTCAATCGCGCCGACCAGGCCCTGTACAAGGCGAAAAACAGCGGTCGCGACCGAATCGTCAGCTGAAATTTACTCGCTCGTCACCATAGCCCGGCCGCGCGTGCGACCGGAGCCATGTCGGGTCCTTCACCGTTATTAACCCGGCAATCAAACAGATTGCCGGGTTAATGCCCGGCCGGAACGGCCG
>REEQ01000139.1 GCA_007695005.1 Wenzhouxiangellaceae bacterium | reverse complement strand
TGAGTGCGCTGGCTATTAACCCGGCACCAATGTAGATCGCATTCAGCCGCAGTGTACCCTTCGGCAGCAAGGCAGCGAAACGCCGCTGTAGTACTTCTACAGCAAGTTTCGATAACGCAGCCTGCCGAAGGGCACACTGCGGCCTTTCTTATGCAACTCAAACAGTTAGGGGCTTCAAGCAGGGCCCGACTCTGCGTTCTCGCTCTTGGCAAGGGAATCACCCTTGCCGGCGAGCGACGCCTTGATACGGACCCTGCTTGAAGCCCTGAATGTGATCTACATTGGTGCCGGGTTTATAAGTACTCGGCATGGACCGCGTGGACGTTGCCCCGGGCTATGGGTGCCGTGGGTTGCAGGGGAGACTGGTAAGGGCCCGGTCTGCTTGCCTGGCCGGGGTCCGGCATTTACCATAATGACGTGCTCCGAGCCTGAGTCTGCTCAGGCGCTGTGGGTCGAGGCGCAGTGCGGGCGTCGTATAATGGTTATTACCTTGGCTTCCCAAGCCAAAGATGACGGTTCGATTCCGTTCGCCCGCTCCACTTCCTTGAAGTTTTCACCCTGTGGTCGGCCAGATCGCACCAGCTTCTGCAACGAACACGTATTACCCCCTTGACGAGACGACCGAACCCGACATGACCGAAGCACTTGCCCAGGTCATCGAACTGCTGCGACTGGAGCGTATCGATGACAATCTGTTTCGCGGCGACAGCCACGACATTGGCGCGCCGCAGGTGTTTGGCGGCCAGATTCTCGGCCAGGCCCTGGTCGCTGCCGAGCACACCGTTGACGGTCGACGACCGCATTCCCTACACGCCTATTTTCTGCGGCCGGGCGACTTCAACCACCCGGTGGTGTACCAGGTCGAGCGCGCCCGTGATGGCGGCAGCTACAGCAACCGCCGGGTGGTGGCCATCCAGCATGGCCGCCCCATCCTCAACCTGACCGCCTCGTTTCATGACGGTGATCCCGGCTTCGATCATCAGGCCGAGATGCCGGAAGTACCCGGCCCGGAAGGACTGACCAGCACGAGCGATCTGCACAAGGGCATTGCCGAGCGCGTGCCCGCCAAACTCAAGCGCCTGCTGGAGCATCAGCCGCCGTTCGAGTTTCGCCCGGTTGAGACGCCGAAATTCATCGATCCGACAGCGCGGCCGCCGCGCAAGCACATCTGGATGCGTGCCTGGGCCGAGCTGCCCGAGGATGAGCAGCTGCATCGCCATCTGCTGGCCTATGTTTCCGACTACGAGCTGCTGGGCACGGCGACATTGCCGCACGAGCTGGATTTCAGCAAGCGCACGGTACAGATGGCCAGCCTGGATCACGCGCTCTGGTTCCATCGACCGCTGCGCGTGGATGACTGGCTGCTGTATGCCTGCGACAGCCCGAACAACGCCCACGGTCGGGGTTTTTCCCGCGGCCAGTTCTTCAGCCGCGACGGTCGCTTGCTGGCCTCGGTGGCCCAGGAGGGCGTGATCCGACCGCTCGACAGCAAGCGGGAATCAGCTTGAGTGAACGCTCGGTCATGCTGAGCATGGCGGCACTGTTTACCAGTGCGGCCATACTTTTCCTGGGCGGCGGCCTGAACGGCGTCCTGATTCCCGTGCGAGCAGCGCTGGCGGGCTTTTCCACCCTGGAAATCGGCCTGCTGGGCACCTTTGCAGCCATTGGCACCATCATCGGCTGCGTGCTCTCACCGCGGCTGATTTCCCGAGTCGGCCATATCCGCGCCTTTGCCGTGCTCGCCGCCGGCGCCGCCGTGGTCGCCCTGGTGCACGGCCTGGTCGTCGACCCGTGGCTTTGGGTCGCCTTGCGTGTCCCTACCGGGCTTTGCTTTGCGGGGCTGGCCACCGTCATCGAAAGCTGGCTCAATGCCAGCGCCGGCAACCGTGCACGCGGCCGGGTCATGGCCACTTACATGGTGATCCAGCTGAGCATGCAGACCCTGGGCCAGCTGATGCTGATGACCGCCGACCCGGCCCTGCTGAATCTTTTCGCCCTTGTCGCCCTGGCCATTACCGCCTCGCTGATCCCGGTTGGATTGACCCGGGCGATTACGCCGGGCCCGGTGGCTGCCGTGCGTCTGCGCCTGAGCATGCTTTACCACTGCTCGCCCAGCGGCGTTATCGGCGCGTTGGCGGTCGGGTTGGTCAACGGCGCCTTCTGGGCGCTGGCACCGCTGTATGCCGACCAGCAAGGCCTGGCTACCAACGCCATCGCCCTGTTCATGAGTGCGGCCGTGATCGGTGGCGCGCTGTTGCAATATCCGCTGGGCCGCTTGTCCGACCGCATCGACCGCCGCCACGTCATCCTGCTGACTGCCCTGGCCACCGTCCTGGCCGCCGCCGGGCTGGTTCTTTTCGACACATGGTTCGCCTGGGCACCCTTTCTGTTCGCCGGACTGCTCGGTGCCTTCATGTTCGCCCTCTATCCGCTGTCGGTCGCCCACGTCAATGATCATGTGGCCGAGGGTCAGTTCGTCGAGGCCTCGAGCGGCCTGCTGTTGCTGCAAGGCAGCGGCGCCGTGGCCGGCCCGGTGCTCGCGGCCATGATCATGGCAGGCATTGGCCCGACCGGCCTGTTTGCCTGGATTGCCCTGGTCAATCTCCTGTTGATCGGATTCGTGCTGACCCGCTTGCGCAAGGCAGCGCGCCCCGGCGAGGCCGAGCGCGCAGACTTCGTCGCCATGCCCGCCAGCGCCACCGCCGGTCTGGACCTCGACCCACGCGCAGAGACTCCCAAGCGCTGACAAGCATTCCCCTTTTGCCCTTTCCACCTTTTCCCAATATCCTGAGCCGTCAACCCACCAAAACCAACCCGACCATGTGGACCACTCCCGACCTCTGTGATGAACACGCCGACGATGTTGACGTGGTGACCGGCATTCACTGGCACCACTATGGCGCAATCCGGCGTTTTGGCGGGCCGGTCGCGACGGTCAAGTGCTTCGAGGACAACTCGCGGGTCAAGGAGACCCTGGCCGAGCCAGGTGAGGGCCGGGTGCTGGTCGTCGACGGCGGCGGCTCGCTGCGCCATGCCCTGATCGGCGACCTGATTGCCGGCAAGGCAAAGGAAATGGGCTGGGCCGGAGTGATCATTCACGGTGCCTGTCGCGACGTCGAAGTCCTGGTCGAGATCGACATCGGCATCATCGCCCTGGGATCGACACCGATCAAGAGCGTACGCCGCGGCGAAGGCCAGGCCGGGATAGCAATCAGCATTGGCGGCGTCTGCTTCCGGCCCGGCGATCATGTCTACGCCGATGGCAATGGCATCATTCGCGCCAACAAGGGACTGGTCTGACCGATAGCGCGACATACTGGCGCCTGTCGGCAGAGTGGGAGCCGCGCTCCGGCAGTCTGCTGGCCTGGCCGTACCTGGAAGGCCCGATCCAGGCCGAGATGGAAGCGCTCTATCGGCGCCTGATCGGCCTGCTCAGAGCAGCCGAGCCGGTGCACCTGCTGGTCGCCCCGGATGACCGCCGGCGGGTCGCCGAACTACTCGGCGGCGAGGATGCGTCGCTGCGCCTGGAGCCGCTGCTGTGCAACGACATCTGGATGCGCGATGCCGGCCCGATCAGCGTGATCGACGATGCCGGCGGGGTGTTGTTCCTGGACGGCAATTTCAACGGCTGGGGCAAGCGCTTTCCCCATGAACTCGATGCCTTGCTGCCACTGCTGCTGGCCCGGCGCTGGAAATACCGCCGCCATCGATTGGCCATCTGCCTGGAGGGCGGGGCCATCGAGGTCAACGGCCAGGGTCTGGCGGTCACGACCACACCGGTCCTGACCCACCCCAATCGCGGCAATCCCTCGCCCGAACAGATCGAATCGGAACTGCGGCGATGGCTGGGCGTAAAGCAACTGGTCTGGCTGCCACACGGCTTGTCCATGGATCACACCGACGGCCATGTCGATAACCTGGCTCGCTTCGTCGACCCAAACCGCCTGGTTTGCAGCATGGCAGCTCCGGATCATCCTGATGCCTCGGCGCTGGCCGACAATCGTGATGTGCTCGAACAGGCGCTGGGTCCCGGCTTCGAGCTGATCGATCTGCCAATGCCCCTGGTCCGGTCGGCGACAGGTCGAAGGCTGCCGGCCAGCCACGCCAACTTTTACCTGGCCCCCGGACTGGTGCTGATGCCGGGCTTCGGCCACAATACCGACGATCAGGCCCGGGCCACGCTGCAAATGCTGCTTCCGCAGCACCGAGTCGTTGACCTGGACTGTCGCCCGGCGCTGGCCCACGGCGGCGGCCTGCACTGCATGATCCAGCCCCTGCATGGCCGGATCGACCCGGAGACCCGAAGATGAGCAATGTGACCCGTTCCGTTCACTTCCGAGACTTCGCGCCGCTGGTGATCATGGCGCTGATTTTCGGCATCATGAGCAGCATCATGTTCTACGAGGCCGATATTTTCTGGCCGGACACGGGCTTCTTCTTCGGCATGTCCCTGGCGATATCGCTATGGGGCTTGTGGCGCAGCCGGGTCGGCCGCCTGCACCATCTCTATCTGCGCAACAACGCCGCCATCGGGGCGGCCCGCCTGGGCGTGATCGGTTCGATAATCTGGTGTGGCTACGTGCTGCTGAACCATGCCGACCCCACCATCACCGGCGCCTGGATGGTGCTGTATGCGCTGATGGCGCTGGCGGCGATCAAGCTGTTCGGCCAGTTCGCCGCCGAGTATTTCGGGCCGCGGCTGCGGGTCGACATCTACGAGCGCAAAAACCTGGCCGCCGGCACCGTGGTCGGCGCGTTCACCTTTGCCACCGGCCTGATCTTCGGCGGCGCCATGTGGGGCGACATGGAGCCTGATTCGCTGGAGTATGGCTGGCTGTTCAAGCTGCTGCCCGGCTATGAGGACGGCTGGTGGATTACGCCCTGGTTCTTCCTGCTGGGCTGGGCCATCCTGTTTTTCACCATGCGCTTCTGGTTCAAGCGCGAGCATATCAACGCCCGCGAGCGCATCGTGCGCGAGCGTAACCAGGCCGACGCCAACGCCTTTGCCTGCTTCTGTATTGCCTGCGCCATCACCATTGCCTACGCCGTGCAGGGCGACTACACCGGCTTCTTCGAAAGCCTGGCCGGCTTCAGCATCATTGCCCTGCCGATCCTCGCCCACGAAATCATGCGCCCGGCCAATCCGCGCGGCCAGCGCCAGCGTGGCGAGGGCTGGATCTACATCGCCATGGCGCTGGTCGGCATTATCACCATTCCCTGGGTGGGACGCCTGTTCGGCCTGGCCCTCTGATTCCGACGTGCGCACGCTGCCCTGGCCGCTGGCCGACGACGAGATCAGCGCTGTTCACCGCCGCCTGCGGCGGGACTATTGCAAGTGGGATATCTATCACCGCGGCCAGTCGAATCTCCTGCCTGATGTCATCGTCTTAAGCGAGCAGGAGCACGAACTACTGGCGCGCACCGCCCGTGAAGTGTGGCTGGCGCTGCGCGAGCTGGAAACACAGGTGGTCGGCGCGCCCGAAGTGCTGGAAGCCATGGGCGTTCCGAAGGCGCTGGTGCCGCTGTTGGCCACCGAAGGGCCAGAATCACCGCGCATCAGCCGCTGCGACTTTCACCTGGCCGCCGGCGGTCAGTGGCTGATTTCCGAATTCAACGAAGACGGCCCCGGCGGCTATGCCGAAGCACACGGCCTGGGCGAAGTACTGACCAATGACTGGGGCGAGCGCTTTCCGGGCCTGGCTGCTGCCGGCGATCTACGCCAGGCCCTGGTCGACACGCTCAAGCCATACGGGCGCATCGGACTTGTCTACCCCACCGCTTACACCGAGGATCTGCAACAAATCGCCCTGATCGCCGACTGGCTGCGGGCAGCCTCACTGGACGCGGTGACCGGTTCGCCGGCCAACCTGGTCTTCAGGGACAAACAGGCCTTTGTTTTCGATCAGGCCATCGATGCGCTGTTTCGCTACTATCCCGGCGACTGGATCGCAGAACTGCCCAACCTGGATACCTGGGCACAGGCGGCGCGCTCACTGCCCATGATCAACAACCTGGCCGCCTTGGCCGCCCAGTCGAAGCGCTTCTACGCAGCCGCCGATCATCACGGCCTGAGCCTGTCCGAATCCAGTCGGGCGACGCTGGCGCGCTGGTTGCCGGCATCGCACTACCTGGAGCCGGAACTGAAGGAAAGCATAGTCGCCGGACGCACCCAATGGGTGATCAAGAGCGCGTTCGGGCGGATGGGCGATACCGTGCGCCTGGGCATTGCGCACAGCCCGCAGGCCTGGGAGGAGGCCATTGACCGGGCCCTGGCCGATGCCGAACCCCATGCCGTCCAGGCCCGCTTTGATGCCGCACCGATGTGGTTCAGCTCCGGCCTGGGCTACGCCACGATCGGCCTGTTCCTTGTCGATGGTCACTTCGCCGGTTATTACAGTAGAGTAAGCCCTTATCCCTTGATCAATTACGATGCCTGTCATGTCGCCACGCTGGTCGAAACTGCTGGAACGACTGGGTAAACCGCTGGGTCAGAAGGCCGCGGCCCCGGATATCTTCGCCGATGGCCGCGTGCGCCAGGGCTTATGGCACGAATTTCGTGACTGGGAGGCCTTGTACCAGCTCTACGGACCGGAAAGTGCCAGCCCCTGGCAGGCGTTTCACTGTCCGACCCTGTTCGCCGGTATTGACCGGTTGCGCCTGCAGCCGCGTTTTACCGAGCTGGCACCGGAGGTCATTGAGCCGCAGCCGACTGGTGCCTGGCAGTGGCTGGGGCCGGACTGCCTGGTACTGGTCGACCTGCCCGGCGGGATCAGCGTGCAGCTGGCGGTTCGCATGCTCACCGAGAGCCCCGGCGGGGCCCAGCTGGTCAGCGCCTTCGACCACTGGCCAGCCGCCAACCCGGTTCGAAGAGCGCTGAACGAAACCAGCTACGTCAACATGGCACCGCTGCTCTGGCCACCGCGAGCCGTTGACCGCTCGGTAGCGATTGACTCGATGGACGTGATCAACAGCATGGTCACCCTGGCGCCCCAGGTTTACCAACGTCGCCAGGCCGGAATCTCCGCCGATGCCCCCGGCGTCTGGATGTGCGACAGCCGCCGCCTGGTTGCAATGAGGCCCGGGCCCGGCAATTTCGACAATCGCTACTATATCGATGACTCCATCCTGCCCGGACCGGCCCTGCTGGCCAGCCAGAACATCAGCCGGGTCGTGCTGGTCAGCCTGAGCATTCAGAATGATCCGGCTGATGACCTGTGCAGCTTCCTGCATGATTGCCACGGCCGCGGAGTGAGCTTGAGCCGGGTGGCGCTGGAGTCGCCCGAGACCTGGGCGCTGCCGGTGCCGATGGCGCCACCGAAAGCCGTACGCCTGGCCGGATGGAAGTACCCGAAAAGCCAGGTCGGCGGCTTCGGGGTCAAGGTGCCGGTGCCGTCGGAAAGCTCGGGAGGCTCGTTCGCCGGCGCTGGCGGTTAATCATGAATGGCTTGAGGTCGTTTATCGACCAGCATTTTCTGCACTTCAACGCCGGCCGCCTGGCCGAAGCAGCCCGCGCCTGCCGGGCCCATCTGGATGGCGGCGGGCGCCTGTTCCTGGCCATGGCCGGGGCGATGAGCACGGCGCGGATCGGACGCATCCTGGCCCCGGCCATTCGCGCCGGTCTGGTCCACGGCATTTCCTGCACCGGCGCCAACCTGGAAGAAGACGCCTTTCGCCTGATCGGCAGCGATCGCTTCGAGGACATCGCCGACTGGACCACGCTCAAGCCCGAGGAAGAAGCCGCCCTGCAGGCACGCGGAGTCAACCGGGTCACCGACACCACCATCCCGGACGAGGTCATGATTGCACTGGAGGAGCCATTACTTGCACGCTGGCACGCAGCGGCCTTGAGCGGGCGCAGTGCCAGTCCGGCTGAATTCATGCTTGATACCCTGGCCGATCCGGCCCTGCTCGCCCGTTACCAGAACCCGGCCGAAAGCTGGCTGCTGGCCGCGCGCGACTGCCAGGTGCCGATCTGGACGCCGGGCTGGGAAGATTCGACCACCGGCAACGCCTTCAGCGCGGCAGTGATGCGCGGGGACATCGCCCACCATGCCTGCGTCGAATCCGGCACCGCCGGGATGAATCGACTGGTGCGCTGGTACCTGGAAAACTGCGATCCCGAGCCCGGCATCGGTTTTCTCCAGGTCGGCGGCGGCATCGCCGGCGATTTCCCGATCTGCGTGGTGCCGCTGATTGCCAAGGAGCTGCAAATGCCGGATGTGCCGGCCTGGGGTTACTTCTGCCAGATCAGCGACGCCCAGCCCAGCTACGGCGGCTATTCCGGCGCGCCGCCCAACGAAAAGATCGCCTGGGCCAAGCTGACCCCCGACACGCCGCGCTACAGCATCCAGTCCGACGCCACCATCGTACTGCCGCTGTTGCTGGGGTATTTGCTGGACCAGACTGAACCCGACGGCCCGGCCTGAGTCCGAACACGAGACGAATCCGATACATTTTGCACGCATCTTTCAAGGAACCCGACCCATGATCCAACGCGCGTTCATTACCCTCGCCCTGATCCTGCTGACCAGCCTGGCCGTTGCCGAGCAGGCCGAAGAAACCGTCACCCTGTCCATCCCCAACATGGTCTGTGTGTCCTGCGAAATGCGGGTCGACCAGGCCCTGCGGGACGTGGAGGGTGTGGTTGACACGCACTTCGACCTCGACGCCAAGACGGTCACCATTCATTTCGATCCGGAACAAACCAGCATCCAGGCCATTACCGACAGCACCGAAGCCATCGGCTACCCGGCCACGGTGACGGCGGCGACCAGTTATTAACCCGGCACCAATGTAGATCGCATTCAGCCGCAGTGTGCCCTTCGGC
>REEQ01000019.1 GCA_007695005.1 Wenzhouxiangellaceae bacterium | reverse complement strand
GACATTCCCGACATGGACCGCCGGCCGTGTCAGGCCGGCCTACGGTTTTGTTCAATGGTTCGCCGTTCAACGATGAAACCGTAGGTCGGGGCAACGTCCCCGACGGTCGGTGTTGAATCCATCGTCATTGCTTATGCGAGGCGGCGGAGTTTCTCTATCTGGGTGCTCAGTTCGGCAACGCGGGCGGCGTGTTCAGTCTGGCGCTGGCGCTCCTTGTCGACGACTGCTGCCGGGGCGTTGTTGACGAAGCGCTCGTTGGCCAGCTTTTTCTCCACCATGTCCAGCCCTTTCTGCTCCCGGTCCAGCTGTTTTTCCAGCCTGGCCAGTTCCTCGCCGATGTCGACCAGGCCGGCCAGCGGCACCAGCAGGCGCAGGCTGCCGGCCAGGGCAACGGCGGCATCGGCGGTGTCGCGTTCGTCGGGTACCCGTTCAATGCTCTCCAGCCGGGCCAGGCGCTTGATCAGCTTGTCGAATCTGGCCAGGCGTTCGTGGTCTTCGGCGGTACCTGCCTGAACCATCAGTGGCATCGGCTTGCCGGGCGCCAGGTTCAGTTCTGTCCGGGCCGAGCGGATTGCCGAGATGACGGTTTTGAGCCATTCGGCATCGGCCTCGGCGGCCGGGTCCGGGACGCCGGCATGCGGCCAGGCGGCCAGGCTGATGCTGTCGCCATCGACGCCGGCCGGCCCCTTGACCTTGTGCCAGATTTCTTCAGTGACGAACGGCACGAAGGGATGAAGCAGTCGCAGTGTGGTTTCCAGAACGGTGGCCAGGGTGTGGCGGGTGGCCAGCGCCGTGGCCGGATCTTCGGCTACGGCTTCCTCGAACAGGGCCGGCTTGGACAGTTCCAGGTACCAGTCGCAGAACTCGTTCCAGACAAATTCATACAGCGCCTTGGCAGCCAGGTCGAAGCGGTAGTCGGCCAGGGCATGATCGACATCGCTGATGGTTCGGCCCAGGCGCGACAGGATCCAGCGCGACAACACGTCCAGGTCCTCGTGATGCGGCTCGGGAACGGTCTCCTCGCCAACGTTCATCAGGGTAAAGCGGGCCGCGTTCCAGAGCTTGTTCAGGAAGTTGCGATAACCCTCGCAGCGGGCCAGGTCGAACTTGATGTCGCGACCGTGGCCGGCCAGGGCGGTAAAGGTGAAGCGCAGCGCATCGGCACCGAAAGCGGGGATGCCGTCGGGGAACTCCTCGCGCGTGGTTTTCTCGATTTTTTCGGCAAGCTGCGGCTGCATCATGGCGCTGGTGCGTTTAGTGACCAGGGCCTCCAGTTCGATGCCGTCGATCAGGTCCAGCGGGTCAAGGATATTGCCCTTGGACTTCGACATCTTCTGGCCGTCGCGGTCGCGGATCAGGCCGGTGATGTAGACCTGCTCGAACGGCACCTTGCCGGTGAAGTGCCCGGTCATCATGATCATGCGGGCGACCCAGAAAAAGATGATGTCGAAGCCGGTAATCAGCACCGAGCTGGGCAGGTAGCGATCAAAGCCCTCGCTTTTCATCCGCGCAGGATTCGGCCAGCCCAGGGTGGAGTGGGCCCACAGCGCTGAGGAGAACCATGTTTCAAGTACATCGTTGTCACGCCGCAATCCGACATCAGCGGTCAGTTGGTGCTTGTCGCGGACCGTGTCTTCATCGCGACCGACGTAGATATTCCCGGCTTCATCATACCAGGCCGGAATGCGGTGCCCCCACCAGAGCTGACGGCTGATGCACCAGTCCTGCAGGTTCTCCATCCAGTGCCGATAGGTGTTGATCCAGTTGCCGGGCACGAACTCGATCCGGCCGGACTCGACCGCTTCCAGACCCAGCCTGCCGAGTTGGTCCATTTTCACGAACCACTGGTCGGTCAGGTAAGGCTCGATGATCTGGCCCGAGCGGTCGCCGCGCGGCACGACCATGGCGTGTGGCTTTTCCTCGACCAGCAGGTCGGCTGCTTTCAGATCCTCGATGATGTGCGCCCGAGCCTCGAATCTATCCAGGCCGCGGTACGCCTCAGGCGCGTTGTCGTTGATCCTTGCCGTGGGCGTGAAGATGTTGATCGGCTCGAAGCCGTGGCGCTGGCCCACGTCCCAGTCATTGAAGTCATGAGCCGGGGTGATCTTGACGCAGCCGGTGCCGAATTCCATGTCGACGTAGTCATCGGCAATCACCGGAATCTTGCGTCCGGTCAGCGGCAGGATGACGGTCTTGCCGACCAGATCCCGGTATCGTTCGTCGTCCGGATGCACGGCCACGCAAACGTCCCCGAGCAGAGTTTCCGGACGGGTGGTGGCAACCACGATATCGCCCTGACCGTCGGAGCGCGGGTAGCGAATCGACCATAGCTTGCCCTGCTCATCGCTGTTGACCACCTCCAGGTCAGAAATCGCGGTCTTTAGCACCGGGTCCCAGTTGACCAGACGTGGGCCGCGGTAGATCAGGCCTTCGTCGTGCAGACGGATAAAGGTTTCGGTCACCGCCTCGGACAGGTCCGGGTCCATGGTGAAGCGCTCGCGCGACCAGTCGGCCGAGGCGCCAAGGCGGCGCATTTGCCGGGTGATGGTCGAGCCGGATTCCTGCTTCCACTGCCAGACCCGGTCAATGAAGGCTTCGCGACTGTAGTCGTCGCGCTTGCCACCTTCGCCCTCGATTTGTCGGGTCACCACCATTTCGGTTGCGATACCGGCATGGTCCACGCCCACCTGCCACAAGGTATCCCGACCCTTCATCCGGTGATAGCGGATCAGCGCATCCATCAGGCTGTGCTGGAATGCATGCCCCATGTGCAGGGTGCCGGTCACATTCGGCGGCGGCAGCAGAATGCAGTAGGGCTCACCCTGGCCCCGCGGCTGAAAACAGCCCCGGGCTTCCCATTGGTCATACCAGTGCTGCTCGATCTGGTCGGGGTTGTATGTTTTTTCCATGTCGGCCTGGTTGGATTTCGGTTTCCGGGTTACGGTTTTGCGGGTTACGGTTACAAGAAAAACGATGGTTATAGACAGTGTTCCAGCCCTAACCCGTAAACCGTCATTTCAGAACATGATGCTTCACTTCCGCGCCCCGGGCTCGCCAGGCTTTCCAGCGCTCGCGCAGTTTTTCCTTCAGCGTTTCATCCGGGGGAACGATCTCCAGGATGCGCCGGAAGCGGCCGCCGGGCAGGGGGGCTGAGGGGTCCAGGTTGATCAGGATTTCGGCCTGGTCAGGGGCGTCTTCGAGCAGGCGGATGGGGGCGTGCTCGCTACCGATGCCATGCGGCAGAAAACGGCCTTCCGGTTCCTGCCACAAGCGCTCGTCAAGCTGCTCGAGCACGGCCCGGTCGCCAACCACGGCGATGGTTTCACTTTTTGGCCAGGCTCGCCCGACCAGCACCGTGGCCACAAACAGCGGATCACTGAACCGCCCGCTCAACTCATAAAAATCAACCTGCATACGGCGCTACTCGACCAATGCTGTTCTTGATCTCGGAAGACACGGGAAATTTTGCTTTCCAATTCCCTGCTTGCCGTGTCTTGCGTGGTTTCAATGTCTTTTTCTAGATCGAGCCCCAGCCGCCGGCATTGTTGGCCAGCCATTCGACCAGCAGGCCGACCGGGCGGCCAGTGGCGCTTTCGGGTTTGCCCCACTGCCAGGCGCTGCCGGCGATGTCGATATGAGCCCAGCGCTGGCCTTCGGCGAAACGGGCCAGGAAGCAGCCGGCGGTGATGCTGCCGGCCGGCATGCCGCCCAGGTTTTTCATGTCGGCAAACGGGGTTTCGATCTGTTCCTGGTAGTCGTCCCACAGCGGCAGACGCCAGCCGCGATCAGCCGCACCGTGGCCGGCAGCCAGCAGTTCTTCGGCCAGTTCGTCATCCTGGGTCATGATGCCGGAGGCATGGTGGCCCAGGGCAACCACGCAGGCACCGGTCAGGGTGGCTATGTCGACCATCTTCGCCGGCTTCAGGTGCGTTCCTGTCCAGTAGATGGCATCGGCCAGGATCATCCGGCCCTCGGCATCGGTGTTGTGCACTTCCACGGTCTTGCCCGACATGGTGGTAATGATGTCGCCAGGACGATAGGCCTTGCCGTCGGGCATGTTTTCAACCGCCGCGACCACGCCTTCCACATTGATCGGCAGCTTCAGCCGGGCGACGGTTTCCATCACTGCTATGGTGGTGGCCGCGCCGCACATGTCGAATTTCATCTGCTCCATCAGCTCTCTGGGCTTGATCGAGATGCCGCCGGTATCGAAGGTGACACCCTTGCCGACCATTGCCAGCGGGGCATCTCCTTCCTTGCCACCGCGCCAGCTCAAGCGGATCAGGCGCGACGGATTGACGCTACCCTGGCCCACGGCCAGCAGCGCGTTCATGCCCAGCTCGGCCATCTGATCCTCGTCCAGGACTTCGACTTCCAGGCCGTCATGTGCTGCGGCCATGCGTTCGGCCGTTGCGGCCAGATACACCGGCGTGCAGATATTCGGCGGTGCGTCGCCCAGGTCGCGGGCCAGCTGCACGCCCGCGGCGATTGCCGATGCGATGGCAAGCTGGGTATCGGCGCCATCAGCGGCCGGAAAACTGACCGAGTCGGTGGCTGGCGCGGCATCATCCTTCGGCTTTTTTGTGGCCGTGTAAATGTAGTCGGCATATGCCAGCGCAATAGCAGCCTGGCGCAGCTTCCACGCGTCGTCGCGGTCGCTGACAGGACAGTCCGCCAGCAGGCAGTGGGCAGATTGGGCGCGCGACTGGCGCAGCGCCTTGCCGGCAGCCTGGACAGCCTTGGTGAAGGCGATGCCGTTGAACTTTTCGGCTTTGCCTAGTCCGACGATCAGCAAGCGACTGGCCTTGATCCCGGGCAGGGAATGCAGGATCAGTGTTTTGCCAGCTGCGCGCGGCAGGTCACCGGTCTCGAGCAGGCGGCCCAGAATACCGTTTGCGGCCTGGTCGAGGCTGGTCATAGTGTCGTCGAAGCCCTGGTCCTGGAACAGGCCGACAATGAGGCAGTCGCTGGTGATCTGGCTTGCCGACGCGCTGGAGGTTGTAAACTGCATCCGAGATGTCCTCTTGCTTGCAACAGGTTGTTTTTGGGCATGCCGATGTTGGTCCGGCGCTGATGAAGGGCTGACCGGCCAAGCATGCGCTCGCTTTAATAGACCATTGTAACCCTCCCGGAATGCGATGTTGATCCTGCAAAAATACCTGTTCCGAGAGGGTCTGGCTGCCAGCCTGCTGAGCCTGTTCGTCTTCGTGGTGATCATCGTGGCATTGTTCTTTGCCGAGATCATGGGCGATGCGGCGCAGGGCCGGCTGCCGGCCGGCAGCGTCTTGTTCCTGTTGCTGTTGCGATTGCCGGAAGCCCTGCACATGGTTGGGCCGCTGGCCTTGCTGAGCGGAGTGCTGCTGACTCTTGGTCGATTGGGTGACGAGTCTGAAACGGTGGTGATGCGTGCCGGTGGTTTCGATTACCGGCGCGCCCTGTGGCCGATTGCGCTGCTTTCGCTCAGCTGGGCCGCTGGCTTGTTGCTGTTGGCCGGCTGGGTTGCCCCGGCTGCCGCGGATCGCACGGCCGGACTGCTCGAGGAAGCTGCTCGCCAGGCCTTGCTGGGCGGGCTGCAGCCTGGGCGCTTCAACAAGCTCGATCAGGGTCGCCTGACGGTCTATGTCGGACGGGTTGACCGGTCCGAAGGTACCTTGGGCGATATCCTGGTGCAGTTCGATGACGAACGCTATCCGGAAGTGCTGACTGCCCGGCGCGGCCGGGTTTGGGTCGACCCGGCGGATGGATCGCGTTATCTGTCCTTGCTCGATGGCCAGCAGGTGCGCCATGCCACCCAGCCCGATGATGGTGGCCTGCGCGAAATCCGTTTTGAACGCAATGACCTGCGCCTGCCGCGCCCCTCCCTGGCCGGGATGGGTGAAGAAGTCACCCTGGCTCTGCCTGCGCTCTGGCCGGCAGACAGTCCGGCACAGTACCGGGAGCGGCACTGGCGCCTGGCCGCGCCGCTGGCTGCGCTGGTGCTGGGCCTGCTGGCCGTGCCCCTGGCCAGCCGCCTGCCGCGCCAGGGCCGTTTCGGCAGCCTGGTGATTGCATTGGTGATTTACCTGGTCTACAGCAACGCCATCCATGCCGGTTTGGTCTTGATGGAACAGCGCGGCGTTCAGGCAGGGCCCGGTTTGTGGCCGCTGCATGCCGGCCTGGGCCTGCTGATGATCCTGATGCTGGCGCGCCAATGGCAGCGGTGGTAATGGTGGGTCGGCTGACTCGCTACCTGATTGCTCGCGTGCTGCTGGGCGTGCTGGCCGTCAGTGTGCTGCTGGTCGGCTTGTATACCCTCATCGAGCTTGTCCGCGAGGCCCGCGCCCTCGGCGGTGGCTATGGACCGTTGCAAATGCTCTGGTACTTGTTCCAGACCACGCCGCGCCGAGTCTACGACATTTTTCCCTTCGCCGCCTTGATCGGTGCGCTGATGGGTCTGGGCGTGCTGGCAGCCGGCAATGAACTGGTCGCCATGAGGGCGGCGGGTTTTGATCGCCGCCAGATTTCGTTGCGGGCCTTGCTGGCCGTTGCGCTATGTCTGGTCTGCCTGGTGTTCTTGTCCGAGCGCGTTATCCCTGTGCTGGAGAGCCAGGCTCGTGCAGACCGTGAGGCGGCGCGCAGTGGCCAGGTCTACCAGGGGGAGTTTGGTTCACTGTGGTTGCGTGATGGTCCACGCACGCTGCGACTGGGTTACTCGGCCTGGTTGTCTGATGATCAACTCGAGTTTGGTGAACTGTTGATCTACGAGCTTGACCAGGACTTGATGCTGGCTCGCATATTGACCGCCGAGCGGGCCCGCCATGACGGCACCCGCTGGCAGCTGGAGGAGGTCGAGCAGTGGGGGCTTGAAGATGGCGCCGGGCGCCAGCGCCTGGCCGGCATGGAGCTGCCATCGGGATTGAGCCCGGAGTTGTTCGCCGCCACCATTGCTCGACCTCGCTTGCTGGCGACCTCTGACCTGCTCGACATGCTTGAATTTCTCGAACGCAACGAGCTTGATCGACTACCTTATCAGCAAGCGCTGTGGGGGCGCATCGTTTATCCACTCAACGTACTGGCCATGGTGCTGGTCGGATTGCCGTTCGTGTTTCGCGGCAGCCGTCAACAGGGTCAGGGAATACGCTTGTTTGCCGGCATTGGTTTGGGGCTGATGTTTTTCGTGCTGGTGCGTCTGGTCGACGGTGTGACAGCGATCGTGCCGGTGCCGGTGTGGGTCGCCAGCGTCATGCCCGCAGCGCTGATCGGCCTGGCAACGCTGTTGCTGCTGCGGCGCGTTTAGGGTACATCTGAACAATTCTGTGCTCCATGCAGAATTGTTCAGAGGTTCCTCAGGCCAAAGTTCGCTTGCGCTTCGACTTTGCGCCAGCGCTCTGATGTCTACTTCGACTTTCCAGCGGCACTTGCTGTTCTGGACTTCTTGTTCTTGCGCTCGGGACGAATGATCACCAGGCGCGTGCCCGATGCCAGGTCGTGCCAGGTTTGACGCCGCGGATGAAACAGGCTCCAGATGAAGCCCAGACCCAGGGTGCCCAGCGAGGCAACGGCAACCAGAAAGCGAACCAGGGTGGTCAGCCAGCTTACCGGCTGCTGGTTGCCTTGCAGATGGATATGCCAGGCCTTCATGCCAAGGGTCTGGCCACCACGCCAGCAGATCGCGAAATACAACCAGCCCACGGCCAGCAGATAGAGCTGGAACAGCACATTGGAAGGCCTGACCTCGGCGCCCAGCGGTATGACAATGACCACGGCGGCAATCATCCATATCGCTACCAGCAGCAGGCCATCGTATGTCATCGCGGCGAGACGGCGGATCAAACCGCAGGGTGGCGGGAGACTGGGCTGCTCTTGGGTTGACTCGGTCATGGTTTTTGGTTTCGGTCGTCAATGCTGGCCGCTGGATGGATTGCTGGGCCGCCGCGGTTTCCTTGCGACCGGGGCGGGTCGCCATTTTAGCGTGCAAGTGTCCGCCATCTGTTCAGTCGGGAAAATACGACGCTGGTGCAATAGCCTGTTCAGGTGAATGAGGTCGACCTTCATGCAGGCAGGAATTCAGGCTTGAGCGCCAGCATTGCAAAGCATGAGTCCTGACCTTATTAACCCGGCAGGTATGTAGATCACATTCAGGGCGCCAAGCAGGCCCCGAATCAAGGCGTCGCTCGCAGGCAATGGTGATTCCATTGGCAAGAGCGAGAACGAAGAGTCGGGGCCTGTTTGGCGCCCCTAACTCATTGACTTTAAATGGCAGGCCGCAGTGTGGCTTTCGTCAGACTGCGTTATCGAAACTTGCTGTAGAGCGACTACAGCGGCGTTTCGCTGCCTGGCTGACGAAAGCCACACTGCGGCTGAATGCGATCTACATATCTGCCGGGTTAATATCTGCATCAACGAAGGGTAAGCGAGCTTGAGTCCCCAACTGTTGGTGAGCTGCAAGGGGAAGTCATCAAGCTGCCAGCTTGAAGCTTGAACCGCACAAACCAGGCTTTCTGAAACACAAAGAATGCTTAATCTCGGTGACTTTAAGCGTTCAGTGGGTTATTTTGATAGAGACGCTCGTGAAAACGAGCTTGATCAAGCTGCTTGAGCATGGTAGCTATAAATGAGGGAAGCACGGGGCCGTCGCTCCACATGGCAAGACACTCATCCAGACCGAGGAGGTCATAACTGATGCAAACCAACGAAGAAACCAGACTGAACCAACAGGCGACCGAGGAGGGTAGTCCGTCCGCCGCTGCGTCCGAGACGCCGGCGGCTGCTTCGAGCGGAGCGACCAGAAAGAAGGCTTCGAAGAAGAAAGCCTCCAAGAAGAAAGCCTCCAAGAAGAAGGCTTCCAAGAAGAAGGCTTCCAAGAAGAAGGCTACCAAGAAGAAAGCTTGCTAGAAGAAGGCCTCCAAGTAGAAAGCCGCCAGCAAG
>REEQ01000140.1 GCA_007695005.1 Wenzhouxiangellaceae bacterium | reverse complement strand
CGGCCTACGCGCACCACGTAGGTCGGCCTGACACGGCCGACGGTCCATGCCAAAACCCATCACCACCACCCGCTACGCGTGCCCGAACCCGATCGAAGCCCTTGCCGAGCTTCAATCACACATCGCAATTGATGGAGACACCCCGCACACGGCCCGCCGGGGACGTTGCCCCGGCCTACGGGCCCAGGCGTCGGAGTTCGGGGGCGGAGTAGCGCAATTTTCTCGTCCGCCAGCGGATCAATCGATGCGCGACCAGCAGCAAGCCGGTGTACCCCACCATCATGAAAGCGGCCAGGGCAAACAAGATCCACTGCGGCCAGACCAGCTGCCAGGCCAGCACCCCAAACAGGCCTGAAGCCAACACCATGAAATGAATGATCGCCACCGTTGTCGTTACCGAGAAATGGCAACGCTGGATGATGTGATGCATGTGCGCCCGATCAGGCGCCATCGGACTGCGACCGAGGCTGATGCGGCGAATGACCAAAGCCAGGGTATCCATGCAAGGAATCAACAACACCCACGCAATCGTGATCGGATAAACCGAGCTGCCGTCGAAAGTCGCCATGGTGATGGCCAGCCAGGCAATGGCAAAGCCCAGCATCATGCTGCCGGCATCGCCCATGAAAGCGGCTGCCTTGTCCCTGAAGGGAAAGCGCATGTTCCAAACCAGAAAACCCGCTACGGCCGTCGCCAGCACCAGGCTCAGCGTACTCAGGTACAGCGGCGCCCCGGCCAGGAACCCGATCAATGCCAGCACCGACAAAACGATCACCCCGACCCCAGCAGCGAGGCCATCAACACCATCAGCCATGTTGATGACATTGACCAGAAACACCATGCAAATCACGGTGAAGGGCGCGGCAAATGGGCCCAGGCCCACCTTGCCATAGGCCGGGCCGAACAGCTGCCCGAGATGATTGATTTCCAGCCCGGTCCACAAAACCACAAAGCTGGCCACCCCGACCTGGATAATCAGCTTGTATAGCGCCCGAATATCGACCAGATCATCGAGAACTCCGACAATCAGGAGCACGCTCATGCCGACCAGCAGACCCAGGTAATTGCCGATTTGGCCGAGGTCAAAAAACATGGTCGCCAGAAAGGCGACGAACATGGCCACGCCGCCGGTCAGCGGCACCGAGCCATTATGCCGTTTACGATGACAAGGCTTGTCGACCAGGCCCAGCCGCAAGGCAGGTGCCCGCAATGCCGGCACCAGGCTGGCGGCGATCAGGAACGATAGCCCAGCCATGAAACTGCTTTGCACTGTCAGGACCACTTTAGAAAATGTCCCCCTGTTTCCCTATGTCGGATGAAGAAGGATGGCCAGCAAAACGACCAACGCCCCCCATCTCTCATCTGCACACGCATCAATCTAGCAGATCGTGGCCGCTTCTGCCACCGCGTCGCCGCCGTCGGCGGCGGCCCGAGCTTCCCTCCGCAACCGTCTCTGTCCCTGTCCTCCGTCTGGAATGCCCGCTTTTTGCAGGCTGCAGCAAGACCCCGATATAAATCGCCAACACCACCTGTGTGGCCGGCATATGCCAGCTGAAGTCACCCAGGGCGACGACGGCAAGCGCAAGCAGCCCGGCATAGAGCGGAATGCGCTCAAGGGTCAGGCCGAATCGCGTAATCAGGCCGCCAGCGACCAGTGCCAACACAATCACACCGGGTAGCCCCATTTCCAGTGTCCACTGAATCAGGTCGCTGTGAGCGTAGTCCCACCAACCCGACACCTGGTCAGTCTGAATCAGCCTGAAAACGGCTTCAAAGCCGCCCAGGCCGACCCCATGCAGCCACCATGCCCAGGGAAATTCACGAAACATCAGGGCGAATGCCACCAGCCGATATTCTTCAGCATCCGTGGCCGCCAGCCGGCCCGTCAGTGGCTCCAGTCCCATCCAAACTGCAACCATGAATGTGCCCAGCAAAACCAGCCAGGCTGGCCAAAGCGCAAAGCCAGTCAGTTGGCCGCGGTAGCGAGTAAGCAGAAGCACGCCCGCAACGGCACCGAATACACCTGCCATCGCCCCCAGGCGAGAGGCGCTGGCAAAGATGGCCGCGCCGACAATAGAGCCGGCCAGCAGCGAGCCGGTGATTCGCAACTCCCTGGGCAGGCTGCCGATCAGCGGCGTATCACGCAGCCACCAGACTGCGACAACCAGCGGCCAGCTTAGCGCCAGGTAGGCAGCAAAGAGATTGCGGTTGCTGAAACTGCCTTGCAATGCCCGGCTCCTTCCCTCGACCTCGCTGGCAATGCCCATCTCCAGGCCAACCGAGTGAGCAAGCAATCCGTAGCCCGCCTGCAGCGTGGCTGCCATGGCAACCGCCAGCCAGATCCAGTGGCGATGCGTATCACGAAGCTGACCGGCAAGCCAGGCAAGGGTGAACAGCGCGGCAAAAACAGCCCAGCCTCGAAGGCTGGCCGCAGGGTTGGGTGACCAGGTCCTGGGCTCGAACTGCTCAAGCTGCCAGAAAGTCTCGGGATAGGGCCCAAACCAGCGCACCAGCGTAGTGATCGGCATGACCTGAAGCAGCACCACCGCGCTGATGACTCCGAATACTGCCCACCAGCCGGCGCCTGGCAAACCAATGTCAGCTCTGTCACTGGCACGCGCCAGACTGGCGCCCAGGGCTGCCACCAGTGTTGCGCTTATCAGCACCAGACCGCTCAGCGCCAGCAGCTCGGGCGTGCGTTGCGGCAGCAACCAGGGCAGCAGAAACACCAGTCCGCCCAGGCACAGAGTCACCGTCAGTTCTCCCGCCAGCCCCGCGGCGGGCACTTTACCTGGCCTTGAAAGGTGGCGCCTGGTCGACATCAGTACTCCATCGCGCCTATGCGAAATACCAAGGGGTCCTGAACCAGGTGAAATCGAACGCCGCGCTGGAAGCTGTGGCGCTTTCCGCAGGCATGATCGGCCAGGCTCAGTTGGTAGTCAGTGTCTATGATCCAGGCATCGCCTTGCCGATGGATATCGATGACGGAGATGGTCAGCTGCCGCTGCTTCGACAGCTCAAACAACAAGCGGTAGTTTTCATTGAACCAGCGGCGACCCTGGTCCATGTTGGCTCTGGGCGCTCCTACCAACTGCCGCATCAAGCGATCAAGGTCGCCCTCCTCAATGCTGCGGCGATACAGCTCAAGGACCTCGGCCAGCGCATCCTTGTCCAGCGCTCCTCGTTGCAAGCCTCGCTGCAAGTCCGTTTGGCCTGGTTCTGCTGGTTTCAGGCCAAAGGCCTCGGTCAACTGGGCCAGCTGCAAGTGCCAGGAAGCAACTTGCCGGCAGGCATCATCGGCTTCTGCCGCCCGCAGGGCCCGATCGGCAGGCCGCGACGCCGCGGAATCAGGTTCGTCCGAATCTGCCGGCGCGCCGCCCGTCGCCATGATGGGGTGCAGCTTTTGGTCCGGAGAATGCCCGGATGGCTGCTCCGCGTCACCGACTGAGGAGGTTGGCTCCGGGGGGAGAATCGCCGCTCCAATCGCGTCGAAATCATCAGGCCCAATCTCGCGCTCGGCCGCCATCATGTCGTCGCGGCCACTGGTCATCCGTCCCAGCCAGCCATCGTCCAGCCACCAGCTCAGCAACGGAAGGATGAGTAAAAGGGACAGGACGCCTACCAGTTTATGCGGCAGCCACTGATCATTGCGCAATAGACGAAGCAGGGAGGCCGCTTTCGCGCCGCCGGGTGCGATGCCCCTGAACTGGTCCTCGTCGGCTGGCTCCTTTGCTACTGGCACCGGTACAGTCAGGCTTGCCTGATCGTCCTGCTCGAGCGCTCTGGACTTGAAGTCGGCATAGGCTGAGTTAATCGCCTGAAACCGGGAAGTCAGCCAGTCCGAATGCCAGGGGAAGCGATCTGGATGGAATGCACCAAGCAGGGCACGGAAGCGACGACGGCTGTGCGCTAGCGAAGTGGAAGGTGCCAGTCCGGCAGTCACCAGATCCAGCTCGCCATTGGCAAATAGCAGGCCGTCAAGCTGATCGAGTATGCGCGCCGTCAGCTGGCGATTGTCGCCGGCCGCACCCAACAGTGCTTCCAGTCGCGCTACTTCTGCCGGTTGGATGGAACGGCCCAGCCAGCCAAGTACCGCTGCAAGCTCGGCATCGGTCAGCGGTGGCAGCAGATCGCATTCAAGTGCACGGGCCAGGGCGGTAGCATCCATGGTCAAAGGCCTTCGGAATTGCCGTCGTTGCCACTACTGACCGTGAGCGCTTGCAGTACCAGACTGTCCAGCCAGAGCTGCCCGCCGATATTTCGATCAAAAGCAACCGTCTCGTCGCGCCGCAGCACCAGTCGCACCAGTCCGGCCTCCGGGGGAGCGACAAACTCGAAAGCCCATGGGGTCCAGTCGAACTGGCCACCGGGTACCGCCTGTTCTGCCCGCAAGCCGCCTTGATCCGATCGCAGCCACAGGTAGGGTCGTGCACGAGTGGTCAAGCCTTGGCCACGCCAGTAACCACTCAGCCGGTAACGACCGCCTGCCGTCACCGGAATCTCGACCGAAGGCGAGGCGAGGTTGATATTGTGCTGGCCCGAGAATGCAATCTGCAGGCTGGCTGGTGCCGTGTGGAAGACTTCCCGGTCGCGCCTTATGCGTACACCTTCGGGCTGGCGGATGCGCCAACCCATGCCGCGCTCGGCATCCATCTGGCGAGTGAATCGTGCATTTGGAACGCCGAACTCGGCGAAGTCCGAGTCGTGCTCGGCCCAGATTGCAGCTGCCCGATCGATCGCGCCGGTTCGCATCAGCGCATCGACAAAATCGAGCAGAATCCGATCTTCAATCGTAGCGCTGCTGCCTGCTCTTTGCCACACCGCTTCGGCCAGCGCCATGTCGCGCTGGTTGAGCGCGTGGCGCATGGCGAAATCATGGTGCTGGGGGCTGGTCGGCACAATACGGTCCACCAGCTCCTCCGGGTCCTGCAACCATCGGCCCGCCATCGCCAGGGCCAGTCGGACTTCACCGGGCGAGCTGGCGACAGCGTCGCGAAGAAGCTCGCCGGCCAGATCCAGACGACCGGCTTGCATCGCAACCTGGGACGCGCGCCAAAGAACTCGTCGACTATTGGGCTCGGCAGCCAGTGCGGTATTCAGGCGAGCATCAAATTCCTGAGGGCGGGCTTGCATCCGGCTGGCCTCAACCCGGGCAAGCTCAGTCCAGACGGCAGCGTCGAGTGGATAAAAACGGGCCAATTCAAATAGTCTGCGCTCGGCATGCTCCGGCCCCAACGCTGTCCAGCCATCAGTCAGACTGCGGCGCAGGTCATCCGCAGCATGTCCGCCCCAGGGCAGTGCAGGCAGCTTTTGATCTTCATCGGGAGAGAGCAGCCATTGCCCGGCCAGGGATAGTGCGCGCAGTTCGGCGACATGCAGCCAGACACCGAAGGCCAGGGAGATGAGCAGCACCCCGCTTGCGAAAGCTATCCGCATCGCAGCATCGCTGCGGCCCGTTCAGCCCGGCTGGCCAATCGCGCGCGGCGACTCCTCCTTGACTTCTTCAGGGGAGGGTTCCGGATCGCTGTAGTAGTTGTAGTAGTAGGACGAGTAGTAAGCATAGTCCGGGCTGTCCATGTCCACCTGGTTGATGACTGTTCCCAGCATGGGCGCCTGAACCTGCATCAATCGCCGGATACCGGTCTTGATGCTGTCCTTGGTGGTCTTGCCGGCCGCTACGACCATGATGACACCGTCAACCAGTCGCGACAACACCAGTGCATCGGCCAGGCCCAGAATGGGCGCTGAATCAATGATGACATGATCAAATGCCCGACCGGCCATGGTAATGATCTTCTGCATCCGCTCCGAGCCCAGCAGTTCGGCCGGGTTGGGAGCCTGGTTGCCGGCAGGCATCAAGAACAGCCCTTCCACGGTCGTCGCGACGATGGATGAGGTGGAGTTGTCGCCACTGATGCCGGCGATGCGGTTGGTCAGGCCGGGCGCCATCGGAATGCCGAAGTCGCGGTGCAGGCGTGGCTTGCGCAGATCGGCATCGACCAACAGCACCCGGGCGCCGTTCTGGGCCATCACCGTTGCCAGGTTGATCGAATTGGTGGTCTTGCCATCGCCCGGTCCAGGGCTGGTAACCAGCAGTGTCTTCGGCATGCCCTGGGGGGTGGAGAACATCAGGCTGGTACGCAACGACCGAAAGGCCTCCGACACCGAGGATTTCGGATGAATCTCTGAGTAGTGGCTGACCGCACGCTCCTCCTGGCGTAGCGACACCACGTTCCGAAGCTTTTGCTGGCGCAGCTTGACCAGCGGAATCAGGCCCAGCACCGGGCGGCCAACCAGACGTTCCAGATCGTCAACGCGGCGAATGGTGGAATCCAGAAACTCCAGGAACAAGGCCAGACCAATGCCGAGCGCCACGCCCACAATCAGCGCCAGCGACAGATTGCGCCGCGGATTGGGCAAAAAGGGGCGCCCGGCCACGCTGGCAGGATCGATCATGGCGATGTTGTTTTCATGCAGCCCGGAAGCAATACCGATCTCGCGCAGGCGCTGCAGCATGCCGTTGTAGAGCTCCTGCGCAGTCTCGAATTCGCGCCGCAGGATGTTGTACTGTACGCTGCGCTGGCCCAGCGCCAGGATTTGCGCCTCACCGTCTTCGACGGCATCATGCAAGGCCGCAATCTCGGCCTCCAGGTTCGCATACTCCACCAGCACGTTGTTGATGATTACCGAGCGCCGATCGCTGATCTGCTGCTCAACGCCAGCCATCCGCGTTCGCGACTCCACCAGCGATGGGTGATTGCCGGTAAAGCGCTGCGAAAGCGAGGCATGCTCGGTGCGCAGCCCGGCCAGTTCGGCCTGCAGGCGCTGCAGTTCCTGGTCATTGGTAACCGGACGGATTTCCGTGCCGCGACCATTCTGGATCAGGTTGCGGTAAGAGCGAACCTGGAGCAGCTCCGACTGGGTCTCGTTGAGGCGCGAATTGATCCGCCGCAGCGACTCGCGGGCAAGACCCAGGCGCTCGGACAAGTCGGCCACGCCTTGTTCCTGGGCAAAGTCAGCCAGCGATTGATCGGCTTGTTCCAGGGCGATTCGCATCTCATTGAGCTGCGTTTCGAGGAACTCACGCGCTTCCTGGCCGGCATCGTAGCGCCGCTGCATGGACGAACGAATGTACTCCTCGACCACGGCGTTGGCCATGCGGGCGGCAAAGCGCTGGTCGAAACTGGAGACGGAGATATTGACCAGCTGTGAGTTGCGGCGCGGGCTCACATCAATGCGGCTACGCAGAATTGCGCCGGCGCGACGTATTGCGCGCTCCTGCAAAACCTCAGGGTCGATCTCGCGCTGTATCACCGGCTCGCTCCGTCGCAGCAACGCCCGGACGCGTCGGGGAAGGGCAAAGATCTCACCGGTGAGGCTGCGCTGCCTGAGTTCGCCGGACAGCTCTGGGTGATCCCACACTTCATGACGGCGGACTACGTCCTCGGCCAGCTGTCGCCCGCGCAAGATATCGAACTGGGTTTCACGATACAGCTCCAGGGCCTGAACCGAACGGGGGGCAGCCTCGAAATCCTGGATGCGCAGTACCGTCGAGGTAAGTGGACTGATCTGGATGACTGCCGTGGAGCGATACACCGGCACGGTCAGTACGGTTTGCAATACGCCAACGCCCAGGGCAATGATGATAATGCTGACGACCACCCACTTGCGCTTGAGGATGGCATTCCACTGGGCAACGAAGTCCAGCGCCTCACGATCATCTTCCTCGGGCGAGTAAGCCAGGTTCTGATGCGTCGTCAGCGCTCTCGACTGTGTATCAACAGGCTTGAGGTGGCGGCTGTTGCTGTGTTCGGATTCAGACATGGGCTAGTGTCCGCCGGGCATCGCGGCATGGCAGAAGGCGCATGAAGGCCGGCGGCGGGGCGCAAAAGGATTTAATGGTTCCCGGGCCCGCGCGAGCAGGCCCCGAAAACGCTCAAATGGCATGAACGAACCGGCCGAAGGGCCGCAATCAGGAAATCGAACGAGGCCGTGGTGCAGGCTCGACCCGGCGAGTATCATCCGCTTCGGCATCGTCGCTCGACAGACTCTGAATCTCTGCGCCGTCAATGGATATCCCCTGCCCGGCACCCAGGACATGTTCCGTGCCGTCCCGGTCAATGACCTGCAGACTCCCGGAGCGTGCGTGCGTGCGCAGCCCGCCGCTGCTCAGCCGCTCGATCGCGCCACTACGAATCACCCCGGCTTCGCTGGGGTCCAGATCCCTGCTGCTGATCACCGCGTCCGAGGTTCGCACATTCAGGTTGCGGGCACCCGCCGGCAGGCTGTAGGTGAATGCGCCATGGCTCAGTTCAAGGTCGAGCCGCTCCGAGGCCGCGCCCAGAATGGCGGCCGAAGGGCCACTGAACGCTACGCTGCCACCCCCATTCAGATTCAGCACCAGCGAGCCAGAAGCCAACTCGATGCGGTCATTGGCAAACACCGCTTGCGAGCCATTGACGTTAAGGCGAGTCTCCGATCCGGCCGGATAGACGTAGGCTATACCATTGGATTCAACAAAGCCGATCGGACCGGCCTGGACGGAAGAAACGCAGACCGATGCGAGCATCAGGGCTGCGAATGCCAGAACCGGCTGGCGGAGTAATTGACGCTTGTCCATGACCTTGAAAACCCCTGATTTTGTCGAGTACGGCGACCATATATACAACACGCGAAATAATCGATATTTCGCTACCGGCCTACTGTACACGCGCATGTGACCAGCGTCAAACTTCCGGCAAGCTCCTGGCCATTCCCCGTGGCCTGGGCCACCGCTTTACTTTTCGGTACCCTGGCAATACCATTGCGATGTTCACGAATTGAACGAATCTCCGCAACATGCTGATTATGCTGGCTTTTGGGGGCTTTCCCAAGGGCGGTAGCTTGCGCAAGGCCTTATTCCGCCCATCTGGGCAACTCTGACTCCTTGGATCTCGAAACCCGATTTCGCCTGCTGCGGGCCCTGGACCGCAACCCTGACCTGAGCCAGCGCGATCTGGCCCGGGA
>REEQ01000073.1 GCA_007695005.1 Wenzhouxiangellaceae bacterium | reverse complement strand
GCGAACCGATGAACCTGGCCTGGGTTGGCCTGTCACTGGCAACCACCGGCCTGGCTGCGGTACTGCTGGCAGCAATTGCAGGGACGCTCTACAACCGACCGAATCTTATTTTTACCTCGGGCTGAGCCGCGGCCTTTGGCCGTGGCGGGAAGAGGCGGTGGGAGAGAGGGGAGAGTAAGAACCTCCTTGAAGCCCGAGCCTTCTTCCCTGGCTCACGGCTGGCTGCCATACTCGGAACATGGATCTCATCATTTCCCTTATTGGCATCACCGTCATCATGCTGGGCCTTTGGGCATGGCAGCTCAAATCCCGTCGTGCAGACTGGGTCGATGCGGCCTGGGCGGGCGGAATCGGCCTGCTGGCGATCTACTTTTCCGCGGTCGGCGACGGCAGTATCGAGAAGCGGATCCTGATCGTGCTGGTGACCGGGACCTGGGCATTTCGGCTGGCCCGGCATCTGGCCGTGCGGCTGGCCGGACATGACGACGAGGACGGTCGCTACCAGGCGATGCGCGAACATTTCGGTCAACGCGCCAACCTGTTTTTCTTCTTCTTCTTCATCGCCCAGGGCCTGGTCGCCTGGCTGTTTGCCCTGCCGGCCTGGGTAGTGGCCAACGATCCCTCCTCGGCGCTGACCGGCTGGGTGATCCTGGGCGTGGGGATCTGGCTGCTCAGCCTGGCCGGCGAATCCATTGCCGACCGCCAGCTCGCTGCCTTCCGCCAGGACCCTGCGAACAAGGGCCAAGTCTGCCAGGTGGGACTTTGGCGTTACTCGCGTCACCCCAACTATTTCTTCGAATGGCTGCACTGGTTCAGCTACCCGCTCATCGCTCTGGGCGCGCCCAATCAGTGGATCACCTGGCTGGGGCCAGTCTTGATGCTGTTGTTCCTCTACCGACTGACCGGTATTCCTTACACGGAAAAGCAGTCCCTGAAGTCTCGCGGCGATGCCTATCGGGCCTATCAGCGAAGTACTTCAGCCTTTGTTCCATGGTGGCCGAAAGAAAGCGAGAAGTAAGTGAGGCAAAAGGCATTAGCCCGGCAGGTCAGACGGCAGAGGGAATAGGCGCTATCCTAAGCGACTTTCATTCGAACCGCGGATAAAGGGGCACGAATCCATGTGTGGCATCGTTGCGGCCTGTGCCGAGCGCAATATCATCCCGATTCTGATCGATGGCCTGCGGCGTCTGGAATACCGCGGCTATGACTCGGCCGGGCTGGCCTGCCTGCCGGCGGACGGTCGACTGCACCACCAGGCCGAAGTCGGCAAGGTGGCCGATTTGTTCGCCGCGCTGGATGAGGGCCTGAGCGCACCCACCGGCATTGCCCATACCCGCTGGGCCACGCACGGCTCGCCGACCCGGGAAAATGCCCACCCGCACGTTTCCAGCGATCGCGTGGCCGTGGTTCACAACGGCATCATCGAGAACTTTGAAAGCCTGCGCGAGGAGTTGCAGGCCGATGGCTACACGTTCAGCTCTGAAACCGATACCGAGGTCATCGTCCACCTGCTTGATCGGGCTCTGGCCCGTGGTCAGAAGCCGATAGAGGCGCTCCGTGCCACCTGCAGGCGTCTGGAGGGTGCCTATGCCATTGCCGTCATCATGCGCGACTTCCCCGAGCGCGTCCTCGGCGCCCGTCTGGGCAGCCCGCTGGTGGTCGGTGTCGGCGTCGGCGAGCATTTTCTCGCCTCGGACGCAGCTGCCCTGGTACCAGTCACCCAGCAGATGATGTTCCTGGAAGACGGCGACCTGGTCGAAATCAGCCGTCAACAGGTCCGGGTTTTGACCCGGGACCTGGCCCCGGTCCAGCGCAAGATCCGCATTTCCTCGCTGCCGGCCGATGCGGTCGACAAGGGCAGCTACCGGCACTTCATGGAAAAGGAGATCCACGAACAGCCGGAAGCCATCGCCACCACCCTGAATGCACACCTGGACGGCAAACGCATCTGCCCCAGCCTGGACCGAAGCCTGCTCAAACGGGTGCGCGCAGTTCATATCATTGCCTGCGGCACCAGTTTCCATGCCGGCCTGGTGGCGCGCTACTGGATCGAGTCACTGGCCGGCGTGCCGGTCAGTGTCGAGGTCGCCAGCGAGTATCGTTACCGTCGCCCTGCCATTCCGGAAAACACCCTGCTGATCGCCATTTCCCAGTCCGGGGAAACTGCCGACACCCTGGCCGCGCTGGGCCGCTCGGACGAGCTGGGGTATCTGGCCACGCTGGGTATCTGCAATGTGCCTGAAAGCGCGCTGACTCGCCAATGCGACCATGTCCTGATGACACGGGCCGGCCTGGAAGTAGGCGTGGCCTCGACCAAGGCCTTCACCACCCAGCTGACCGTCCTGTTGCTGTTCACCGCCGCCCTGACCGAAGCCCGCAGCGGCGACCAGCGTCTGGTCCACAAGATGCTGGAAGACCTGGGCCATGCGCCGCAGCAGGCCCGCGAAGTACTGGCCATGGACGAACGGGTGCAGGAAATCGCTGAAGAGATTGCAGAAAAACCGCATGCTCTGTTTCTCGGTCGCGGCATTGAATATCCGATTGCCATGGAAGGCGCGCTCAAACTCAAGGAAGTCAGCTACATCCACGCCGAGGCCTACGCCGCCGGGGAACTCAAGCACGGCCCGCTGGCGCTGGTCGACGACAGCCTGCCGGTGATCGTCCCGGCTTCGAGCAGCAGCTTGCTGGCCAAGCTGGTTTCCAATCTTCAGGAAGTGCGCGCCCGCGGTGGGCGTCTGTATGTATTCGCCGACCGCGGCGTGCAGATGGCTGCGCACCCGCGGGTGGAAGTCATCGAAGTGCCGGCACCTCACTCCACGATTTCACCGATCCTGCAGATCATTCCGCTGCAATTCCTGGCCTACCACGTCGGCATCCTCAAGGGAACCGATGTCGATCAACCGCGCAATCTGGCAAAGTCCGTCACGGTGGAGTAGAGAGGCTTGAATCAAGGTCGGCGCCCGCCGGGAGAGTAGCGGGCGCCGGGTTCAGGCAAGCTCAGTCATTTGACCGGCCGGGTGCATGGAAGGCCTGTCAGCACCCTGTTGGGTTCCCCTTCCCATTCCTTGGCAAAGTGGCCACTGCCGGCTCAGGCGGTGGCCTGCAGAAAACTCAGGCGTGGTACTGGCGCAGCGGCTCGACTTCTTCGGTCTCGGCCTGCTCGCTTTCCAGCGTCATCAACCACTCCATCACTACCTCATCAGACAGCAGGGCTTCGAAGTGGCTGCGCTCGTTGATTTCGATCTGTTCCATGATGTTCTCCCTTTGGGGCCGCGTTCTGTCGCGGCAAGAATCGTGTAGCAATCATCATGCAACATATGTGCCAACTAATATCGCCTTCATATGAATCAACAAGTTACAGGGAAACGACCTGGGCCAGGAGTGACACTGACGGGCAGATTCAGGCCACTGCCTGACAGCATTGGTCTGATAAGGACCCATAACGCAAAACGCGCCCGCCTGACGGCGGGCGCGTTGCGCTGTCTTGACCCTGACCTGGCAGGCCTGGGCAGGCGGTCATTCAGACAGAACCGCCCTGGAGGGTTCCCCTTCCCATGTTCTTTTGAAGTCTGGCGCGAGTCGGCACTGGCGCCGGCCGGGTTTCAGGCCGGGCAGCTGGGCACGGCCTGAATGCGACGGTTATCGTCGAGGTCACTGGCACAGTCCTCGGCTTCCAGTTCCATCAGCCACTGCATGACGACCTCGTCAGACAGCAAGCCATTGAAGGCGCTGTGGTCGACTCGGGTCACGAGTTCGGTTTCACGCTCGTTGCTGACGATCAGGTTCAGGTTGGCCATGTTTGCTTCCTCAATAAATTCTGTGTTGGCTTGCTGGGTTTCTAAATGCAATTGTCATGCCAAGCACCGAGGGAAGGCCAAAAACCGGGGCCGACCCGTGACCAACAGACGTCTGTCGAGAAAAAAGTGACGGATTTCGTCCATCTCCTGACCGCCCCGGTCAGGCACAATGCCCCCTCGCCCGTTCAGCACCGTCCCCAGATCCCGGCCGTGTCCGGATACCCAGAGCCATGCCGCCACTGCACTACCTGCTGCTTCTGACCATTTGCCTGATCTGGGCCGGGAACTTCATCGCCGCGGCCTTTGCGCTGGGCGAGCTGGAGCCGATCAGCTTTACCGTCGCCCGTTATCTGCTCGTCCTGGTCCTGGTGTTTCCGCTGCTGCGACTCCCGGCTCGCGACCAGTGGCTGCGCCTGCTGGCCTGCTGCTGGACCATGGGCGCGCTGCACTTCGCGCTGGTCTTCCTGGCCCTTGGGCGCTCCGAAGATGTCTCCTCCATCGCCTTGCTGATGCAGGTCTATGTGCCGATGTCCACCCTGCTGGCCATTGCTCTACTCGGTGAGCGTATCGGCTGGCGATCGGCCGCTGGCATTGCCCTGGCCTTTGGCGGCGTGCTGGTCATGGGCCTGGATCCGCTGGTGCTGGCCCAGCTGGACGTGCTGGTATTGGTGCTGGTGTCCGCCTTCGTACTGGCACTCGGCACCATCCTGATGCGCAAGCTCAAGGGCGTGGGCGTACTCAGCTTCCAGGCCTGGAACGCGGCCCTGTCCCTGCCGCCGCTGATGCTGCTGGCCTGGTGGCTGGAAAGTCCGGTTGCCGGCATCCAGGCCGCGCTCGGCCAGCCGATGGTATGGCTGGCCCTGATCTACTCGGCCGTTGGTGCCTCCATCATTGGCCACGGCAGTTTTTACTGGCTGATCCAGCGCCACGAGATCAACCGCATCACGCCCTACCTGCTATTGGTGCCGGTGCTGGCGGTTCTGCTGGGCATTCTCGTCTGGGGTGACAGGCCCGGTCCGCGCCTGCTGCTGGGCGGTGCCCTGGTATTGGCCGGCGTGCTCTGGATCACCCTCAGGGCGCGCTTCCGAGGCCGCGTGCGGGAACGTCCGCCAGCCGCGCCATCTGCCTGAACAAGCGCTGAAAGCGAGGTTCAGACCCGGTTCAAAGCCAAGCTCGCATGATGTCCTCACGCCGAACTGCGGCGCCCTGGACAGTCAACGATAGGAGCTTCATCATGAACCAATACACCCGTCCCGCGCTGGTCCTGATTCTGCTGCTGGCCACGACCACAGCCCTGGCCCATCCCCCGCGTCATCTGCACGGCCCTTACAGCCACGGACCGGCCAGGCTCGCCCCTGCCCAGCACCCACACCCGCATGTTCGACTGGCCCACTGGTATGCCAATGAGGCCACCCGCCAGGCCCAAAGCGCAAGGCGCATGGGCTGCGGCTTTTCCGGTTCCCGCTGGACCACTTCCTGGCACGCCCACTATGACTGGGCCCTGCGCAATCCATCCTCGCGAATTCACCGCGAAATCGACAACCGCGATCAAGGCCTGCACCAGTGCCGCCAGCGCATGCTGCGCCAGCACCGACGCCATTGGCGGGGGTAGAAGGGTAGAAGGGTAGAAGGGTAGAGGGGGTAAAGGGCTCCCTCTTTCCCTCTTTCCCTCTTTCCCTTTTCGTGTTAATGTAATAACACGCTATTACATTATTGCCGAATGAAACAACTCGACCAACAACACGCCGAAGCCAATCGGGCCGCTCGTTCCAGCCTGGCCGAGGCGTTTCTGGCCATGCGCACCGCCGACGAGTGCCGCGCCCTGCTCAAGGACCTGACCACACCGGCTGAGCTGGAAGCCCTGGTCGATCGCTGGCGGGTGGTCAAGTACCTGGATCAGGGCATGCCGTATCGCGAGATCCACGAGCGCACCGGCGTCAGCGTCACCACCATCGGCCGCGTCGCCCGCTTCCTGGCCGAAGGCAACGGCGGCTACCGCCTCGCCCTGCAACGCCTGAACCAGCCCCCTGCACCCTGACCACCGACCACCGACCACCGACCCACCATGACCCGACTAAAAATCGCCATCCAGAAATCCGGCCGTCTGGCCGACAAGTCGCTCAGCCTGCTGGAGCGTTCCGGGCTGACCTTCGCCCGCTCCAAGGACAAGCTGTTCTGGTACGGTCGCAACCTGCCGGTAGACCTGCTGCTGGTGCGCGACGATGACATCCCGCGCTTGCTGCTGGAAGGGGTCTGCCAGCTCGGCATCGTGGGGGAAAACGTCGCCCTGGAAAAAGTGCTGGAAAGCCGTGCCCGGCGTCCGGATGCGCATCTTGAGCCCCTGCTGAAGCTGGAATTCGGTCATTGCCGGCTGATGCTTGCCCTGCCGGAGGACGAAGCCTATGCCGATCCGGGCCAGCTGGCCGGCCGCCGGGTGGCGACCAGCTATCCGCACCTGACCCGCCAGTACCTCGCCGATAACGGCGTAGAGGCCGATATCGTCACCTTGAACGGTGCGGTCGAAATCGCGCCCAGCCTGGGCACGGCCGATGCCATTGTTGACCTGGTCTCGACCGGCACGACCCTGAGGGCGAATCACCTCAAGGCCGTAACCGAGGTGTTGTCCAGCCAGGCCGCCCTGTATCGTTGTCCGGCCGCGCTCGATGAGCCGCGCGAGGCGCTGCTGGCGAAGCTGCTCACCCGCATCAGAGGCGTGCAGCAAGCCGCCGAGACCAAGTACGTGATGCTGCACGCACCGCGCGCGCGCCTGGCCGAAATTTCAGCCATTCTGCCGGGTGCCGAGTCCCCCACCATCCTTAGCCTGGAAGGCCAGCCGGATCGGGTGGCCGTACATGCCGTTTGCACCGAGCAGGTATTCTGGGAGCATCTCGAAGAACTCAAGGCGGCCGGCGCTTCGGCCGTCCTCGTCCTGCCCGTGGAGAAAATGCTGGCATGAAAATCGTTCAGGCCAATCAGCTCGATGGCAAGCAGCTCGCCGCGCTGCTGGCGCGTCCGGCCATGGAATCCGATGCCGAACTGCGGCGAACGGTGGCGGATATCGTCGGCGAAGTCCGCCGCCGAGGTGACCAGGCCCTGCTCGACTTCGGCGAACGCTTCGATGGCCGCCGCCCCAGCCGTCTGCTGGCCAGTCGTGCCGACCTGGAACAGGCAGCCGACGAGCTGGACGCCGACTTGCTCAAGGCCATCGACACCGCGATCGACACCATCGGTCGCTTTCACGCCGCCGGCAAACCGACCGACCAGGTCATCGAAACCGCCCCCGGCGTCACCTGCCAGGCACGCTGGCGGGCACTGGACCCGGTCGGCCTGTACGTGCCGGCCGGCTCCGCGCCGTTACCTTCCACTGCCATCATGCTGGCCGTGCCGGCGCGCCTGGCCGGTTGCCAACGCATTGTCCTGGCCACTCCGCCGGGGCCGGATGGCCGCGCCGATGCCGCCGTGCGCGCCATTGCCCATCGCATGCAGATCGACACCGTGCTGGTCGCCGGCGGCGCCCAGGCAGTGGCGGCGATGGCCTATGGCACCGAGTCGGTGCCGCGGGTGGCAAAGATCTTCGGCCCCGGCAACCGCTTCGTCACCGAGGCCAAGCGCCTGGTGGCCGAATCAGCCGATGGTGCGGCCATGGACCTGCCGGCCGGGCCGTCGGAAGTCATGGTCATTGCCGATGACTCGGCCGACCCGGTCTTTGTTGCCATCGACCTGCTGTCGCAAGCCGAGCACGGGCCGGACTCCCAGGTCTTCCTGGTCACCAACAGCCTTGCCCTGGCCCAGGCCACCGAAGCCGCACTGAGCGATCTGCTCGACCAGCTGCCGCGCGCCGCCACCGCCCGCCAGGCGCTGGATCACGGCGCCATCCTGCTGGTTGATGATCTCGACCAGGCCGTGGCGGTGGCCAACGACTATGCGCCCGAGCACCTGATCATCGCCACCGAGCAGCCGAACCCCTTGTGCGATCAAATCATTACCGCCGGCTCGGTCTTTCTCGGCCACTACACGCCGGAATCACTGGGCGACTATATCTCCGGCACCAATCACGTCCTGCCCACTGCTGGCTGGGCGCGCTCCCGCGCCGGGCTGTCGCTGATCGATTTCATGCGCCGCATGACCGTGCAGGAAGCCACCCCGGCTGGCCTCAAGACCCTGGGCCCACCCGGCGCTCGCCTGGCCGCCCATGAAGGCCTGGAAGCCCACCGCCTGGCCATCACCCTGCGCCTGGAAAAGCTTGGCAAAGGGGCTGGGACATGAACCCCGCCGACCTGGCCCGCCCGGAAATCCGGGCCCTGGCGCCCTACGCCTCGGCCCGGGCCCTGGCCGACAGTGCCGGCATTTTGTTGAATGCCAATGAAAACCCCTGGCCGCCGCCCGGCGACCCGGGGCTGGGGCTGAACCGTTACCCCGACCCGCAGCCGGCCGAGCTCAAGGCCCGGCTGGCCGAACTTTACGACGTCGAGCCGGAACAGCTGCTGATCACCCGCGGCAGCGACGAGGGCATTGACTTGTTGATGCGCGCCTTTGTCCGCGCCGGCCAGGATCGGGTGCTGGTTTGCCCGCCCTGCTTTGGCATGTACGCCTTGAGCGCCCGTATCCAGGGCGCCGAAGTGGTAGAAGTGAATTTGAGCGAGGGCGACAGTGATTGGACCCTGGACCCGTCACGCCTGGCCGCCGCCCCGCCTTGCCGGCTGTATTTCCTGTGCTCGCCCAACAACCCGACCGGCAACCTGCTGCCGGCCGGGCAGGTGCTGGACCTGGCCCAAAGCGTGGCCGGTCACGGCCTGGTGATCATCGACGAGGCCTATATCGAGTTCTGCAGCGAACCCTCCCTGGCCGGCCATATCGCTGCCACTCCGAACCTGGTCGTTTTGCGCACCTTGTCGAAAGCCTATGCCCTGGCCGGCTGCCGCCTGGGCACGGTGATCGCCGATCCGCAAGTCATCGGCCTGCTCAGACGCATCATCGCCCCCTACCCGCTGCCGACACCGGCGATTGCGGCCGCCCTGCGCGCCCTGGCCGAGGTCGATAAAGTCAGCAGCCAGCTGGCTGAACTGGCCAGCGAAAAGCGGCGCTTGCTACACGCCTTGTCAGCCCATCCGGCCATTGTCCGGATCTGGCCGGGCGCGGCCAATTTCATCCTGGTTCGCACGTCACCAGCTGCCAACCTGGTCGCCGCTGCCGCCGCGGCCGGTATCCGCCTGCGCGACCAGTCCGCCCAGCCGGCTTTAAGCAACTGCGTGCGAATCACCGTTGGCACGCCGGCCGAGACCGATCGCCTGCTGGCCTTCTTCAAGGAATGGAAACCATGAGTACCCGCAAGATCCTGTTCATTGACCGCGACGGCTG
>REEQ01000159.1 GCA_007695005.1 Wenzhouxiangellaceae bacterium | reverse complement strand
AGTCGGTAGTCGGTAGTCGGATCTCAGTAATCCGACCACTGACCTCTGACCTCTGACCTCTGACCTCTGACCTCCGACCACCGACCACCGACCCGCTCGCGTGCTCATGTAGAATTGCGCGATTGCTCATGCGACTCATCCGACACATACACTCAGGGTCGATGACCCGGGCCCATTGCGCCCTGGCGATCGGCAATTTCGACGGCTTGCACCGGGGTCATCAGGCCCTGGTGAGATCGGTGTGCGCGCGTTCCGATGCGCTGACACCTTCCTTGATGTGTTTCGAGCCAATGCCGGCCAGTTTTTTCCGGCCAGATCAGCCCGTGCCGCGCTTGAGCAGCGTGCGCGACAAGCTGCAGCTATGCCGCGCCCATGGTCTGGAGCAGGTATTCATGCCGCGTTTTGATGCCAGCTTCGCAGCGCTCAGCCCGGAGTGCTTCGTTGCCGATGTCCTGGTCCGCGGCGCCGGCGCCCGGCTGGTCGTGGTCGGTGAGGACTTTCGCTTTGGCGCCCGCGCGGCCGGCGATGTCAACCGCCTGGCCGAGCTGGGCCGCATTCACGGCTTCGACGTCGAGGTGCAGCCTGCCGTCATCGACGCTGGCGAGCGCATTTCCTCATCCGGTATCCGGGCGGCCCTGGCGGCTGGTGACCTGGCCCGGGTGCGACGCTGGCTGGGCCGCCGCTACAGCATTTCCGGTCGTGTCCGGCGCGGCCAGGCGCTGGGACGGACGCTGGACTACCCGACCATCAATCTGCGCCCGCCGCTGCCGCCGGCGCTGAGTGGGGTGTTTGCCGTTCGCGTCAGCGGCGCCGGGCTGGACCAGCATCCGGCCGTGGCCAACCTGGGGCAGCGCCCTACCATCGGCGCATCAGGCTGGCTACTGGAGGCGCACCTGTTCGATTACGATGGCCACTTGTATGGGCAGCATGTCACCATCAAGTTCATCGAATGGCTGCGGCCCGAGACCCGGTTCGCCAGCCTGGATGAAATGAAGGCCCAGATGGAGCAGGACGCGGCGCGAGCCCGCCGGATCCTGCAGGACCAAAACCGAAACCAATAACCAGACCAGCCGCGTACGATGGATTACAAGGACACGATCAACCTGCCGCAGACTGCCTTCCCGATGAAGGCCTCGCTGGCCACGCGCGAGCCTGAAATGCTCAAGCGCTGGTACGAGCAGTCGCTGTATGAGCGCATCCAGGAGGCCACGGCCGGGCGCGAGGCCTTCATTCTTCACGACGGCCCGCCGTATGCCAACGGCGATATCCATATCGGTCATGCGGTCAACAAGATTCTGAAAGATATCGTTGTGCGTTCAGCCTTGCTGGCCGGCTATCGCGCGCCCTACGTGCCGGGCTGGGATTGCCATGGCCTGCCGATCGAACTGCAGGTGGAAAAGAAGGTCGGCAAGGTTGGCCAGAAGGTCGATGCCGCCACCTTCCGCCAGAAGTGTCGCGAGTATGCCGGCCAGCAGATTGATCGGCAGCGTGAGGACTTCAAGCGCCTTGGCGGGCTGGGCGACTGGTCGCGGCCCTACGCGACGCGCGATTTTGACTACGAGGCCGACATGCTGCGGGCGCTAGCCCGGATTGTCGAGCGCGGTCATCTCAAGCGCGGGGTCAAACCCGTGCACTGGTGCTTCGACTGCGGCTCGGCCCTGGCCGAGGCCGAGATCGAATACCAGGACAAGATCTCGACGGCCATCGACGTGCTGTTCCGGGCTGTTGATCCGTCGGCGCTGGGCCAGGCCTTCGGTGTCAGCGGGCTGGGCGAAACGGCCGGGGTAGTGATCTGGACGACCACCCCCTGGACGATCCCGGCCAACCAGGCCGTGGCCCTGAACGCCGAGCTGGACTATGACCTGGTTCGCGCCAGCCAGGGCGGCAGGCGCATCGAGATCGTGATTGCCAGCGAGCTTAGGGAGGTTGTCTGCCAGCGTCTCGCGCTGGACCAGGTCGAAGTGTTGGGCACCGTGCGTGGCCAGGCCCTGGAGCTTTTGAGGCTGCACCACCCCTACAACGGCGGGCAGGTGCCGGTGATCCTCGGTGATCACGTCACCACCGAAACCGGTACCGGTGCCGTGCACACAGCCCCCGGCCACGGCCAGGAAGACTTTGAAGTCGGCCAGGTTTATGACCTGGCCGTGGTCAACCCGGTCGACAGCCGCGGCGTGTTCGTCGACGGCACGGCCGTGGTGGCCGGCGAGTTTGTCTGGAAGGCGAACAAGACCCTGGTGGAACACATGCGCGTCAACGGCAGCCTGCTGGCGGCCGAGGACTTCCAGCACAGCTATCCGCACTGCTGGCGCCACAAGACCCCGACCGCGTTCCGGACTACGCCGCAGTGGTTCATTGCCATGGACCAGGCTGGCTTGCGAGACGATGCGCTGAAGGCAATCGACGAAGTGCGCTGGGTGCCGGACTGGGGCAAGGCCCGGATTCGCGGCATGATCGAGTCGCGCCCGGACTGGTGCATCTCGCGCCAGCGTACCTGGGGCGTGCCGCTGGGCTTGTTCATCGACCGCGACAGCCAGCAGCCGCACCCCGACACCCCGGCGCTGCTTGACAAACTGGCCGATATCGTCGCCAAGGAAGGCGTCGATGCCTGGTACGACGATGGCATTGCCGAGCGCCTGGGCGTTGATGCCGAAAGCTATGAGCCCGTGCCCGATATTCTCGATGTCTGGTTCGACTCCGGGGTGACTCACCACTGCGTGCTAGACCAGCGCGATGGGCTCAGCCGCCCGGCCGACCTCTACCTGGAAGGTTCTGACCAGCATCGCGGCTGGTTCCAGTCGTCGCTGCTGACTTCGGTGGCCATGCACGGCAATGCACCGTATCGCCAGGTGTTGACCCACGGTTTCACCGTCGATGCCCAGGGTCGCAAGATGTCCAAGTCCCAGGGCAACGTGGTCGCGCCACAGCAGGTCATGAACACCCTCGGCGCCGATGTGCTCAGGCTGTGGGTTGCCGCGGCCGACTACCGCCAGGAAATGAATGTTTCCGACGAGATTCTCAAACGCGTCTCGGATGCTTACCGGAGAATCCGCAACACCGCCCGCTTCCTGCTCGGCAACCTGAACGGTTTTGACCCTGAGCGCCACTGCCTGGCCATGGACCAGCTGCTGCCGCTGGACCGCTACGCCGTCGACCTGGCCGCCGGCCTGCAGGACGAGGTGGTGGATGCCTATGCCAACTATCGCTTCCTGCACATCTACCAGCGCCTGCACCATTTCTGCAACGTCGACATGGGTGCGTTTTACCTCGACATCATCAAGGACCGGCTCTACACGCTGCCCGAAGACCATCCGGCCCGGCGCTCGGCCCAGACCGCCATGCACCACGTGCTCGAAGCCCTGGTCCGATGGCTGGCGCCAGTGTGCTGCTTTACCGCTGAGGAAATCTGGGCTGACATGCCGGGCAAGCGGGAGGAATCGGTCATGCTGGCCACCTGGTACCAGGGCCTGGAAGCGGGTGATCCGGCCATGCGCGAATTCTGGCAAAGCCTGCGCCAGGTGCGCGAGGTAGTCGGTCCGAAGCTCGAGGAGCTGCGCCGGGCCAAGGCAATCGGTTCCTCGCTGGCCGCCGAAATCACCCTGCAGGCCGAGGGCCGGCTGGCTGAGCGGCTGGCCGAGGTCGGTGACGAGCTGCGCTTTGTTTTCATCTCCTCCGATGTGCACCTGGGTGAGGTCGATGAGGCCATGGCCAGCGCCGACATTGGCGGCGATCAGCTGAAAGTGGCGGTGAAAGCGACCGCGCACCAGAAATGTGTGCGCTGCTGGCACCACCGCGACTCCGTGGGCGGTGATCCGGATCATCCCGAGCTCTGCGGTCGTTGCGTGACTAACGTCGCGGGTGACGGCGAAACGCGGCGCTGGGCCTGACATGCTGCCGATGCGACCCGGCAAGTACCTGATGTGGCTGGCCCTGGCGGCCGTGCTGATCGTGCTTGACTTGTGGACCAAGCACTTGGCCAGCACGCACTTGGCCCTGTATCGCCCAGTGGAAATCACCAGCTGGCTGAACATGACCCTGGCTCACAATGAAGGGGCGGCCTTCAGCTTCCTGGCTGACGCCGGGGGCTGGCAGCGCTGGTTCTTCACCATCGTCGCTGGTGTCATCAGCCTGGTCCTGATGATCTGGCTGTGGCGTCTGCCGAATCGCTCGCGTCTGCTGCCTACCGCCATCGCTCTGGTCCTGGGGGGAGCAATCGGCAACATGATCGATCGGGTACGCTTCGGGTATGTGGTGGATTTTATTGATGTGCACTGGCGCGGATACCACTGGCCGGCCTTCAATGTGGCCGACAGCGTGATCGTGATCGGTGTCGCATTGCTGTTGATCGAGGGGTTCCTGCCGCGACGCGGCCCGGAACCGCCCAGGTTGTGATTCGCGCTGATCTGGCGGTGGTCGGCGCCGGCCCGGTCGGGCTGTCCACGGCGCTGGCCCTGTCGGAATCCGGCCTGTCCTGCACGGTCATATCGGCCGCTCCCGAAGGTCTGGAGCAACTGCCCCCTGCTGGCGTGGAAGTCACGGCTCCGTCGCTAAGCTGGGCGCAGCCGCAGCTGGTCAGCCGGCTGCAGGCGCGTAGCCGCCGTCTCTGGATTGACTGGATGGTTCGTCTGGCCCAGGAGACCGGCGTTGATCTGGGCTATGTACGCATCGGTCTGCTGGCCATCGGCGCCGAGGCGGAGCGGGGCTTGCGCGCGGAAGACAGCGCCTGGCAGCCGGTAGCGCCGCAAAGCTGCGAGTCGCGCCTGGCCGGAGTGGATGGTCCGGGGCTTTTCCGGCCTGACTTCAGCCAGGTTCGACATGACCGCCTCGTCCATGCACTGGAGCTGGCGCTGCGTCGGCGCGATGTCGAGGTGCTTGACGACAGCCACGCCTGCCAGCTGGTGGTGACCGGCAATGTCGTACCCGAAGTGCTGCTGGCCGATGGCTCAGTGGTCAGCGCCGATGCGGTGGTGCTGGCTGCCGAAGACCGTCTTGCAGGCTTGCTTTACGAATCCGGGCTTGACCCCCTGGATCTGCCCCAAGGTCGTGCCCACTACTTGCTGTTCAACCCGGGTAGTCGCCTGTTGGACCATGTGGTTGTCAGCCCGGAGTTGTGTCTGGTGCCGCAGCCCGATGGACGCTTGCTGGCCATCGATCGACTGCCGGCAGCGTCAGTGTCGGACGGTGATGCACTCGACGAGCTGCTGACCCGCGTCGTCAATCATTTGCCGGCGCTGAACCGTTTTGACCTGCAACGGCACTGGCTGGGGCCCTTGCCGGGCGTTGCCGGTGGCCGACCGATGCTGGGTCCCTATCCGCATCTGCGCAATCTCTGGATCAACGCCGGCCATTATCGCAATGGGCTGGATATCGCGCCGGCTCTGGCGGAGCTGCTGGCCGAGCATTTCCAGGGCGGCCCCGGGCTGCCGGGATTGGCGGTGGCCATCCGGCCGGACTGAACTGGCGTGCACACATACGGCGTCTGGAAACCTTCCTGATAGAATTGCGGTCTAGAATTCTGCTTGTGGCTTCTCATTCAAGGATGAAACGAACACCATGAACGAACAACTTCGAACCAGCTCGTTGCCTCGCACGCACGGCGTGGAGATGGATGAAAGCGCTCGCAAGGTGCTGAGGAATACCTGGAACCTGCTGGCCATGACGCTGCTGTTCAGCGCCGCCATGGCTTATGTCGCGATGGCCAACAATTGGCCCTACCCGGGTGTGCTGATCACCCTGGTTGGCTACTTTGGCCTGCTTTTCCTGACCATGGCGCTGCGCAATTCCGCCTGGGGCTTGCTGAGCGTGTTTGCCCTGACCGGCTTCATGGGAGCCACCTTCGGACCGATCATCAACAGTTATCTGACGGTTTTCAGCAATGGTCACGAACTGGTGATTGCCGCCTTTGGTACCACCGCGGTCGCCTTTGTCGGCCTGTCCGGCTTTGCCCTGGTGACGAAGCGTGACTTCAGTTTCCTTGGGCCGTTCCTGTTCGTCGGCATCCTGGTTGCTTTCCTGGCTGGCCTGGCTGCGATCTTTTTCCAGATGAGTGCACTGGGCTTGGCCGTCTCGGCGATGTTTGCTCTGCTGATGTGCGGTCTCATCCTGTTCCAGACCCAGCAGATCGTGCGTGGCGGCGAGCGCAACTACATCATGGCCACGGTGACTTTGTTCGTGTCCATCTATAACTTGTTCAGCAGCCTGTTGCATCTGTTCGGGTTCGCGTTCGGGGAAGATTGAGTGGCGAAACGGGGCTTCGCCGGAAAAGCTGCAGATCGCGCGTTGCGCCGCTCGGCCGTGACGCGCTGATCGTTCTTTCGGCAGGTACTTCTTGCCCTGTGGACAAACTGTACCTGCCTGCAGAACGGCGCTACGGCGACTGTCACTCGCGTCGCAACACATGGTCTTAGGCTTTTCCGACTGAAACGCGCTCCGTGCATAATTATTCAGAGGTTCCCTGGCCCGCTCCCCTTTTTGTCCTCTTTTCTCTTCCCTCTCCACATCCTCCCACGCTACAATACTCGGCTTGCCCGGAAACCTGGTCGCGGGTTCCGGTCCATCAACCGAGCAACAGCGAGAGTTTCAAAATGTCCAAGCAATTCAAGATTCCGGCAGAAATGCGCACGGATGTGGGGAAAGGTGCGAGCCGCCGCCTGCGTCGTGCCGGCCGGGTGCCGTCCGTGGTTTACGGTGGCAACCGTGAGCCTGCCACCATTACCGTCGACCACGATTCGGTCCTGCACATGGCGGAAGAAGAAGCTTTCTTCGCTTCCGTGCTGGAGCTGAGCGTTGGTAACGACAAGCGTCAGAAAGTGGTTCTGCGCGACCTTCAGCGCCATCCGTTTAAGCCGCGCCTGACCCACATCGATTTTCTGCGGGTATCGGATGATCAGGTCATCCGCATCAATGTGCCGATTCACTTTGTCAATGAAGAGCAGTCGAAGGCCGGGCGCAAGGCCGGCGTGGTGATTTCGCACCAGGCGGTCGAAGTCGAAATCGAGGCCCTGCCGAAGGATCTGCCGGAGTACCTGGAAGTGGACCTGGCTGGATTGGAGCCGGGTGGCAGTGTCATGTTGAGCGAAATCAAGCTGCCCGAGGGTGTCACTATCCCGGCGCTCGAGATCAGTCAGGACAGCGATCACCCGATCGTGACGGCCATCTTCATCCGTGAAGGCCAGGGTTCGGGCGAACTGGCTGCAGAAGCTGATGCCGTTGCTGGTGAGCCGGCAGAAGTCGCGACCGTTGCCGAGGACGAAGAATCGTCCGATGAGGCGGTCGAGGGCGACGAAGAGGCAGAGGCCAAGAAGGACGACTGAGGCTGACCGTGAGCGCTCGCTGGCTGATCGCCGGCCTGGGCAACCCGGGCGCGAAGTACGACAGAACCCGGCACAATGCCGGGTTCTGGCTTTTGGATGCCCTTGATCGTCGCCAGCCGCTGAATCTCAAACCCAATCGCAAGCTGCATGGCGCGGTTTCCAAGGAAGTCTTGGCCGGTGCCGATTGTGTTTTTCTGAAGCCGGACACTTTCATGAACAATTCCGGTCAGGCCATTCGGGCGGCGACTGACTACTATCAAATAGCTCCCGAGCATGTGGTTATCGCCTATGACGATCTTGACCTGCCGCCCGGCGTGGTGCGACTGAAGCAGGGCGGCGGCCATGGTGGCCATAACGGCCTGCGCAGCACGTTTCAGCATCTGGGAAGCCAGGGTTTCTGGCGGCTGCGCATCGGTATCGGTCACCCCGGTCTTAAGGAAGCGGTCACGCCCTGGGTGCTGAGTCGTGCCAATGCCGCCGACGAGCAGGCGATACTCGAGTCGATCGACCGGGCCGTAGCGATACTGCCTGAGCTCCTGTCCGGCCAGCCCGAGCGCGCCATGCAAAGCCTGCATACGCTGCCCGCGGCCAACCCGTAGCGAGCAAGGTTTTCCTTTTTTCCTTTCCTCTTTTCCCGACAAGGACCACCCCATGGGTTTCAAATGCGGCATCGTCGGACTCCCGAACGTAGGCAAGTCCACCCTGTTCAAGTGCCTGACCAAGGCCGAGATTGCAGCCGAGAATTATCCTTTCTGCACGATCGAGCCGAATGTTGGCATGGTGCCGGTGCCCGATCCGCGGCTGAATGAGCTGGCCGCCATCGTTAAGCCGGAGAAGCTCATTCCGACGATGATGCAGTTTGTTGATATTGCCGGACTGGTGGCCGGTGCGTCCAAGGGTGAGGGTCTGGGCAACAAGTTTCTGTCCCATATTCGCGAAACCGATGCAATCGCTCACATCGTTCGCTGCTTCGAGGACGACGATATTACCCACGTGGCCGGCAAGGTTGATCCGCTGTCCGATATCGAAACCATTGATACCGAGCTGGTGCTGGCCGATCTGGAAACGGCAGAGCGGGCGCTTGATCGCGTTTCCCGCCAGACCAAGTCCGGTGACAAGGAGGCGAAACGCCTGGCGACCCTGCTGGAGAAAGTGGTAGGCCACCTCGGCGAGGGTCGGCCGCTGCGCAGCCTGGAACTGGAGGACGACGAGCGCCTGGCCCTGAAAGCCTGGCAGTTCATCACCGCCAAGCCGGTGCTTTATGTGGCCAACGTCGACGATGCCGCCGACGACAACAATGACATGGTTGCCCGCGTTCGCGGCCGCGCTGCCGAGGAGAATGCCGAAGTCGTGGTCCTGTGCGCGGCCATGGAAGCCGAGCTGGCCGAGCTTGATCCCGTCGAGCAGGCGGAGTTTCTGGCCGATCTGGGTCAGGACGAACCCGGACTGAACAGGTTGATCCGGGCCGGGTACGCCCTGCTGGATCTGCTGACCTTCTTTACCGCCGGGCCCAAGGAGGTGCGTGCCTGGACGGTGCGCAAGGGCTCGACGGCGCCGCAGGCCGCCGGTCGTATTCACACCGATTTCGAAAAGGGCTTCATTCGGGCTGAAACCACGGCCTACGCAGACTACATCGCCTGTGGTGGCGAGGCCGGAGCCAAGTCTGCCGGAAAGTTGCGCCTGGAAGGGCGAGACTACATCGTCCAGGAGGGGGATGTGATGCATTTTCGGTTCAACGTCTGAGGACGTTGGCGACGAGGGATGCGGGAGAGGGGAGAGGATGGGGTGCCAAGGCCGGGTTCTTGGCAGTGGGATTATTTTTGCAGTGCTGCTTGACTGGGGGCGAAGTTTTCGAGACAATGGCGAGCTTCGTCCCGGATTGATTGCCGGAACCACTGTCAGGAGTGCATAGGTAACGAACAGCTGGAGGGGTACTCAAGCGGTCAACGAGGGCAGACTGTAAATCTGCTGGCTAAGCCT